>NZ_CP029552.1:6015000-6315000 GCF_003173775.1 Methylobacterium sp. 17Sr1-1 | reverse complement strand
CCGGAGTAAACCTGTGGCAAGACGCGGACGGAATCCTGCGCGGAATTCGGCAGCAAGCGCCGGGATGCGCGGGCGGGCCGAGCCGGGCGAGGATGGCGCCATCGCCAGACAGGGAGGCAGACGTCATGCGCAACCCGGAGACCGACCTCGCGGCTGTGAGCGCGAGTATTGGCGCGGCCCCGGGCAGCGCCCCGTCCCTCGACGACGCGGCGCGCTTCGCCGCCATCGCCCGCCGCGACCGGGCGGCGGACGGCCTCTTCGTCTACGCGGTGCGCAGCACCGGCGTGTATTGCCGGCCGAGCTGCGCCGCCCGCCCAGCCCGGCCGGACAATGTCAGCTTTCACCCGACCTGCGCGGCGGCGGAGCGCGCGGGCTTCCGGGCCTGCCGGCGCTGCCGGCCGAACGAGGCGAGCCTGGCCGATCGCCAGGCCGAGGCGGTGGCCCGGGCCTGCCGGCTCATCGAGGCGGCGGAGACGCCGCCGGCGCTCGCCGACCTCGCGGCGGCGGCGTCCTTGAGCCCCTACCACTTCCACCGGGTATTCAAGCAGGTCACCGGGGTGACGCCGCGGGCCTACGGCGCGGCGCATCGCGCGGCGCGGGCGGCGGAGGGGTTGCGCCAGGGTGGGACGGTGACCGCGGCGATCTTCGAGGCCGGCTACGGCGCGGCGAGCCGGTTCTACGCCGCCGCGCCGGCACGCCTCGGCATGACGCCCACGGCCTATCGCCGGGGCGGGGAGGGGGCGGCGATCCGCTTCGCGGTCGGCGCCTGCTCGCTCGGCCACGTCCTCGTGGCGGCAACGGAGACCGGCGTGTGCGCGATCCTCCTCGGCGACGATCCCGACGCCCTGCTGCGCGACCTCCAGGACCGCTTTCCGAAGGCGGCCCTGACCGGCGGCGACCACGAGTTCGAGGCCGTGGTGGCGCAGGCCGTCGGTCTCGTCGAGGCGCCCGGCCAGGGCACGGCCCTGCCGCTCGACATCGGCGGCACCGCCTTCCAGCAGCGGGTGTGGCAGGCCCTGCGGGCGATCCCGCCCGGGCGCACCGCGACGTACGCGGAGGTCGCCCAGGCGATCGGCGCGCCCGCGGCGGCCCGGGCGGTCGCGCTCGCCTGCGGCGCCAACCCGATCGCGGTGGCGATTCCCTGCCACCGGGTGGTACGGCAGGACGGCAGCCTCTCGGGCTACCGCTGGGGCGTCGACCGCAAGCGGGCGCTTCTCGATCGGGAGCGGGCGGACAGGGCCTGATCGCGGACCGCTCCCCGGACGCCGCCTCGCCGTCCCGCCCGCAATGCGGGACGGCTCAGGCGGCAGCCTGAGCCTTCCTTTAAGGAACACGGAATGGAATTTGCGCCGGCGACGGATCGACGGGCCGGGACCGGCGTTCTGTTCCTGACCCCTTCCGCAAAGGTCGTGGCCGGGGTCGAGGGGAGATCCACCGCGCGAGCCTCCCCGCTTGGAGCGCCCAACCCATGTCGTGCCGCCACAACGCCGTCGCTCCCCTGCCGCACATGATCGCGTCGGCGCCGTCGCACCTGCGCAAGTGGCGCCGCTTCCCGCGGACCTTGCCGCCGGCGGCCAACGACAACGTGCGCCGGGGCAGCGCCGCCGAGGCCGGCTTGTGGGCCGCGGCGCTCGGCGCCACCGCCACGATGGTGGCGGTGCTGCTCGTCGGGATGATGGTGTGAGGGGTCCGGCTCAGCGGCCGGTCTTCTGCCGCCAGGCCGCGAAATCGGCCTTGGCCTGCTCGTCGATCAGCGGATAGAGGCCGATCACGGCGCGGCCGTTCTGGACCTCCTCCAGCACGAAATCCTCGAACACCGTCATCTCGGCCGCTTCCGCCGCGACCTCGTCGGCGATGTTCGCCGGGATCACGATCACGCCCTCGGCGTCGCCCACCACCACGTCGCCGGGCCACACCGCGACGTCGCCGCAACCGATCGGCACGTTGATGTCGAGGGCCTGGTGCAGGGTCAGGTTGGTCGGCGCGGAGGGGCGGTTGTGGTAGGCCGGGAAGGGCAGGGCGCCGATCTCGGGCGAATCGCGAAAGCCGCCATCGGTGACGACGCCCGCCGCGCCGCGCTTCATCAGCCGCGTTACCAGGATCGCCCCGGCGGAGGCCGCGCGCGGGTTCTTGCGGCTGTCCATCACCAGCACCGCACCCTCGGGGCACTGGTCGACGGCGACGCGCTGCGGGTGGGTGGGATCACGGAACACCGCGAGCGTGTTCAAGTCCTCGCGGGCCGGGATGTAGCGCAGGGTGTAGGCCTCGCCGACCATCGTCCCGGCATTCGGGTTGAGGGGGCGCACGTCCTGGATGAACTGGTTGCGCAAGCCGCGCTTGTACAGGGCGGTGGCCAGGGTCGCGGTGCTGACGGATTTCAGCGTCGCGCGGGTCTCGGGGCTCAGGGGCATCGTTGCTCTCCGGTCGGGGGCGCGGCCGGGGACGATCCGGGAAGTCCGGCCTTCGCAGGCTGTACCGCCCGCGTCCGCTCCTCCCCACCGCGCCGGACGGCTTCGCCGCTCCGCGGCCACCCGGGGGTGGCCTGTTGACGCGCGCATTGAAGCACTAATGTTTTAGTACATCAACCGAGTTGTCGGGGGCGAGCACAACTTGAGCCCTTCCCCTCCACGGGGGAGGGTTGGCCCCCGCCTCCAGCAGGGGCAGGGAGAGGAGAACCCGCTTCCGGAGAGATCGCGGCCGTCACGAAGGCCGCGAACTGGATGAGCGTCGCTCTTTCCCACTCCCGGCCTGCTTCGCAGGCCACCCTCCGCCGATCCAAGTCGGGCTTGGCCGACATGGGCAGGTGGATGCGGATCTCCGGCAAGCCCGAGTTCCGTGGGGGGAAGATTCCATCCGCGCCTTATCCGGTGATGGGCGCCCGCCTCACTTCTTGCGCGGCGCTGGCGGCGGCGGGGTCGGAGGCTCGTCGCCGCCCTCGTCGGCCTCGCCGCCGCCGATGGTGGATTTCAGCGCGAAGGCGACGAGGGGGCTCGCGACGTCGACCACCTCGGCCTTGGTCAGGCCGTCCTTCGGGTCGTAGGTGCCGACGAGCATCACGGTCCGGTTCTCGGTCTTGGCGAGGTCGAGCCCGTCGCCGGCGACCGCCATCGGCTTGCCGGCGATCTCGTCGGCCTTGCGGTCGTTGGTGAACAGCACCGTGACCTTGCCGCCCTTGACCACGCCGACGTAGCAGGTCTCCTCCGGCGTGCGGCAGGGGAAGAGCATCGCGGCGGCCGGATCGGGCTGCGGCGTCTCCTTCGGCGGCGGCGCCTTCGGAGGCGGGCCCTTCGGCGCCGGCTGGGCGGCGGCCGGGATCGCGGCGGTGAGCGCGAGCAGCGTGAGGGCGAGCGCAGAGCGCATGAGTCTTTTCGTCTCCAGGAATGCCCCTTCGGAAGCCGCGAAGTGGCGCGTGCCTCCGGGAGGGTCAAGGCTCGGGAGGGCTCACGCCTGCGCGAGACCGCCGTCGAGATCGGCCGCGGCGACGAGGTCCCGGGTATAGGCCTCGCGCGGGCGCTCCAGCACGGCGGCGGTCGGGCCGCGCTCGACCACGCGGCCGTTCCGCAGCACCAGCACCGTGTCGGCGAGGGCCCGGACCACCGCGAGGTCGTGGGAGATGAACAGGTAGGCGAGGCCGTGCGCCGCCTGGAGCTCGCGCAGCAGGGCGACGATGTCGCGTTGCACGGTGCGGTCGAGGGCCGAGGTCGGCTCGTCGAGGACGACGAGGCGCGGGCGTAGGGCCAGGGCCCGGGCGATGGCGATGCGCTGGCGCTGACCGCCCGAGAAGGCGTGCGGGAAGCGGTGGCGCCAGGCGGGATCGAGGCGCACCTCGGCGAAGGCCGCCGCCGCCCGGGCGTCGCGCTCGGCCGCGCTCAGATGAGGCTCGTGCACCCGCAGGCCCTCCGCGACGATCTCGCCGGCGGTGAGGCGGGGCGAGAGCGAGCCCATCGGGTCCTGGAACACCGGCTGGAAGCCGCGGCGCAGGGGCCGCAAGGCGGCGCGGTCGAGCGCCGTGAGGTCGCGGTCCTCGAACCGTACCAGGCCGTGGGCGGCGGGTTCGAGGCGGATCAGCGCCCGGCCGAGGCTCGACTTGCCCGAGCCCGATTCGCCGACGATGCCGAGGGTCTGGCCGGCCCGCAGGGTGAGGTCGATGCCGGAGACCGCGAGGCGCGGCGCCGCCGCCCGCAGGAATCGCCGCCGTCCCGGATAGGCGACCGACACGCCCCGCGCCTCCAGCACCACCGGGGCCGTGTCGGGCACCGGCGCCTTCCGGCCGGCGGGCTCGGCGCCGAGGAGGTCGCGGGTCTCGGGCGCCCGCGGGGCGCGAAACAGCTCCGCCGTCGGCCCGGCCTCGACGAGGCGGCCGGCGCGCAGAACCGCGGTGCGCTCGGCGATGCGGCGCACCAGCCGCAGGTCGTGGGTGATGAACAGGAGCGCGAGCCCGAGGCGCTGCTTCAGGTCGGCCAGCAGCGCCAGGATCTGCGCCTGGACGGTGACGTCGAGGGCCGTGGTCGGCTCGTCGGCGATGAGGAGGTCGGGCTCGCCGGCGAGCGCCATCGCGATCATCACCCGCTGGCGCTCGCCGCCCGAGAGTTCGTGCGGATAGGCCGTGAGGCGCGCGCCGGCGTCGCGCAGGCCCACGAGGTCGAGGAGTTCCCGCGCCCGCCCTTCAGCCTCGCGCCGGCCCATGCCGCGATGGGCCCGCAGGGGCAGGGCGATCTGGTGGCCGATCGAGAAGAGCGGGTCGAGGGCGGTCATCGGCTCCTGGAACACCAGGCCGATGCGGGCGCCGCGGATCCGGTCGAGGGCCGGGCGAGGAAGCGTCGTCAGCTCGGTGCCGTCGAACCGCACCGAGCCCGTCACCCGGGCCTGCGGCGGCAGGAGGCCCATGACGGCGAGAGCAACCTGGCTCTTGCCCGAGCCCGATTCGCCGACGAGGGCCAGGGTCTCGCCGCGGGCGAGGTCGATGTCGAGGCCGTCGAGCGCCGTGACGCCGGCTTCCGGGTAGCGCACGGTCAGGCCGTGCAGGGACAGGAGGCTCGGGCGTCCCGGGTTCATGCCGCCTCCCGCGGGTCGAGGGCGTCGCGCAGGCGTTCGCCGAGCAGCGTCAGGGCAACGAGGGTGACGACCAGGAAGCCGGCCGGCACCACCAGCATCCACGGCGCGGTCTCGAGGCTGCGGGCGCCGTCGGCGATCAGCACGCCCCAGCTCGTCGCCGGCTCCTGCACGCCGAGCCCCAGGAACGACAGGAAGCTCTCGAGCAGGATCACCCGGGGCACCATCAGGGCCGCGAAGGCGACGACGGGCCCGAGCAGGTTCGGCACGACGTGCCGGCGCAGGATCGCCGCCGTCGAGAGGCCGAGCGCCTCCGCCGCCCTGACGTAGTCGCGCCGTCGGATGGCTTGCGCCTCGGCCCGCACGATGCGGGCCATGTCGAGCCACTCGACGGCGCCGACCGCGACGAAGATCAGCGCCACCGAGCGGCCGAAGAACACCACCAGCATGATGACGAAGAACACGAAGGGCAGCGAGTACAGGATGTCGACGAGGCGCATCATCGCCGCATCGACCCGCCCGCCGAGGGTGCCGGCGAGCGCGCCGTAGACGACGCCGATGCCGAGCGCCACCGCGGTCGCCGTCAGGCCGAGCGCCAGGGACAGGCACCCGGCGACGAGGGTGCGGGTGAGGAGGTCGCGCCCGAGCGCGTCGGTGCCGGCGAGGAAGCGCAAGGCGCGCAACGGGGCGTCCACGGTGAGCCGGCGCCCGTCCTCGGAGCGGGCGAGGATGCGGGCCTCCCCGAAGGTGTCGGAGCGGGAGAAGAAGGTGAGCACCCGCGGGTCCACGGGCTTGTCGGAGGCGAGCGTCAGGCGGACCGCGTCGGGAGTCACCGACACGTCCTCGGCCCGCATCCGCATGCGGAAGGCGAGCCGGTCGAGGGCCGGGCGCACGGCGTCCGCCTTAGGGTAGAGCGCGAGCGAGGGCGGGGTGCCGGGATAGTCGTAGTAGAGCCGGTCGTAGGGGTGTCCGGTGAGGAACGGGCCGAGGGTGCAGGCGAGGGCCACGAGGAGCAGCACGGCCGCGCTCGCCCGTGCCAGGCGGTCACCGACGAGGCGCCTTCGGGCGCGGGCGAGGAGCGAGGCATCGGCGAAGGCCGTGCCGGCACTCACCCGAAATCCCTCAGGCGGGGGTCGATGAGGGCGCAGGCGAGGTCGGACAGGAGGTTGAGCACGAGGACGAACACCGCGATCAGCACCACCGTGCCGAGCACCAGCGTGTAGTCGCGGTTGATCGCCCCGTCGACGAAGTAGCGCCCGACCCCGGGCAGGCCGAACACCGTCTCGACCACCACCGAGCCGGTCAAGAGCCCCGCCGCCGCCGGCCCGAGATAGGAGACGACGGGAAGGGCCGCCCCGCGCAGGGCATGGAGCGCCAGGATCCGCGGTGGCAGGCCAAGCGCCCGCAGGGTGCGCCAGTGCGGCCGGTCGAACACCTCGACGAGGCCGGCCCGGGCGAGGCGGGCCACCACGGCGACCTGCGGCAGCGCCAGGGTAACGACCGGCAGGACGAGGTTTTTCGGAGCGCCGCCGTCCCAGCCGCCGACGGGGAGCCAGCGCAGGGACAGCCCGAAGGCGATCTGGAGCAATGGCGCCACCACGAAGCCCGGCACGGTCAGGGCGAAGGTACCGAGCGTCGTGACCGCATGGTCGAGCCACGAGCCCCGCCGCAGGGCCGCGAGGCCGCCCAGCAGCGTGCCGAGGAGGAGCGAGAGACCGAGCGCCAAGCCGCCCAGGATCATCGAGACCGGCAGGCCGCGGGCGAACAGCTCCGCCACCGAGAGGTCGCGCACGGAGAAGGACGGCCCGAGATCGCCCCGAGCCAGGGAGGCGAGGTAGCGGCCGTACTGGACGAGGAGCGGCTGGTCGAGGCCGTAGACCCGGCGCAGATTCTCCATCGCGGCGGCCGGCAGCGGCCGCTCCAGGTCGAACGGCCCGCCGGGCGCCAGCCGCACCAGGAAGAACGACAGGGTGACGACGAGAAAGAGCGTCGGGACGGCCTGGGCGAGGCGGCGCAGGACGTAAGCGATCATGCCAGCGACAGCCAGCGGGTCGGCGAGACGCCGCGCAGGTTGGGCACGAAGCCGCGCAGGCGCGGTCCGATCAGGTGCTTGTGCCGGTAATGCAGCAGCGGGATCCAGGGCAGGTCGGCGAGAAAAAGCTCTTCCGCGCGGTGGAGGATCCGGGCCCGGGCCTCGAGGTCGGTCTCGCGGGCGGCGTCGCGCATCAGGGCGTCGTAGGCCGGGTTGGCGTAACGGCCGGAATTGAAGCCGTCATTGTCGCTCTCGACCAGGAACAGGAAGTTCTGCGGGTCGGCATAGTCGGCGAGCCAGCTCATCCGGGCGACGTCGAAGGGGCCGCCGTCGCGCAAGTAAGCGAAATGGGTCTTGGCGTCGGTGGCGGCGAACGAGGTCGCGACGTTGAGCGGGCGCCATAGATCGGCGATCGCCACCATGGTGTTCCGGTTGTTGTCGGTGATGTTGTAGCGCAGCTCGACCGCGAGCGGTTTCCCCCCCGGGCCGTAGCCGGCCTCGCGCAGGAGCGCGACCGCCGCATCCTCGCGCTCCAGCGGCGAGAGGTCCCGGCCCGGCATCACCGGCGGCGGCAGCGCGTTATCGAGCCCGGCGGGGGTCAGGGAATAGGCCGGCAGCATCGTGTCGCCCCACACCGCCTCGGCCAGGAACTCGCGGTCGAGGGCGAGCGACAGGGCGCGGCGCACCCGCGCATCGTCGAGGGGGCGCTTGCGCACATTCACCATCAGCGCCAGCACGCCGAGGGCGGGGTTGAGCACCACGGCCTCGCCGAAGCGGGATTTCAGGGACTTCACCTGGTCGGCGGGCAGGTCCTCCAGCGAGTCGATCTCGCCGGCGGCGAAGCGGCGCACCGCGGCGGCGAGGTCCGGGGTCGGGATGTACTCGACCTGGGGGATCGCGACCTGGCCGGCCTCGCGGTAATGCGGGTTGCGGACCGCGGTGATGCGGTCGTTCGGCGAGAAATCCTTGAGCAGGTAGGCGCCGTTCGACACGAGGTTGCCGGGCCGGGTGAAGGCCTCGCCGAAACGGGCGAGCGAGGGCCGGTGGACGGGCGTGCTCGCCTGATGGGCCATCAGTTCGACGAAGTAGGGCGTCGGCTGCGCGAGCCCGATCACCACCGTGCCGGGATCCGGCGCGGCGACCCCGACCGCGTCGACCGGCATCGCCCCGCGGTTGACGTCCTGCGCGTTGCGGATCGGCGCCAGCACGCTCGCGTATTTCGCCCCCGTCGCCGGGTCGAGCATGCGGCGGAAGCCGTGGACGAAATCGTCGGCGACGACCGGGTCGCCGTTCGACCAGCGACCGTCGGGCCGCAACCGGAAGGTCCAGGTCAGGCCGTCCGCGGAGGTGGTCCAGCTCGCGGCGGCGCCCGGCACCAGGGCGCCGTCGGGGCCGTAGGCGCTCAGGCCCTCGTAGAGGTCGAGGAGGATCGTCGCCTCGGCGACCGTCGAGGTCTTGTGCGGGTCGAGGGTCTCGGGATCGGCGCCGTTGCCCCGCCGGTAGGCGGCGGGGCCGGCGGCTTGAGGACCGGCGGCTTGGGCCGGGCGCACCAGGCTCGCGGCGCCGAGACCCGCAAGGATGTCGCGGCGCCGCATCATTCGGCTCAGGCGCCGGTCTCGGCCTGGAGCCCGGCGGCCGCGATGCCGGCGAGCGCCGCCTTCTCGTCGTTGTCGGAGGTGTCGCCCGAGATGCCGACGGCGCCGACGAGCTTGCCGTCGCGCTTGATCAGCACGCCGCCCGGCACCGGGATCAGGCCGGCCGGACCCGCCACATGGGTCACCGCGGCGACGAAATAGGCCTGCTCCTCGGCCCGCTTGGCGATGGCCCGCGAGCCGATGCCGAGCGCCAGCGCGCCGTTGGCCTTGCCGGTGGCGATCTCGGACCGCTTGAGGCTGGTGCCGTCCTCGACGCCGGCCGCCTTGAGGGCGCCGCGGGCATCCAGCACCACCACCGCCAGGGGCTTGAGCCCCAGCTCGCGGCCGGCCTTCAGGGCGGCGGTCACGATGGTCGAGGCGGCGTCGAGGGTGAGGTCGGACATCGTCGTCAAGCTCCGGGTCGTCGGGCGAGCGGTTCCCCGCTCGGGTGGGCCCGGCTTACCCGGTGGGGCGGGCGGCGCCAAGGAGGTCGTCCGGGCGCCGCCCCTCGCCCTCAATCGGTGAACACCACCGTCTTGCGGCCGTTGGCGATCACCCGGTCCTCCAGGACGTAGCGCACGGCGCGGGCCAGCACCCGGCGCTCGATGTCGCGGCCCTTGCGCACGAGGTCGTCGGGGGTGTCGCGGTGCGAGATGCGCTCGACGTCCTGCTCGATGATCGGCCCCTCGTCGAGGTCGCCGGTGACGAGGTGCGAGGTGGCGCCGATCAGCTTCACGCCGCGCTCGTGCGCCTGGTGATAGGGCTTCGCCCCCTTGAAGCCGGGCAGGAACGAGTGGTGGATGTTGATGCAGCGCCCCGAGAGTTTTTGGGCGAGGTCGTCCGACAGGATCTGCATGTAGCGGGCGAGCACCACCAGCTCGGCGCCGGTCTCCTCGACGAGGCGCCACAGGGCGGCTTCCTGCTGCGGCTTGGTGTCGGCGGTGATCGGCAGGTGGTGGAACGGGATGCCGGCAAGGTCGGCGGCACCGTAGATCTCGCGCGGGTAGTTCGAGACCACGGCGCAGACCTCCATCGGCAACTCGCCGATGCGCCAGCGGTAGAGGAGGTCGTTGAGGCAGTGATCGAAGCGCGAGACGAGCAGCATCACGCGCCGTTTTTCGGCCCGGTCGCGCAGGGTCCAGTCCATACGGAAGCGCGCGGCGACCGCCTCGAAGCCCGCGGCGAGGACATCCCGCCCCGGCTCGCCCTGCACGGGGTTGAACACGATCCGCATGAAGAAGCGGCCGGTCTCGACGTCGTCGAATTGCTGCGCGTCGAGGATGTTGCACCCGGCCTCGAACAGGTAGGCCGAGACGCCGGCCACGATCCCCGGGACGTTGGTGCAGGAGAGGGAGAGGACGTAGGAAGGGGTGGTCATGGGGATGCGGGCCGGAACGAGGACGTCGCCACGCCCTAGGCGATCGTTCCGGGCGCGTGAAGCCCCGGAATGTCCCGACGGACGCCGTCCCTCACGAAAGCCACCCGGTCCCAGGTCACGCCGGGTCGGCGGAGCTGGGCATCCTCGTCCGTCCGGCACAGGATGCAGCGCAGGCCGTGCGCCTCGGCCAGCGCGATCGTCTCGGCGGCGGAGACGTCGAACATCCGGCGCCCGGGCGGCACCGGGCCGTGGCGCAGCGACAGGGCCGTCACGCCGCCGGGCCGCAGCAGAGCGGCGAGGCGCGGCATCGCGCGACGACGCTCGGCCGCGTCGAGATGCATCCAGACGGCGGTGAGCATCACGACGTCGAAGGCAGCGCCGCGCCCGGCGAGGGCGGGCAGGTCGGGCAGGCCGTCATTTAGCCAGTCGATCAGCGGCGAGGGATGCAGGGCGACCGCCCGCCGGCGCAGCTCGACTGTCGGCTCGACGGCCGTCACCCGGTAGCCGAGGGCGGCGAAGCCCGCCGCGTCGCGCCCGGTCCCGGCCCCGATGTCGAGGACGCGGCCCGGCGGCGCGGGCAGAAGCGGCAGGATCGCCGCGTGGACGTCCGAAAAGGCGATGCTCTCGTAGCGCGAGACCAGCGCCTCGGCCTCCGCGGCGTAGCCGTCCGTGCCGCTCGCGCCCGTCACCCGTCCGCCTCCAGCTCGCCGCTCACCATCAGCCATTCCTCCTCCGCGGTCCCCAAGGCCGAGGCGGCCTCCGCGCGCATGCGGGCGAGTTCGCCGGCCTTGGCGGCGTCGGTGCGGAAGGCGGTGCCGTCGGCCAAAGCCGCGTCGATCTTGGCGATGGCCGCCGAGAGCTTCGCCATCCGCGCCTCCACCGCCTCGAGCTTGCGGCGCAAGGGGGCGAGGGCCGCCCGGCGCTCGGCGTTGGAGCGGCGCTCCACCGCCTTGGCGCCGCCGGTGGATTCCTGGCTCTTCGCCGCGTCCGTCTCGGGGCCGGCGAGCACCAGGCGGCGGTAATCGTCCATGTCGCCGTCGAAGGGCTTCACGGTGCCGTTGCCGACGAGCCAGAGCCGGTCGGCGCAGGCCTCGACCAGGAAGCGGTCGTGGCTCACCAGGATCACCGCGCCCTCGTAGTCGTTGATCGCCTCGACGAGGGCCTGGCGGCTCTCGATGTCGAGGTGGTTGGTCGGCTCGTCGAGGATCAGGAGGTGCGGGCCGTTGAAGGCGGCGAGGCCCATCAGCAGCCGCGCCTTCTCGCCGCCGGAGAGCTGCGAGACCGGGGTGTCGGCCTTGTGGCCGGGAAAGCCGAGGCGGGCGGCCGCGGCGCGGGCCTTCGCCTCCGGCACGTCCGGCATCAGGTCGCGCACGTGGGCGTAGGCGCTCTCGGCGGGCCGCAGCTCGTCGAGCTGGTGCTGGGCGAAGTAGGCGACGTTCATCTTGCCCCAGCGCCGCACCTCGCCCGAGAGCGGATCGAGCCGGCCGCCGATGAGCTTGCAGAAGGTCGACTTGCCGTTGCCGTTGGCGCCCAGCAGCGCCACCCGGTCGTCGGGGGCGAGCGTCAGGTTGAGGCCCGTCAGCACCGTGCGGTCGGGATACCCGGCCTGGACCCGCTCCATCGCGACGAGGGGCGGGGAGAGGGCGCGCTCCGGGCTCGGCAGGTGGATCACCGGCACGTCGTCCTCGATGAGCGCCGCGATCGGCTCCATCTTGGCGAGCCGCTTCATCCGCGACTGGGCCTGACGCGCCTTGGTGGCCTTGGCCTTGAAGCGGTCGACGAAGCTCTGGAGATGGGCGCGCTCGGCCTCCTGCTTCACCCGGGCCTTGGCCTGGAGCATGCGCTTCTCGGCGAGCTGGCGGGCGAAGGAGGTGTAGCCGCCGCGATAGAGCGTGAGCTTGCCGCGGTCGAGGTGGAGGATGTGGTCGACGGAGGTGTCGAGCAGGTCCCGGTCGTGGCTGATGATCAGCGCGGTGCGGGGATAGCGCTCGAGGTAGTCGTAGAGCCAGAGCGTGCCCTCGATGTCGAGGTAGTTGGTCGGCTCGTCGAGGAGCAGCAGGTCCGGCTCGGAGAACAGCACAGCGGCAAGAGCCACCCGCATCCGCCAGCCGCCGGAGAAGTCGGAGCAGGGCCTCCCTTGCGCCTCCGCATCGAAGCCGAGGCCGTGCAGGATCGCGGCGGCCCGGGCCGGGGCCGAGTGGGCGTCGATGTCGACGAGCCGGGTCTCGATCTCGGCCCGGCGCAACCCGTCGGCGGTCTCGGCCTCGGCGAGCAGCCGCGCCCGCTCGGTATCGGCGGCGAGCACCACCGCGTGCAGGGTCTCGGGGCCGGCCGGCGCCTCCTGGGCGACGCCGCCGACCCGCGTACCCTTCGGCAGCCCGATCGTGCCGCCCTCCGTGGGGATCTCGCCCTGGATGATGCGGAACAGCGTGGTCTTGCCGGCGCCGTTGCGGCCGACGATCCCGACCCGCGCCCGCTCGGGCAGGGCGAATCCGGCTTGGTCGAGGATCAGGCGGTCGCCGATCCGGTAGGTGAGGTCGTTCACGCGGAGCATGGCCGGCGTTGTGGCGGCGGCGGGCGTGGGAGGCAAGGGGCGGTGCGTCGCGCTGCGCGGTTCCCGGCGCCGACCTCGTCGCGGGCGCTCGCCGGTTCGGTGGGGCCAGTCCGGATGAGCCCGCGGGTTTGATCGATGCGATCAGATCTCGGCGATCCCACCTGTGCCCTCACGCCGTGGACGTGAATGCAGGGGCCTCGAAGCAGGGTTCCAGGAAACGCTGAGCGCCTATCCGACCGAAGCGCACAGAGATTGGAAGCGGACGCATCCCCTCCCCACAAGGGTAGGGGCTCTCCGGGGAAATGAGTGGCGCGGGTTTCCCCTCCCCCCTCTGCGGGGGAGGGTGGCCCCTGCGTCAGCAGGGGTCGGGAGAGGGGACGCCGCTTCCGGATATGGCTGAGCCGTTCTGTAGGGCGCGAGCTGGATCAGCGTCGCCCTGCCCCTCTCCCGCCCGGCGCACGAGTGCTTCGCACTCGCAGCCGGGCACCCTCCCCCGCAGAGGGGGGGAGGGGAAAGCCCCGCGCTACTTCGTTTCCTCGGACAACCCTGCCACACTGGAACGCAGAGGCTCGCTCAATCTTTATCTAACTGGATCAAGCGGTAGCCGTCACATTCCCGCGCTATGCCGCAGAGTTTCGCAAATATCACCTTGGTCAAAAGGATCAGCCAACTGTCCTTCCGCCGTCGGTCGCCGCAGCAAGAAGTCAGGATTGGGTCTATCGGTGGAAAATTGAAGCATGTCTCTGGAACAATGGTGCCCGGGGACGGAGTCGAACCGCCGACACTGCGATTTTCAGTCGCATGCTCTACCAACTGAGCTACCCGGGCGCACCGGCCGCGCAGGGCGACGGACCAAGCACCAGAGATCGTCCCCGTTCAGGGACGGCACCACTCACGTCAGGGACGAGGAAGTGGTGCCCGGGGACGGAGTCGAACCGCCGACACTGCGATTTTCAGTCGCATGCTCTACCAACTGAGCTACCCGGGCCCGCCGGCTGCGTGGGGCAGCGGCGTTGAGCGGGGGTATAGAGACGCTCGGATCGCCTGTCCAGCCGTCTCGTGCGGGCGCGCGGGCGATTGTTTGCCGGCGCCCGGCAGGTCGCCTTCACCCCTCCGCCGCCCGGCGACGGCGGGGGGCGCGGCCCGGACTCGCCGGGCTGCGCGGACGGCGGGTGCGGGGCTTCTTCGCCGAGCCCTCCCGGGTGGCGGCCTCGCGGGCGGGGGCCGCTTGGGTGCCGGAGCGCGGGCCGTCGCCGCCCGCATGGGCGTCGAGGAAGGCGCGGCAGGCGGCGAAATCGGTCTCGATCTCGGGCGGCAGCGCCTCCAGGCGCTTGGCCCGGGCGAGCGAGGCGGCGAAGCGCAGCATCGCCGGGGTCGGGGGACGGGGCGCGCCGTCGCCAGCGGGTGCCATCTTCGGTCCGGCATGAGTGTTGAGGAAGACCCGGCAGGCGCCGGCATCCCGCTTGGCCTCCGGGGGGAGGGGGATGCCCTTGCGGGCGGCGAGCGAGGTCGCGAACGACACCATCGCGGCGGTCGGCGCACGGCCGCCGCGGGGCGGGGCCTCGCCCTCTACCGCCAGGCGCTCGGCACCCGAGACGGCGCCGATCAGCGCCTCGACCCGCTCGCGGGTGCGCTGGCGGAAGGCGTTCGCCCGGCGCAGAGCCTCGTCCTTCGTCGTCGCCCGGCCGATCTCGGCCAGCTCCGATTCGAACACCGCCCGCCCGACCGGGTCGCCATAGGCCGGAAAAACCCGGCGCACCGCGGCGACGAAGGCGAGGCCGACCTCCGTCACGGTGATCGCCGGATCCTTGCCCTTCAGCAGCGTGACGTAATGGCTCTTCATCAGCTTCGGCAGCACCGCGTCGCGGGTCGCCGCGGTGCCGAGCCCCTTCGGTTCGGTCGGGTTGGCGGGGTTCTCCAGCGCCCGCTTGAGGGCCGGATCCTCGACCTGGTCGATCAGCCGGCCCATTACCACCGGCAACTCGCCCCGGGTGATGCGCCGCGGCGGCTCGGTCCGGGCGGTCTCGATCTTCGGCTTCCCGCCGGTGCCGGCCTCGCCGTCGCGGACCGGCGGCAGGCGGCCGGTGGTCGGCTCGTCGTCGGCCTTGGTCTTGCCCGGTACGACCTCGTCCTCGTCGGCCTCGGTGCCGTAGAGGGCGCGCCAGCCCGGCACCTTCACCACGCTGCCGGTGATGACGAAGCGCTTCGCGCCCAGCGGCGTCGGGACGTCGGCCGTGACCGTGGTGCGGGCGTCGATCCCGTCGGCCATGTGAGCGGCGAGGAAGTTTTTCGCGACGAGCAGCCAGAGCTTCTGCGCGTCGGGCGCGACGTCGCCCGGCCCGGGCACCTTGCGCAGCGGCACGATGGCGTGGTGCTCGCCCGGATCCTTGACGTAGTGGCCCTTCGGCCCGCGGCGGATCTGCGGCGTCGCGGGGTTGTGCGCGGCGAGGTCCTTGTCGACGGGGGCGATCGCCGCGAGCACCGCGCCGGCGTCCTTGGCTTGCGACTCCGGCAGGTGCACCGATTCGGTGCGGGGATAGCTCAGGAACCCCTTGTCGTAGAGCGCCTGCGCGTGGCGCGCCGTGACCTGCGGGTCCCAGCCGAAGCGCTTGGCGCAGGCCCGGGCCAGGGTGTCCTTCGAGAACAGCCTTGGGGGTGCCCGCCGCACGTCCTTCTGCACCACCGCGAGCGGGCCGGCCCAGCCCACGGCCGCGTCGCGGATCGCCTCGGCGTCCTTGATGTCGAAGATCTTGTCCTTCGGCGCGTGCCAGAGCGTCAGGCTGGCGCCGCTCTCGGTCGTCACCGGCAGTGCAACCTTGTAGAAGTCGCGCGGCACGAAATTCCGGATGCGCTCCTCGAGGTCGGCGAGGATGGCGAGCGTCGGCGTCTGCACCCCCCCGAAGCGCCACGGCTCGCGGAAGGCCGGCGGGCGCAGGCGCAGGGACACCGCCCGCGTGCCGTTGAGGCCGAGATGCCAGTCCTCGTATTGCCGGCACAGGGCCTCGAGATAGGCGGCGTAGTCGCGCTCGCCGGAATCGTCCTCGCGGGCGAGCAGCCCGAAGGCACGGCGGATCGAGATCTCGTCGAGGGCGCCCAGCCGCAGCCGGTCGACCCGGCCACGCCAGCCGAGATGCTCCAGCACCTCCCAGGCGATCATCGAGCCCTCGCGGCCCGGATCGGTGGCGATGATCACCCGCTCGACCCCGTCGAGCGCCTGGCGGATCGCCGCGAGCTTCGGCGCGTGCGACTGGCCCGAGCGGCCGTGGCCGGGGGCGACCGGCAGCCGCTCCATCGCGATTGGCAGCGCGTCGAAGCGCCAGGGCTTCCAGTCCGGCCGGATCTCCCCGGGCTCGGCCACCTCCAGGAGATGGCCCTCGGCGGCGACGCAGACCGTGCTGGGCGAGCGGAAGAACCGCTGCACCTGGCGCATCGCCGAGGGCTTCTCGAAGAAGAAGAGAGTCTTGCCAGAAAGAGTCTTGCCGGAAGAGGACTGGCCGGACGCTCGACCGGCGGAGGTGGCCTGCGCCATGGAAGCGGGTCGCTCCTGGACGGGCGGGCAGCCCGAACGAAGCAGGAACATACCGGAGGGGCCCCGGGGCGGTCAACGGTCTGACCCCGCGATCCCCGCCGGGCGGGTTGCTCAAGTGGCGGTCACGCGCCGCCCCGAAACACTGCTTGCGCGCCGTCCATTCCTCACATAAAGATATCTTTATGTTTGAAGTCGGAGGCGAGGAGCCCCTCGAGATGACCGCCACCGTCCCCTTCGCCGACGCTCTGGGCGTGCTGCGCGCCGCGGCGGAGGAGACGCGCCTGCGCATCCTGGTGCTGCTCGGCGAGGGCGAATTGTCGGTCTCCGATCTCACCGACATCCTCGGCCAGTCGCAGCCGCGGATCTCGCGCCACCTCAAGCTCCTGGTCGAGGCCGGGCTGGTGGTGCGCCACCGCGAGGGCGCCTGGGCGTTCTTCCGCCTGCGCGAGGGCGCGGCGGGGCTGGTGGCGCCCCTCGTCGCGGCGCTCGACGCCGGCGAGCCGCCGCTCTCCGAGGACCGGGCCCGGCTCCAGGCGGTGCGGACGCAGCGGGCGGAGGCCGCCCAAAACTTCTTCGCGCGGCTCGCGCCGCAATGGGACCGGGTGCGCTCGCTCCACGTGCCGGAGGCCACCGTCGAGGCGGCGGTGCTCGACGTGCTCGGGGGAGGGCCCATCGGCAGCCTCGTCGATCTCGGCACCGGCACCGGGCGGATGCTCGGCCTGCTCGCGCCCCGGGCCGCCCGGGCCACGGGGCTGGATGCCAACCATGCCATGCTGTCGGTGGCCCGCGCCAACCTGGAGCGCCAGGGCCTGACCCGGATCGACCTGCGCCAGGGCGACATCCACGCGCCGCCCTTCGGCCGGGCGAGCTTCGACCTCGTGCTGATCCACCAGGTGCTGCACTACCTCGACGACCCGGCGCGGGCCCTGCGCGAGGCCGCGCGCCTCGTCGCGCCGGGCGGTCGCCTGCTGGTGGTCGATTTCGCGCCCCACAGCCTCGAATTCCTCCGCGCGGACGAGGCGCATCGCCGCCTCGGCTTCGCCCCCGAGCAGGTCGCCGGCTGGCTCTCCGAGGCCGGGCTGACCGACGTGCGGCTGCGCCACCTCGCGCCCTCCGGGGCCGCGGAGCACCAGCTCACCGTCACGCTCTGGCTCGCCCATCATCCGGAGGCGGCCGCCGGTCTGCCCGACCGCGCCGTCGCTTGAGATCCGCTTTCCGACTTTTCGCCCGAGGCCGCCGATGTACCCCACCGCCTTCCGCCCGAGCCGCGAGAGCCGCCGCCCGATCCGGGTCTCGTTCGAGTTCTTCCCCCGAAGACCCCGGAGATGGAGGCGACCCTGTGGTCGTCGATCGAGCGCCTGGCGCCGCTGGGCCCCAGCTTCGTCTCGGTGACCTACGGCGCCGGCGGCTCGACCCGCGAGCGCACCCACAACACCGTGTCGCGCCTCGTGCGCGAGACCGACCTGAAGCCCGCCGCCCACCTCACCTGCGTGGCGGCGACCAAGGGCGAGGTCGACGACGTTGTGCGGGCCTATCACGAGGCCGGCGTGCGCCACATCGTGGCCCTGCGCGGCGACCCGGCGGAGGGCGTCGGCACCGCCTACACGGCGCATCCGGGCGGCTACGAGCGCTCCTGCGACCTCGTCGCCGGCATCAAGCGCATCGGCGACTTCGAGGTCTCGGTCTCGGCCTATCCCGAGCGCCACCCCGAGGCCGGCTCCCTCGACCAGGACCTCGATGCCCTGAAGGCCAAGGTCGATTGCGGCGCCGACCGCGCCATCACCCAGTTCTTCTTCGACAACGACCTGTTCTTCCGCTACCTCGACCGGGTGCAGTCGCGGGGGATCGACATCCCGATCATCCCCGGCATCCTGCCGGTGCAGAACTTCAAGCAGGCCGCCAACTTTGCCCGCCGGACCGGCGCCTCGGTGCCGGACTGGCTCGCCGCCCGCTTCGAGGGGCTGGAGGACGACGTCGCCACCCGCAAGCTGGTGGCCGCGGCGGTGGCCGCCGAGCAGGTGCTGGACCTCGTTGACCGAGGCGTCACCGATTTCCACTTCTACACCATGAACCGGGCCGACCTCGTCTACGCGATCTGCCACCTGCTGGGCTTGCGTGCGGCGCCGGCGGCGGCGGAGAAGGCGGCGGCCTGACCCACTACCTCGCCACCGAAAGTTTCCCGGGCCGCATCACGCGGCCCGGCTTGATTCTGTCTCGACCGCACTGCCCGACATTCGCTGGAACCCCACCCCGATGACCGACCCCCGCCCCGCCGACGGTGCCGAAATCCTGACCGCCCTGCGCCGGCGCGCGGCGGAGAAGATCCTCGTCCTCGACGGGGCGATGGGCACGGTGATCCAGCGCCTCGGCCTGACCGAGGCCGACTTCCGCAGCGATCGGTTCCGCGATCACGCCCATGACCAGAAGGGCAACAACGACCTCCTGATCCTGACGCAGCCCGACGCGATCCGGCAGATCCACCTCGATTACTTCCTCGCCGGCGCCGACGTCGTCGAGACGAACACCTTCTCGGGTACCACGATCGCTCAGGCCGATTACGGCATGGAGCCGATCATCCACGAATTGAATGCGCAAGGCGCGCGCCTCGCTCGCGAAGCGGCGTTGCTGGCGGAGAAGCAGGACGGTCGCCGCCGCTTCGTCGCCGGCGCGATCGGCCCGACGAACCGCACCCTGTCGATCTCGCCGGACGTCAACAATCCGGGCTACCGCGCCGTCACCTTCGATCAGGTCTGCGACGCCTACGCCGAGCAGGTGCGCGGCCTGATCGCCGGCGGCGCCGAGCTGATCCTGATCGAGACGATCTTCGACACGCTGAACGCCAAGGCGGCGGTGGCGGCGTCGTGGCAGGTCTTCGAGGAGACCGGCATCCGCCTGCCGATCATGATCTCGGGCACCATCACGGATCTGTCCGGCCGCACCCTGTCGGGCCAGACCCCGACGGCCTTCTGGCACTCGCTGCGCCACGCCGAGCCGCTGACCTTCGGGCTCAACTGCGCGCTCGGCGCCC
This sequence comes from Methylobacterium sp. 17Sr1-1, assembly GCF_003173775.1. Taxonomy (NCBI): domain Bacteria; kingdom Pseudomonadati; phylum Pseudomonadota; class Alphaproteobacteria; order Hyphomicrobiales; family Methylobacteriaceae; genus Methylobacterium; species Methylobacterium sp. 17Sr1-1. The sequence continues at coordinate 6,295,793 of NZ_CP029552.1, read as the reverse complement.
GCGAGATGCGCGCCCATATCGACGAGCTGTCGCGCACCTGCGACACGCTGGTCTGCGCCTATCCGAATGCCGGCCTGCCGAACGAGTTCGGCCTCTACGACGAGAGCCCGGAGGCGATGGCCAAGCTCGTCGGCGAGTTCGCCGAGAGCGGCCTCGTCAACATGGTCGGCGGCTGCTGCGGCACCACGCCGGACCACATCCGCGCCATCGCCGGGGCGGTGGCCGGCAAGGCGCCGCGCCGCGTGCCGACCGTGAGGCCGCTGATGCGGCTGTCGGGCCTGGAGCCGTTCACGCTGACGCCCGAGATCCCGTTCGTGAATGTCGGCGAGCGCACCAACGTCACCGGCTCGGCGCGCTTCCGCAAGCTCGTCACCAACGGCGACTACGCCGCCGCCCTGGACGTGGCCCGTGACCAGGTCGCGGCCGGTGCCCAGGTGATCGACGTCAACATGGACGAGGGCCTGCTCGATTCGCAGAAGGCGATGGTCGAGTTCCTCAACCTCGTCGCCGCCGAGCCCGACATCGCCCGCGTGCCGGTGATGATCGACTCGTCGAAATTCCCGGTCATCGAGGCCGGCCTCAAATGCGTGCAGGGCAAGGCGATCGTGAACTCGATCTCCCTCAAGGAGGGGGAGGAGAAGTTCATCGCCGAGGCCAAGATCTGCCGCGCCTACGGCGCCGCCGTGGTGGTGATGGCCTTCGACGAGCAGGGCCAGGCCGACACGCTGGAGCGCAAGGTCGCGATCTGCACCCGCGCCTACGAGGTCCTCACCCAGAAGGTCGGTTTCCCGCCCGAGGACATCATCTTCGATCCCAACGTCTTCGCGGTGGCGACCGGCATCGAGGAGCATGACGGCTACGGCGTCGCCTTCATCGAGGCGGCGCGGATCATCCGCGAGACCCTGCCCCACGCCCATATCTCGGGCGGCATCTCGAACCTGTCCTTCGCCTTCCGCGGCAACGAGCCGGTGCGCGAGGCGATGCACGCGGTGTTCCTGTACCACGCGATCAAGGTCGGCATGGATATGGGCATCGTGAATGCCGGCCAGCTCGCGGTCTACGACGAGCTGCCGGCGGAGTTGCGCGAGCTGTGCGAGGACGTCGTCCTCAACCGCCGTTCCGATGCGACCGAGCGCCTGCTCGACGCCGCCGCCCGCTTCAAGGAGGGCGGGCAGGCGCAGGCCAAGGGCGCCGACCTCGCTTGGCGCGAGGCCCCGGTCGAGAAGCGCCTGGAGCACGCGCTGGTCAACGGCATCACCGAGTACATCGAGGCCGATACCGAGGAGGCACGGGCGAAGGCCGAGCGGCCGCTCCACGTCATCGAGGGCCCGCTCATGGCCGGCATGAACGTGGTCGGCGACCTGTTCGGCGCGGGAAAGATGTTCCTGCCGCAGGTGGTGAAGTCGGCCCGCGTCATGAAGCAGGCGGTGGCCTACCTGATGCCGTTCATGGAGGCGGAGAAAGCCGCCAACGGGGGTGTCGGCGGGCGGCAGGCCGCCGGCAAGGTGCTGATGGCGACCGTCAAGGGCGACGTCCATGACATCGGCAAGAACATCGTCGGCGTCGTGCTCGCCTGCAACAACTACGAGATCATCGATCTCGGCGTGATGGTGCCGGCGGCCAAGATCCTGGATACCGCGCGGCGTGAGAACGTCGACATCGTCGGCCTGTCGGGCCTGATCACGCCCTCCCTGGACGAGATGGTCCACGTCGCGGCCGAGATGGAGCGCGAGGGCTTCGACGTGCCGCTGCTGATCGGCGGGGCGACGACGAGCCGGGTCCACACCGCGGTGAAGATCCACCCGGCCTACGCCAAGGGCCAGGCGGTCTACGTGACCGATGCGAGCCGCGCCGTCGGCGTGGTCTCGAACCTGCTCTCGCCCGACACCAAGGTGCAGACGATCGAATCGGTGCGGGCCGAGTACAAGCGCGTCGCCGAGGCCCATGCCCGCTCGGAGGCCGACAAGCAGCGCCTGCCGCTGGCTCGTGCCCGCGCCAACGCCTTCAAGGCCGACTGGTCGGCGTACACGCCGGTCAAGCCGACCTTCACCGGCACGCGGGTGTTCCGCAGCTACGACGTGGCGGAGCTCGTCCCCTACATCGACTGGACGCCCTTCCTGCAGACCTACGAGTTCAAGGGCCGCTATCCGGCGATCCTCGACGACCCCGAGCAGGGGCCGGCCGCCCGCGCCCTGTTCGAGGACGCGCAAGCCATGCTGCGCCAGATCGTCGAGGAGCGCTGGTTCAACCCGAAGGCGGTGATCGGCTTCTGGCCGGCCAACGCGGTCGGCGACGACATCCGGCTGTTCACCGGCGAGAGCCGGACCGAGGCGCTCGCCACCTTCCACGGCCTGCGCCAGCAGCTCTCGAAGCGAGACGGGCGGCCGAATACCTGCCTGTCGGATTTCGTGGCGCCGGCCGAGACCGGGCTCCCGGACTATGTCGGCGGCTTCGTCGTCACGGCGGGCCTGGAGGAGGTGCGGATCGCCGAGCGCTTCGAGCGCCAGAACGACGATTACAAGTCGATCCTGGTCAAGGCGCTCGCCGACCGCATCGCCGAGGCCTTCGCCGAGCGGATGCACGAGCGGGTGCGGCGGGAGTTCTGGGCCTACGCGGCGGACGAGGCCTACAGCCCGGCCGAACTGGTCACCGAGCCCTATGCCGGCATCCGCCCGGCCCCGGGCTACCCGGCCCAGCCCGACCACACCGAGAAGACGACGCTGTTCGATCTGCTCCAGGCCGAGCCGCGCATCGGCGTCAAGCTCACCGAATCCTACGCGATGTGGCCGGGCTCCTCGGTCTCGGGCCTCTACCTCGCCCACCCGGACGCGCATTACTTCGGCGTCGCCAAGGTGGAGCGCGACCAGGTCGAGGATTACGCTGCCCGCAAGGGAATGGACGTGGCCGAGGTCGAGCGCTGGCTCGGGCCGGTGCTGAACTACGACACGGCGCGGTATCGGGCGGCGGCGGAGTAGGGGGCTTGGCTTCCGGGGCGGCCCGTCCTCGGGATGGCGACCTCACGGTGACACATTCCTGAGTATCCGGGATCGTTCGTGCGCCTCGCCCCCTTTCCCGGACGACTGAAGCGTCAGCGGAAGGAGATCCGGGATCCAGCGCAAGAAGTCGCGAAGCGTCTTTGTGTCTGCTGCGGCGCAACAATCAGAGCCGCTTCGCGGCGAGTCTTGATGCTGGATCCCGGATCTCCTTCCACTTCGTTACAGTCGTCCGGGAAAGGGTGGAGGCTCGATCGGGATCGTGGACGAACCCGGTGGAGGACCCGGACCCCACCCCCTGACCCGGGCTTGACCGCCGCCGCCGGCCCGGCTCAAAGCTGGGCTTGAGGATGCGGGAAGGATCGGGGATGCGGACAGGACCAGGGAGGCTCGCCCTCGTCGCCGTGGCGGGCGCCGTCGTGGCGGCGGCCGGCTGCACCGAATTCTCCTACATCTCGAAGACCTATGTCGGCCTTCAGCCGCAGGTGGTCACGATCGGCTGCAACGACCCCTACGAGGTCTACGACCAGCGCCAGCAGCGCAAGGTCCTGATCGTCTCGAACTCCTTACGCGAGGTCGCCGGCTGCGGCCTGGAGGGCAAGGACCCGGCCCTGACCCGGCGGCGCCGCTTCTCGGAGGCCGCGGCGAGCTACCTGCGCGAGACGGCGCGGGAGACCTGCACCATCGTCGGCGAGACAGTGTTCACCGATCTCCAGACCGAGTTCGTCTATTCCTGCGCCGAGCCGATCGAGAAGCCCGGCACCAAGGTGCCGCGCCTTCCGGGCCGCTACTGAGGATCCTCGCCGTCGAGGGGCGGGTGCGGGAAGGTGCGCTCCGCCGCGTCGCCGGCCGCCGCGAGCATCGCCCGGGCGAAGCGGCGCGCCTCGGCCCGGTCGAGGGCGATCGCCGCCGTCACCGGCGCGCCGTCGAGGTCGGCGAGGTCGAGTTCGAGCCGCACGCCCGCCTCGGTCGGCGTCACCCGCAGGGTCCAGTCGCGATCGCTCATCCGTCCGCTTCAGCTGTTCGCGGGCGCAAAGGCCCAACCACCGGCCCTATAGACCAATTTCCGGACAGGTCGATGGGTCCGGCGCCGTTGACGGCACGACCGCCGCCGTGGTCGACCCGCGCCGGGAAAAGCCCCTGCTTCGAACCGAGGAATCGCAGATGAGCGAGATCGTCTTCCGCACCGGCGAGGCCACGGTGCTGGCCGCCGAGGGCCAGTACACCGACGCGATGCCGGAGGTGCTGATCGGCTCGGTGCGCGGTCCGGTCGGCCAGGCCTTCGCCTCGATGATGGGGCAGGTCCAGGGCCACACCCGCATGTTCGTGGTGCGCGACATCAACCAGCTGGTGCGCCCGGCCACGATGATGACCACCAAGGCGACGATCCACACCGCCGACTACGTCGAACTGCTCGGCGGCGTGGTCCAGGCCGCGACCGGCGACGCCATCGTCGATTGCATCATCGAGGGCATCCTGCCCCGCGACGGGCTCGACGAGCTGTGCATGATCATCATGATCTGGCTCGACCCGCGCTGCCCCGAGGATCCGAACCTCGACCGCCGGGATCTCTACCGCACCAATTACGAGGCGACGAAGCTCGCCATCGCCCGGGCGCTGAAGGGCGAGCCGACGGTCGACGAGCTGATCGCCAACCGCCGCACCGTGCGCCATTACGCTCTCGAGGGCGTGCTCGACGAAGAGGCCTAACAAGTGGTTTACGGCGGGCATCTGCGCAGTTGACCGCAGCTTGACAGCGCCGCAAGGTGCGCCGCCCGCCACCTCTGCCCTGCGCGCGGGCCGTCCATCACGCCTCGAGGCTGAACGATGCGTCCATTCCGCGCCGCGTTGATCCTGTCCGCCTGTGCCGTCCTGTCCGGCCCGGCTCTCGCGCAGCCGCAGACGCCGGCGGGCGGGCGCGCGGCCGCCCCGGCGCAACAAGCCATCACGGTCTGGGATGCCCGGATCGAGGCCGGCGACCTGACCGTCTCCGGCAGCGTCGGCAAGGCCGGGGTGGTCGTCACCCTCGACGACGACATCCCGGTCACCTCGGACAAGCGCGGACGCTTCACCCTGAAGGTGCCGTACGTGCCGCAGAACTGCGTCGCGACGCTCAAGGCCGGCGAGGCCTCGCGCGAGATCGCGGTGGCGAATTGCGGTGCCACCGGCGCCCCGGGCCCGAAGGGCGAGCCGGGCCCGACCGGGCCGCAGGGCATGGCCGGCCTCGCCGGCCCCCCCGGCCCGAAGGGCGAGCCCGGTCCCAAGGGGGATGCGGGGCCCAGGGGCGAGGCAGGACCGAAGGGAGATGCTGGCCCCAAGGGAGAGCCCGGGCCGCGGGGCGAGGCGGGCCCGAAGGGTGAGCCGGGCGCCCGCGGCGAGGCCGGTCCCGCCGGGCCGCAAGGGCCGGCAGGGCCGCAGGGGCCGGCCGGATCGGCGGGAGCGACGGCCGCCACGGCCACGGCCGCCCTGCCGTTCCGGATGCTGCGCACCGACGGTTGCGCCAAGCCGCATTGCGAGCTCGTCTGCGACGCGGGCGAGACCTTCGTGTCGGCCTATTGCCTGCGCGGGGGCAACCCGAACTTCACCCGCCGCGAGAGCGGCGAGGCCGTGGCTTTGTGCCCGTCGGACAGCTCGGGCATGGTCGGGTTCTGCGCGAAGCTGTAAGTCTTCGTTGATTCCACCACCGGCTTTCCCACCCTCCTCGTCATCCCGGCGCTCGGCGCAGCCGAGCCCCGGGATGACGAGGAGGGCTTCACATTGTCGAGGGAAGTCCGAAGCGCCGCTCCGTCAGCGCCCGCCCAACCACTCCAGCACCCCCTTCGCCGCGGCCCGGCCGCTGGCGAAGCTCGCCTGGAGCAGGTAGCCGCCGGTCGGCGCTTCCCAGTCCAGCATCTCGCCGGCGAGGAACGTGCCGGGCCGGCTGCGCAGCATGAAGCGCGCGTCGAGATCCGCGAAGGCGACGCCCCCGGCGCTGGAGATCGCCCGCTCGATCGGCCGCAGGCCGGTGAGCCGCAGCGGCACCGCCTTGATCAGGGCGGCGAGCGCGCCGGCCTCCGCCGGCAGGTCGCGCGCCGCCTCGCGCAGGAGGCCGGACGCCGGCGGGCTCAAGGACGCCGCCTTGCGCAGGATCGTGGCGCGGGATTCCTTCGGCCGCGCCCCGGCGAGCCGACGGGCGAGGGCGGCCTCGTCGAGGTCCGGCCGCAGGTCGAGGGCGACCACAGCCTCCCCCGTCGCTTCGATCGCCTCGCGGATCGGCCGCGACAGGGCGTAGATCGCGCCGCCCTCGATCCCGTCGCGCGTGATCACCGCCTCGCCCCGCACCTGTGTGGGGCCGAGACGGAGCGCGATGCGCTTGAGCGGGGCGCCGGCGAAGCGCTCGGCGAAGACCGGCGACCACGCGGCGGTGAAGCCCGCATTGGCCGGGCGCAGCGGGCTCACGGAAATTCCCTCCGCCGCCAGCACCGGCACCCAGGCGCCGTCGGAGCCGAGCCGCGGCCAGCTCGCGCCGCCGAGCGCCAGCACCGACGCGTCCACCGTCACGCGCTCCGGACCGTGCTCGCCCGCCAGAACCAGCGCGCCGTCGGCGTCCCAGCCGGTCCAGCGGGTGCGGGTGCGCAAGGTCACGCCGAGCCCGTCGAGCCGGGCGAGCCACGCCCGCAGCAGCGGCGAGGCCTTGAAGGCCTGCGGAAACACCCGGCCGCTCGACCCGACGAAGGTCGGTTGGCCCAAGGCCTCGCACCAGTCGCGCAGGGCCTGCGGCGGGAAGTCCCGGATCGCTGCGTCAAGGCGTCGCTCCGGCGGGGCGTAGCGGGCGAGGAAGCGCTCCAGCGGCTCGCTGTGGGTGAGATTGAGTCCGCCGCGCCCGGCGATCAGCAGCTTGCGGGCCGGCGACGGCATCCGCTCGATCACGGTGACCTGCAGGCCCGCCTCGGCCAGGATCTCGGCGGCGGCGAGCCCCGCGGGCCCGGCCCCGATCACCGCGACGGTCGCGGCCCCTCGCGCACTCGGTGTCGTCATGCGCGCCCCAAGGCCGCGACGCAGGGCTCCCTGTCAACCTGCCGCTGAGGCAGGATCGCGAAAATATGAGCGTGGCCGTCGGCCCCGGCCGCCCTTGATCCGCCGCCATCGGGGACATAAGTCCACTCAATCGGCTGCGGGCCCCTCTGGCGAGCTGCGCTTCTCGCGCTCGTGATGTCGGAGCCGATGCTTTCTTCCTCGAAGCATCACGGTCCCGCGATGGTCGATTTTCTGTATATGACGTGGCTCGGCAAGCCGATCTGGATGTGGCTGGGCTTCCACGCCGTCATCTTCGTCCTGCTCGCCCTCGATCTCGGTCTCCTGCATCGCGACAAGAGCCGCGAGATCGGCGTGAAGGAGAGCCTGCTCCTCACCGCCTTCTACCTCACCCTCGGCCTCCTCTTCGGCGGCTGGGTCTGGTGGTACATCGGCCCGCAGGCGGGCCAGGAATACCTTGCCGGCCTCGTGGTCGAGAAGTCGTTGTCGATGGACAACGTCTTCGTGATCGCGGTGATCTTCGGCTATCTCGGTATTCCCCGCAACGCGCAGCACCGGGTGCTCCTGTGGGGCATCCTGGCGGCGATCGTGCTGCGCGGCCTGATGATCGGGCTCGGCGCCGCCCTCGTCCATCAGGCCGAGTGGGTGCTGACGATCTTCGCCGCCTTCCTGATCTATGCCGGCATCAAGATGCTGGTTTCCGGCGAGGAGGAGGGCGAGAACAAGTCCGCCGACCGCTTCACCGGCTTCATGCGCAAGCACATGCGGGTGACGGACGAGCTCGACGGCCAGAACTTCACCACCCGCCGGCCCGATCCGAAGACCGGCAAGCCGGTGCTCTGGCTGACCCCGCTGGCGCTCGCGCTGGTGCTGGTGAACGGCGCCGACGTGATCTTCGCGGTCGACAGCGTCCCGGCGATCTTCGCCATCACCACCGACACCTACGTGGTCTACACCTCGAACATCTTCGCGATCCTCGGCCTTCGCGCGCTCTACTTCGCGCTGGCGGCGATGGTCGACCGGTTCGCCTACCTGAAGACGGCGCTCGCCGCGATCCTGATCTTCATCGGCCTGAAGATCGTTGTGGCGGACACGTTCGAGCTGGTCGAGATCCAGCCCTGGGTCGCCCTCGTGGTCACCGTGGTGCTGCTCGCCGCCGGCATCGTCTACAGCCTCTGGCGCACCCGCGGCGCGGCGGAGGCCCCCGCGGCCGTCCCGCCGGCGGTGGAGGTGCCGCGCGAGCGGCTCGGCAGCAGCCACGGGTGATTGAGGGGAGGGGGCGCTTGGGGCGCCCCTTTTTTTGTTCAGCGGGGCGTAGGGATCGCACCCATCCTTCTTCGCTTCGGGAGCCCGGGGTTTGATCCCGCAACAGGTCATTGACGGACCCTCCGCGTCATCCCGGGGCCGCGCAGCGGAACCCGGGATCCATAGCCGCTGAGGGTGTCGACTTGAGCGGAATGCGTGCCGACCTGTTCTGAAGCGTCAGCGTTTATGGATCCCGGGTTCTCGCCTTTCGGCGAGCCCCGGGATGACGCGGAGGGTTGTCACGAGACGGTCGGAGGGGCGATCAACCCACCCCCTAAAGCAAAGTTCCCTTCAGGATCACCAGCGCCACGGTGAAGTAGATCACCAGTCCCGACACGTCGACGAGCGTCGCGACGAACGGGGCCGAGGCGGTGGCGGGGTCGAAGCCGACGCGCTGGAGGATGAAGGGCAGCATCGAGCCGGTGAGCGAGCCGAACAGCACGATGCCGACCAGCGCCGTGCCGACGGTGGCGGCGACCAGGAACCAGTGCTCGCCGTAATCGTAGAAGCCGAGCTTCTGCCAGATCACGATCCGCACGACGCCGATCGCGCCGAGGATCGCCCCCAGCGTCAGGCCGGCCGGGATCTCGCGGAGCGCCACCCGCCACCAGTCGCCGAGCCGGACCTGATGCAGGGCCAGCGCCCGGATCAGCAGCGAGGTCGCCTGCGAGCCCGAATTGCCGCCCGAGCTCATGATCAGCGGGATGAACAGGGTCAGGACAAGGGCCTTCTCCAGTTCGCCCTCGAACCCCTGCATCGCGCTGGCGGTGAGCATCTCGGAGAGGAACAGCACGCAGAGCCAGCCGGCCCGCTTGCGGATCATGGTGAGGAAGTTGATCGACATGTAGGGCTCGTCGAGCGCCTCCATGCCGCCGAAGCGCTGCACGTCCTCGGTCTGCTTCTGGATCATCGCGTCGATCACGTCGTCGACGGTGACGATGCCGACGACGTGGTTGCTGGCATCGACCACCGGCACGGCGAGGAGGTCGTATTTCGAGATCAGGCGCGCCGCCTCGTCGCGGCTGGCATCGGCCGAGACCACCACCGGGCGGCGGTTCGGCGCCACCGACAGGATGTTGTCCTCCGGGTGGCCGGTGATCAGGCGGCGCAGCGGCACCGCCTTGGCCAGCGCTCCGGTGCGCGGATCGAGCACGAAGATCGAGTAGACGGTCTCGCGGGTCCGCTCGACCTTGCGGATGTAGTCGAGGGTGAGACCGACGGTCCAGGTCGTCGGCACCGCGACGAACTCGGTCGTCATGATCGAGCCGACGCTTTCCTCCGGATAGGCGATCAGCTTGTCGACGGCGCCACGGGTCTCGGCGTCGAGGCGGGCGCGCAGGTCCGAGCGGCCCGGCTCCTCGATCTCCCGGATCACGTCGGTGACCCGGTCGGCCGACATGCCCGACAGGAACGAGGCGACGCGGTCGCGCGGCAGCATCTCGATGATGTCGGGGGCGCAATCGAGCTCGGGCTGGTCCAGCACCTCGACGGCGCGCTCGTGCGGCAGGCTGAGCAGGATGGCGGCCGCCACCTCCGGCGCCTCCCGGTTCAGCGCCTCGACGATGTCGGGGGCGCTCTCCTCGGCGAGGCGCGCGGCGAGGGCGGCGGGCTCGACGGGGGCGTCGATCACGGTGTCGATCATGGCTCACCTTCGGGGCGCTGGCGTCGGCCGGCCGTCCCCGGCCGGTCGCGGTGAGCCGCCTCGGAGGCTAAGCGCGCGGGACCTCAGGCCGGAGACGGCAAGGGCGGTCGACTGTGACTGTCGCTCGGCATGGGGTTGCGGTTGTCCGGGGATGCTGCCGCGCGAAGGCGCGCCGCGAGCGGCCCGTCACTGCGCCGCGCCGCACGTCACGTCAAGAGGGGAACCGCGGGCGCCGGATCGGAATTCGTACCCGGGCACTCACCAGCCCGGAGCCTCCTGGAAACATTAGGAAAACTTCCAGGAGGCCGAACCGCCACGGGGGGCACGATGGCCACGACGCACGTCCGCACCTTCTCGGATTTCGCCGCCGCGGTCGCCCGGGCGGCGGGGCGTCCGGGCACCTTCGCGGCCAGCCTGCTCCTGATCGTGGTCTGGGCGCTGACCGGCCCGCTGTTCCACTACTCGGACACCTGGCAGCTGATCATCAACACCGGCACGACGATCGTGACGTTCCTGATGGTCTTCCTGATCCAGAACACCCAGAACCGCGACGGGGCGGCGATTCAGGCCAAGCTCGACGAGCTGATCCGAGCGAGCGCGGCCCAGAACGCCTATATCGGCATCGAGCACCTGACCGAGGAGGAACTCGACTCCTTGCGCGCGCGCTGCGAGGCGCGGGCGAAGGATTTTCGCCTCAGCGACGCGGCCGACGCCGCCCAGGAGACCGCCAACGCCAAGGCCGCGGCGGCGGCGCGGGCCGCGACGGGAGCGTGAGCGGAGTCACGCGCAGAGCTGGTGCTGCGTCTCGGCCTGGCAAATCTCCGTCTGGGACGCCTCGATCTCGTTGGCCATCATCCGGGCGAGGTGCAGGATGTCGGCGATCACGAAGGGCTTGGTGACGAAGATGCTGCCCGGCACCGCCGGGTGCCTCAGGTTGGCGGTGGTCGAGGAGTAGATCACCGGCCGGTGCGGCTGGATCTGCCGGTAGGCCTCGGCCACGCCCCAGCCGTCGACGAGGCCCGGCAGCCGGATGTCGGTGAGGAGCCAGTCGATCCGCGAACCGTGCTGGCGCAGCAGGGTCAGCGCCGCCTCGCCGCTCGACGCGGTCATCGTCGCGACGCCGTGCTGCTCGCAGAGCGTCACCAGCAGCTCGAGCAGCATGTAGCTGTCCTCGACGATCAGGACGCAGGGTTTCTGACCCGATTGGGCCGTCCAGGGCGGGGGCAGGGTCTCGGGCATCGGTTGTGAGAGAATCTCGATCGTCGATCCCGCGACGGTCGGCGGTCTTGGTTAACGAAGCGTCAACGACCGCGATCCCGCGATGTTGCGCGAATGCAACATGGGCCGGGCGTGCGTGACGACGGCCTCCCGCGCCGCAGCGTAGCCGTATTTTGCCGGTGTCTGGAGCTCGCCCCGCGCTCGTCGTCGGGGCTCGGCCTCAGGGCGGCGGGAGCCGCGCGGTCCCGCCGGGGGCGGGACCCCGTCAAGGTTGACGGAACCTTCGCTTAACCCGCCGGGACTATGGACGATCACGTGTCGTGAAGCGGCGTCGCCGGGCTCTTCGTGCGGCTCGGGCCTCGCCGGGTGCGGTCTCTCCTCGAGACCGCCAGAGGAGTTTTACGTCGATGCCGCTGCCGCTCGCGCCCCTGCGCGCGCTCAAGATCACCGCCGCCCTCGGGCTCGCCCTGTCGATGGCGGCCTGCGCGAGCAACAACGACCTCGCCGACGCCTCGGCGGCCTATGGCGCCGGCGGTGCCGGGGGCATGGGCGGCCGCGGCGGTCCCGCGACGCCGGGCAGCGCCCAGGACTTCGTGGTCAATATCGGCGACCGGGTCTTCTTCGAGTCCGACTCGACCGACCTGACCCCGACCGCCACCGCCACCCTCGACAAGCAGGCGCAGTGGCTGTCGCGCTACCCGCGCTACACGTTCCTGATCGAGGGCCACGCCGACGAGCGCGGCACCCGCGAGTACAACTTCTCCCTCGGCGCCCGCCGCGCGCAGGCGGTGCGGGACTACCTCGCCTCCCGGGGCATCGGCTCGAACCGCATGCGCACCGTCTCCTACGGCAAGGAGCGCCCGGTCGCGGTCTGCAACGACATCTCGTGCTGGTCGCAGAACCGCCGCGCCGTCACGGTGCTGGACGGCGGCGCCGGCTCGTGAGGCCGGGGCGGCGCGAGCCGCCCTGTTCTCAACAAGGAAGAAGCGGCGCGAGCCGCCCAGTTCTCAATGAGGAAGAAGCGGCGCGAGCCGCCCTGTTCTCAACGAGGAGGAAGCGGCGCGGGCCGCCCTCGTTCGAAGCAGGAAGGGGTGGCGAAGGCCGCCCCGATTCCGGTGGACGGCGCGGACCGCGCCGTCCCTTTTGCCCGGAGCCGCGGCATCTGCTAACCCGCGCTCCCGAGTGCGGACCTGCCGCCTGACCCGAGCCGTGATGCGCCCCGCCATGCTTCGCCGCCTGCTCCTCGCCCCTCTCGCCGTCTCAGGCCTGGCCCTCGCCGCCGCGTGCCCGGCCGCGGCTCAGGATGCCGCCGAGTTCGTGGTGCGCCTCAACCGCCTGGAGAACCAGTCGCGCCAGATGGCGGGCCAGATCGAATCGCTCCAGTACGAGAACCGCCAGCTCAAGGAGCAGCTGCGCAAGTTCCAGGAGGATGTCGAGTTCCGCTTCCAGGAGCAGAAGGGCGGCCAGAAGCCGGCGGCCGCGACGCCGCAGGGCAAGCCCCAGAAGCGCAGCGACGCCTTCGATCCGTCCCAGAATCCCGGTGCCCCGGGCGCGCCGCAGGCGCTTGGAGGGGGGCCGCAGGCGCTCGGCAGTACGACGGGCTCGGGCGCCGCCACGCCCTCGCCGGCGCCGCGCAACGCGGCGGCCGCTCCCGCGACCCCGAACACCACCGCCGCCCTCGCCGCACCCCGCGCGGCGATCGAGGACGAGACGCCCGATTACGGCGAGCCCGTGGACCTGCGCCCGCCGTCCCGCCCGGCCGCCACCGCTCCGGCGGCGGCGCCGCGGCCCTCGGCCAGCGTCGCCGCCACGGGAAGCGGCGATGCGAAGGCGGATTACGAGACAGCCTACGCCTACGTGCTGCAGCGCCAGTACGAGCAGGCCGAGATGAGCCTGCGTCAGTTCATCCAGTCGCATCCCCGCGACGCCCTGGTGCCGGACGCGACCTACTGGCTCGGCGAGAGCTACCTGCAGCGCAACCGCACCCGCGAAGCGGCCGAGCAGTTCCTGAAGGTCTCGACCGACTACGCCCGCTCGCGCAAGGCGCCTGACGCGATGCTGAAGCTCGGCGCCTCGCTCAACGCGCTCGGCGCCCGCGAGCAGGCCTGCGCCACCCTGGCCGAGCTGGAGCGCAAGTTCCCGCAGGCCTCCTCGACGGTGAAGCAGGGCGTCGACCGGGAGCAGCGGCGCGCGCGCTGCGCGGCGTGAGCGCCTGTCCGACTCGAAGAGGCTCTGAGACGCAAGATGTGAGCCGCCCGGACGGGGCGTCTCCTGACACCCCCCTCGGCCAGGCCGAGAGCGCCGCGCTCCTGGAGCCCTGGATCGGCCCCGGTACGGCTTACCGGGGCGCCGTGCTGGCGGTGTCCGGCGGACCCGATTCGACGGCGCTGATGGGCTGCGCCGCCCTCGCTCAAAGCTGCGCCGCCTGGACCGGGCGCGGATTCCCCCTCGTCGTCGCCACCGTCGATCACGGCCTGCGTCCCGGCTCGGCCGCGGAAGCCGACGGGGTCGCGGGCCTCGCCGCCCGGCTCGGCCTCAAGCACCGGATCCTCGCCTGGACCGGCCCGAAGCCGACGGCGCGCCTCCAGGAAGCGGCGCGGGCGGCCCGCTACCGTCTGCTCGCCGAACTCGCCCGGGAGACGGGCGCCGATCTCGTCCTCACCGCCCACACCCTCGACGATCAGGCCGAGACCGTGCTGATGCGCCTCTGCGCCGGATCCGGTCCCGCCGGCCTGTCCGGGATGGCGCCGGCCCGCACCCTCGACGGGCTCGCCCTCGGGCGGCCTTTCCTGAGCGTCCCGAAGGCCCGGCTCGTCGCCACCTGCGCGGAGAGGGGTTGGCCCTTCGTGCGCGACCCCTCCAACGCCGATCCGCGCTTCGGCCGCGCCCGCCTGCGTCGCCTGCTGCCGCTGCTCGCCGAGGAGGGCCTGACCGCGGAGCGCCTCGCCCGCCTCGCCGGGCGCCTGCGCCGCGACGAGGCGGCCCTGAGCGACGCCGCCGGGGCGGCGCTGCGCGATCTCCGCCGGCCCGCTTCGGGCGGGAAGGGGTGCCTCGTCCTCGACGGCGCCGGCCTCGCGGCCCTGCCGGAGGCGGTGGCCCTGCGGGTCGTGGGCCTCGCCGTCGCGGCCGTGCAAGGCGCCGCCAAGCAAGCGGAGGCCTCGCCCTACCCGCCGCGCCTGGAGCGGCTGGAGCGGATCGTGCTGGGCGAGATCCTCCCGGCCCTGCGGTCGGGCGCTTCCTGCCGGCGCACGCTCGCGGGCCTCCTCCTGGCGGCCGGTCGCGGCAGGCTGGCTTTCAGCCCAGCGCGGCCGCGCCGACAGCCCCCGTCATGACGTTCGGGTGAGCCGGGACGCGCGCGGCGCCGCAGGCGCGGGCGATTACTTGGCAAGCACCGGGCGGGTGCCTACATTGCGGTCCGAGTGCCGGTGCCCACCCAGCACGCCCGCCCGGTACCGCGCTCCTCAGGGATTGACTCTTCGATGAACCCCAATTTCCGCAATTTCGCCCTGTGGGTCGTCATCTTCCTGCTGGTGCTGGCCCTCGTGACCCTGTTCCAGAACCCGGGTCACCGCTCGGGCGGCGGGGAGATCGCCTACAGCCAGCTCCTGAACGACGCCGAGGCGGGCCGCATCCAGAACGTGGTCATCTCCGGCCAGGAGGTGAGCGGCACCTACACGAGCGGCGGCACCTTCACGACCTACGCGCCGAACGATCCGTCGCTGGTGTCGAAGCTCCAGGGCAAGGGCGTGACCATCACCGCCCGTCCGCCCTCCGACAACACGCCGTGGTTCATCGCGCTGCTGGTCAACTGGCTGCCGATCCTGGTGTTCATCGGGGCCTGGATCTTCCTGTCGCGCCAGATGCAGTCGGGCGCTGGCCGGGCCATGGGCTTCGGCAAGTCCAAGGCGAAGCTCCTGACCGAGGCGCATGGCCGCGTGACCTTCGAGGACGTGGCGGGCGTCGACGAGGCCAAGGAGGACCTGCAGGAGATCGTCGAGTTCCTGCGCGACCCGCAGAAGTTCCAGCGCCTCGGCGGCCGGATCCCGCGCGGCGTGCTGCTGGTCGGCCCCCCCGGCACCGGCAAGACCCTGATCGCCCGGGCGGTCGCGGGCGAGGCCAACGTGCCGTTCTTCACCATCTCGGGGTCGGACTTCGTCGAGATGTTCGTCGGCGTCGGCGCCAGCCGCGTCCGCGACATGTTCGACCAGGCGAAGAAGAACGCCCCCTGCATCATCTTCATCGACGAGATCGACGCCGTCGGTCGCCACCGCGGCGCGGGCCTGGGCGGCGGCAACGACGAGCGCGAGCAGACCCTCAACCAGCTCCTCGTCGAGATGGACGGCTTCGAGGCCAACGAGGGCATCATCATCATCGCGGCGACCAACCGCCCCGACGTGCTCGATCCGGCGCTGCTGCGTCCCGGCCGCTTCGACCGCCAGATCATCGTGCCGAACCCGGACGTGATCGGCCGCGAGCGCATCCTGCGCGTCCACGTCCGCAAGGTGCCGCTCTCGCCCGACGTCGACCTGAAGGTGATCGCCCGCGGCACTCCCGGCTTCTCGGGCGCCGACCTGATGAACCTCGTCAACGAGGCGGCCCTGCTGGCGGCCCGCCGCGGCAAGCGCATCGTCACGATGCACGAGTTCGAGGACGCCAAGGACAAGGTGATGATGGGCGCCGAGCGGCGCACCCTCGTCATGACCGAGGACGAGAAGCGGCTCACCGCCTATCACGAGGGCGGCCACGCCATCGTGGCCTTCAACGTCCCGGCGACCGATCCCGTCCACAAGGCGACGATCATCCCCCGCGGCCGGGCGCTCGGCATGGTCATGCAGCTGCCGGAGCGCGACAAGCTGTCGATGTCCTTCGAGCAGATGACCTCGCGCCTCGCCATCATGATGGGCGGCCGCGTCGCCGAGGAGATGATCTTCGGCCACGACAAGGTCACCTCCGGCGCCCAGTCGGACATCGAGCAGGCGACCCGTCTCGCCCGCATGATGGTCACCCGCTGGGGCTTCAGCCCTGAGCTCGGCACCGTTGCCTACGGCGAGAACAATGACGAGGTCTTCCTCGGCATGCAGGTCAACCGGCAGCAGAACGTGTCGGAGGCCACCGCCCAGAAGATCGACGCCGAGGTCCGCCGCCTGGTCGAGGCCGGCCTGCAGGATGCCCGCCGCATCCTCGACGAGCGCAAGGCGGATCTCGAGGCGCTCGCCCGCGGCCTGCTCGAGTACGAGACCCTGTCCGGCGACGAGATCCGCGACCTCCTCGACGGCAAGCCCCCGGTGCGCGACGCCGGCGACTACCCGACCAACCCGAGCCGCGGCTCGCCGGTCCCCTCCGCGGGCCGCGGCCGGCCGCGGGAGAACGATGGCGGTTACGAGCCGCAGCCGCAGGCCTGAGCGGCGCGGAATCCACACCGCTCGGCGAAGTTGACAAGGGGCGGCGGGAGCGATCCCGCCGCCCCTTGTCGTTGCAGAGCAGCCTCAAAATAACCCAGACGCCATGTGACGGCGGTTTCGAGTGGCGGCACCGGCCTTGCGCGGCGTCGCTCGCCGGCGGCCGGGATGGCCCGGAACGGGACAGGGAGAACACAGCCGTGCGCAAGTATTTCGGGACCGACGGCATCCGGGGCCGGGCTAACGGCGTCATCACGCCGGAACTCGCGCTCAAGGTGGGACAGGCCGCCGGCCTCGTGTTCCAGCGCGGGGACCATCGCCATCGCGTCGTGATCGGCAAGGACACCCGCCTGTCGGGCTACATGATCGAGACCGCGCTCATTGCCGGGTTCACCTCGGTCGGGATGGACGTACTGCAGCTCGGCCCGATGCCGACCCCGGCCGTCGCGATGCTGACGCGCTCGATGCGCGCCGATATCGGGGTGATGATCTCGGCCTCGCACAACCCGTTCGAGGATAACGGCATCAAGCTCTTCGGGCCCGACGGGTTCAAGCTCTCCGACGAGGTCGAGCGCGAGATCGAGCGCCTGATCGATTCGAGCCTGCACACGCGGCTCGCCGGCTCCAACGACCTCGGCCGGGCCAAGCGCATCGAGAGCGTGCACGCCCGCTACATCGAGTTCGCCAAGCGCACCCTGCCGCGCACCCTGACGCTCGACGGCCTGCGCGTGGTGGTGGACTGCGCCAACGGCGCCGCCTACCGGGTCGCGCCCGAGACCCTGTGGGAGCTCGGCGCCGAGGTGATCGCCATCGGCACCGAGCCGGACGGCTTCAACATCAACCGCGACGTCGGCTCGACGGCGCCGGAGGCCCTCGTCGCCAAGGTGCGCGAATTGCGCGCCGATATCGGCATCGCGCTCGACGGCGACGCCGACCGGGTGCTGGTGGTCGACGAGAAGGGCCAGCGGGTCGACGGCGACCAGCTGATGGCGGTGGTCGCCCGCTCCTGGCAGGAGGACGACCGCCTGTCCAAGAACGGCATCGTCGCCACCATCATGTCGAATCTCGGCCTCGAGCGCTATCTCGGGGGCCTCGGCCTCGGCATGGTACGCACCGCCGTCGGCGACCGCTACGTGCTGGAGCACATGCGCGAGCACGGCTACAATCTCGGCGGCGAGCAATCCGGCCACATCATCATGTCGGATTACGCCACCACCGGCGACGGGCTGGTGGCGGCGCTTCAGCTGCTGTCGGTGGTCCAGCGCCAGCAGCGCCCGGTGAGCGAGGTCTGCCATTGCTTCGACCCGCTGCCGCAGGTGCTCAAGAACGTGCGCTACGGCACCGGCGGCGAGCCCCTGCGCCAGGATTCCGTCGTCACCGCCATCGAGGGCGCGCGGCAGCGCCTGGGCGAGGGCGGGCGCCTCGTCATCCGGCCCTCCGGCACCGAGCCCGTGATCCGGGTGATGGCCGAGGGCGACGACCGCGACCTCGTGGTGCGGGTGGTCGACGACGTCGTCGAGGCCCTGCGCAAGGTCGCGGCCTGATCGCGACCGGACCGGGACGGAGGCGAGGTCCTCCGTCCCCGTATTACACCCGCAACGCGAGCGATCGACGACGCTGCCCGTATGACTGGCGCATTCCGCGACCGCATCTTCGGGCACGGTCTGACGGTGCAGCCCAATCAATCAACTGCAACACTTTCTCAGCCCTAAGGCTTAACGTTAAGCGCGGGTTTACCGAACCCGGCGACAGTCGTGACGTCTTCCAGAACGGCCGCCCGACCCACTCGCGGCCCTTCACACAAGGAACCGTCATGGGCCGCAGCAAGCCACTCGCGCTGGCGCGCATCATCACGCTCGCTGCGAGCGTGGCCGCGCCGGGGCTCGTTCACGCCGCCGACCTCCTGCCGCCTCCGCCCCCGCCGCTGCCGCCCCCGCCGGTCGAGTTCGGCGGCGGCTGGTACCTGCGCGGCGATGTCGGCGCCAGCATCTACACCCGGCCGAAGCTCTCGACCGTGCCGAGCCCGGACGTCGTCAACTACTACAACAGCGATCTCGGGGCCGGCGGTTTCGCGGGCATCGGCGTGGGCTACCAGTTCAATTCCTGGCTGCGCGGCGACGTGACCGGCGAGTACCGCTTCTCCAGCGGCTTCCGCACCAACGACCGCATCAAGTCGTCCTACTCGACCTACGACGAGGCCGGCCTGCGCCGCGACCACGACGAGACCACCTACGAGACCACCAACGGCAACTACTCGGCCGCGGTCGTCCTGGTGAACGGCTACGCCGATCTCGGCACCTATTACGGCGTCACGCCGTTCATCGGCGCCGGCGTCGGCGCGGCGTTCCACCGCTTCTCCGGCCTGTCGGAGACGAGCCAGATCACCGGCAGCTATACCTACCCGGATTATCCGGACGTGAAGCCGTTCGGCTACCAGAACATCAGCGGCGGCACCTACAAGACCCAGATGAAGACGAGCTTCGCCTGGGCTCTGCACGCCGGCTTGTCCTACGCCGTCACCCCGAACCTGAAGCTCGAGCTGGCCTACCGTTACCTCAACCTCGGCGAGGGCAGCACCGGCGTGCTGAACTGCTTCTGCGGCAGTACCCTGACCCCGATCAAGGTCAAGGACATCGAGGCCCACGACATCAAGCTCGGCATGCGCTGGATGTTCGGCGCGCCGGTGCTCGCTGCCGCCTACGAGCCGCCGCCGCCCCCGATGGTGCCGCTGGTGCGCAAGTACTGAGACCCACGATCCGTCTCCGGCGCATCGGCGCCGGAGACGGCAGCGGCAGACCGTTAGGGTTAAGTCTCCGCTCATTGTATTACGTTACGTCAATGATCGGGCAGATGGTCCCACTCCCAGTTTCGCGTAATTCGCCCCGGCCCAGGAGCCGATGGGGCAGGAAAGGGCGCCCCATGGCACGGTTCGGTCTCTCTCTCCCGGTCGCGGCCCTCGGGCTCGGCCTCGTCGGCGCGCCCGCGCTCGCCGCCGATCTGCTGCCGCCACCTCCGCCGCCGCCGCCGCCTGCCGCCCCGGTGGAGATCGGCTCCGGCTGGTACCTGCGCGGCGACTACACGATGAGCGACTTCCGCCACCCGAAGGACGACACCTTGCCGGGTACCGAGGGCGCCAAGCTCGTGGGATTTCGCCTCGGCAACACCGACGGCTATGGCGGCGGCATCGGCTACCGCTTCAACAGCTTCCTGCGCGCCGACGTCACCGTCGATGGGCGCACCCGCAGCCGCTTCCGCGACTATTCCTCGCGCACCAACTTCGTCGAGGGCTTCAACACCGAGGCCGGCAAGCTCGACGTCCTGACCGGCCTGTTCAACGTCTACGTCGATCTCGGCACGTGGTGGGGCTTCACCCCCTATATCGGCGCCGGCGTCGGCATGGCGAGCAACCGCTTCCACGATGCCTGGACCGGCACGACCTGCTTCACCACCGCCTGCGGCAGCGGCGTCGACGGCACCTACAAGCTCGGGGCGCAAGGCTACGACCCCCGCGCCAACCACACGGCGATCGGGCTCGCCTGGGCGGCGATGGCGGGCATCTCCTACGAGATCGGCGCCGGCGTGAGCGTCGATGCGAGCTACCGCTATCTCGATCTCGGGAAGGCCCGTACCGGTTTCGACGCCTACAACCAGAACACCCGCATCAAGGACATCGCCGCCAACGAGTTCCGGGTCGGCCTGCGCTGGGCCTTCGGCAACGGCCTCGCCCTGCCGGGCCTCGGCGGCCTGACGTACTGAGATCGATCGCCGGACGATCGTCGTCCGGTGATCGTCTCACGGGCCCTTCGGATCCGCCCGACAGCCTTCACACCCTCCGCGTCATTCCGGGGCCGCGCAGCGGAGCCCGGAATCCAGAGACTCAGGTCATTCAGAACAGAGCGGAACGCCTCCCGCTTCATTCTGCATTACCCGCGGTTCTGGATTCCGGGCTCCGCTCCGCGGCCCCGGAATGACATGGAGGGTGTGCCTTCAGTCACGGCCGAGCCGGCAGGTTCTTGGAAGCCCGTCCACCGCTTTGCGCTCGCCATGCGCCCGAGACGGCCAGTGGCCCGCACCCGACGGCTTCTGGCCACCGGTCCGCTGCGCTAGTGATGGCGCGGTGAGCGCCGGGCCAGGGGGCCCGGCCAGACCGGAGACACCGCATGGCCGCGCTTGACCGGATCCTCAACGACATCGACCGCGACCTCGACAATTCCCTGGAGCGGCTGTTCGCCTTCCTGCGCATCCAGTCGATCTCGACCGATCCGGCCTACGCGGCGGAGTGCCGGAAGGCGGCGGAGTGGCTGAAGGGCGACCTCGCCGCCATGGGCTTCGAGACGTCCCTGCGCGAGACCGGCGGCCATCCGGTGGTGCTCGGCCACTACCCCAAGCCCGGCGCGCCGCACGTGCTGTTCTACGGCCATTACGACGTGCAGCCGGTCGATCCCCTGGACGAGTGGGAGACGCCGCCCTTCGAGCCGCGCATGGCGGTGCTGGCCAACGGCCGCAAGGTCATCAGCGCGCGGGGCGCCTGCGACGATAAGGGCCAGGTGATGACCTTCGTCGAGGCCTGCCGCGCCTTCAAGGCGATCGACGGCGAGTTGCCGGTCGGCGTCACGATCCTGATCGAGGGCGCGGAGGAGGACGGCTCGAAGTTCCTGCCCGAGTGGGTCGCGGCGAACCGCGACGAGCTGAAGGCCGATGTGGCGCTCGTCTGCGACACCGGGATGTGGGACCGCGACACCCCGGCGATCACCTCGTCCCTGCGGGGGCTCGCCTATTTCGAGGTCACGGTCGCTTGCGCCGACCGCGACCTGCATTCGGGCCTGTTCGGGGGCGCGGCCGCCAATCCGATCCGGGTGCTCTCGCGCATCATCGCCGACCTGCACGACGACCAGGGCCGGGTGACCGTGCAGGGCTTCTACGACGGCGTGCACGAGACGCCTGCGGAGGTTCTGGAGCAGTGGCGCGGCCTCGACCTGACCCCGGAGAGCTTCCTCGGCACCGTCGGCCTGAACCGGCCGGCCGGCGAGCGCGACCGGATGCTGATCGAGCAGATCCAGTCCCGCCCGACCTGCGACGCCAACGGCATCATCGGCGGCTATACCGGCGAGGGCACCAAGACGGTGATCGCCGCGAAGGCGAGCGCCAAGATCTCGTTCCGCCTCGTCGGCGACCAGGATCCGGAGGCCCTCGACCGCAACTTCCGCGCCTTCGTCCAGGAGCGCATCCCGGCCGATTGCAAGGCCGAGGTCGTCACCCACAAGGGCTCGCGGGCTCTCGCCCTGCCCCACGGCATGCCGGCGCTGGAGGCCGCCAAGGGCGCGCTCGCCGAGGAGTGGGGGAGGGCCCCGGTGACGATCGGGTCGGGCGGCTCGATCCCGATCGTCGGCGACTTCAAGCGCACGCTGGGCCTCGACACCCTGCTGGTCGGATTCGGCCTCGACGACGACCGGGTGCACTCGCCGAACGAGAAGTACGACCTGCAGAGCTTCCACAAGGGCACGCGCTCCTGGGCGCGCATCCTGGCGGCGCTGGCGAAGTAGGGACGGACCTGCCGCCGGGCGACCGGCGGCAGGTAACCCCCTGGCGCGTCACCGTCGAAAGGAGGCCGGACATGCAGCAGAAGGTCATCGGTCTGATCGGCGGGATGAGCTGGGAGAGCTCGGCCGAATACTACCGCATCATCAACGAGACGGTTCGCGCCCGCCTCGGGGGCCTGCGCTCCGCGCGCTGCCTGATGTGGTCGTTCGATTTCGGCGAGATCGAGGCCTTGCAGCATGCCGGGCGCTGGGACGAGGCGGCCGACGAACTGATCGCGGCCGCCCGGCGCTTGGAGCGGGGCGGGGCGGACTTCGTGGTGATCTGCACCAACACCATGCACCGCATGGCCGACGAGGTGCAGGCGGCGATCGGCCTGCCGCTGCTGCATATCGCCGATCCGACCGCCGAGCGGATCCGCGCCGCCGGCCTGTCCCGGATCGGCCTCCTCGGCACCGCCTTCACCATGGAGCAGGATTTCTACAAGGGCCGCCTCGCGGCGCGCCACGGCCTCGACGTGCTGGTGCCGGGCGCCGACGATCGTGCAATGGTCCACCGGGTGATCTACGAGGAACTGGTCCAGGGCCGGGCAAAGCCGGCCTCGCGCGAGGCCTACCGGGCGGTCATCGCCCGGCTCGTCGAGCGGGGCGCGCAAGCGGTCATCCTCGGCTGCACCGAGATCATGCTGCTGGTGCGGCCGGAGGACAGCTCGGTGCCGCTCTTCGACACCACGGTGCTGCATGCCGAGGCGGCGGTGGAGCGGGCGTTGATGGGCCTACAACCGGCCTGACCGATCATGATCGCCAGCGCTTTCCCTAACGGTAAGGAGGCTTTTCGGCCTGATCGGTCGCGTGGTAAATTTCCGGCTGGAGGGTATCCTGAAAGATCACGATGATCGATTCTCTCGACATTGACCCAGACGACGATGTCGAGATCGTTCTGGTGGTCGAAGGTGCGTTCGGCATCACGATCAGCGAAGGCGAGGCTGAAAAGTGCGAGACGGTCGGCGATCTCTTCGAGGTCGTCCGGGCGCATGTGCCGATGGTCGAGCGAAGCGATGATCTGCCATGTCTGACCGCAAGGGCCTTCTACGCGCTTCGACGGGCGATCCTGCTACGGCACCCGGATCGCGACCTCCGCCCCGAGACCTATCTCACGCGCTTCGCGGGCACGCGCGACCACGCGGGCTGGCACGCTCACCTCGTCGCTGAGACCGGTCTAAATATCCCCAGCCCCTCCATCTCCGGCCGTGTGCTGGGCACCGGTTTCGCCGCCTTCGCGCTGGCTGCCGCAGTGACCGGCAAGATGCTCGGTGATGGCGGCCAAGTCCTGGCGGCATGCTTGCTCGAAGGTGCCGTGATCGTGGCGCTGGTCCGCCGTTACGCGCCACCATCATGGGAGGCGGCGAGCACCCTGGGCGATCTTGCGCGGGGGGCTGCCTTGCAGAGCATAGCTCAGGTTGTCGCGGGGCACGGCGCCATCCGTCGCCGTGAGGCGTGGGGCGCACTCGTCACCGTGCTTCGCCCCTATGCCCGGCGGACCGGGCGGATCGGTCCCGACACGCGGTTCTTCGCGCCGGGCCGGTGAGGGTTGCGCCTCGGACAGGATCCGAGGCCGCGACGTCAGCGTCGGGCCCCCTCACTCCCCGCGCACCAGCCGGCGGCTCAGCGCATTGTGCCACTCGGCCAGCGCACGGACGTCCAGCGTCCGCAGGTGCCCGTCCCGCACCACGATCCGCCCGTTGATGACGCTCACGCTCACGCCGGGCGGCGCGCAGAACACCAGGGCGGCGACCGGATCGTGCAGGGCGCCGGCGACGCCAAGCCCCCGCAGGTCGAAGGCGACGCAATCGGCGGCCATGCCGACTTTCAGTGCCCCGATATCGTCGCGCCCGAGCACCCGGGCGCCGCCGAGGGTCGCGATCTCCAGGGCCTCGCGGGCCGTCATCGCTGCGGGGCCGTGACCGACGCGGGCGAGCAGCATCGCCTGGCGCGCCTCGCCGAGCAGGTGGCCGGCATCGTTCGAGGCCGAGCCGTCGACGCCGAAGCCGACGGGCACGCCCTCGCAGCGCATCCGCGGCACCGGGGCGATGCCGGAGGCGAGCCGCATGTTCGAGCACGGGCAATGCGCGACCCCGGTGCCGGTGCGGGCGAAGAGCTGGATCCCGTCCTCGTCGAGCTTGACGCAGTGGGCGTGCCAGACGTCCGGCCCGACCCAGCCGAGGTCCGCGGCGTACTCGGCCGGCGTCATCCCGAAGCGTTCGCGGCTGTAGGCGACGTCGTCCTTGTTCTCCGCGAGATGGGTGTGGAGCGACACGCCGTAGGCCCGGGCCAAAGCCGCCGCGTCCCGCATCAGCCCCGGGCTGACCGAGAAGGGCGAGCACGGCGCCACCACGATCCGGCGCATCGCGAACGGCGCCGGGTCGTGCCAGGTCTCGATCAGGCGGCGCGTGTCGGCGAGGATCGCGGCTTCGTCCTCGACCAGGGCGTCGGGCGGCAGGCCGCCGGCGCTCTCGCCGAGGCTCATCGCCCCGCGGGCCGCGTGGAAGCGCAGGCCGATCGCGTCCGCTGCCTCGATGCTGTCGTCGAGGCGGCAGCCGTTCGGATAGAGGTAGAGGTGGTCGCTCGACGTCGTGCAGCCCGACAGGATCAGTTCGGCCATCGCGGTCTGGCTCGAGATCCGCACCATCTCCGGCGTGAGCCGGGCCCAGATCGGATAGAGCGCCTTCAGCCAGCCGAACAGGTCCGCGTCCTGCGCCGCCGGCACGGCGCGAGTGAGCGACTGGTACATGTGGTGATGGGTGTTCACGAGGCCGGGCAGCAGCACGTGGCCGGCGAGGTCGATCACCGTGTCGGCGGTCTCCGGCGACGCCTCGGGCCCGCCGAGCGCGACGATCCGGTTCTCCTCGATCAGCACGAAGCCGTGGTCGATCTCGCGCCGGTCGTCGTCCATGGTGACGAGGCGGTCGGCGTTGCGCAGGAGAAGCGTGGCCATGCGGGGCTCCGGCAGGATCGGGCCGCATGCTGGGCGCGCCGGCCGGCACGGGTCAAGCCGTGCTTGACCGAGCGGCAGCCCTCGGGCACCCCCAGCGATCGAGGCAAGAGGCCGAGAGCGGAGATCCGAGCGATGTCGATGCCCAACAGCCCCGAGACCGCGAGCCCCGAGACGCCGCGCCTGACGACCCACGTGCTCGACACCGCCCATGGCCGCCCGGCCGCCGGAGTGGCGGTGCAGCTCTGGCGCCTCACCGGCGGCACGAGGGAGCAGGTCGCCCGGGCCCTCACCAACGCGGACGGGCGCTGCGACGCGCCGCTGCTCGCCGGCGCGGCGCTGGCGCCCGGCATCTACGAGATCGTCTTCGCGGTCGGCGCGTATTTCGCCGGTCAGCGCGATGCCGGCGCCGGCGATTTCCTGGACGAGGTGCCGGTGCGCTTCGTGGTCCGACCAGGCTTGGACCACTACCACGTGCCGCTGCTGATCGCGCCCTACGCCTACAGCACCTATCGCGGCAGCTGACGGGCTTCGAGCGCCGGGGCCGGATCAGGCGCCCGGCTTCTGCCAGCCGCGGCGGCGTTCGGCGAGTCCGTGCTGGCGGTAATGGAGCAGCGGGTTCACGCCCGCCCGCTCGACGTCCGGATTGGCCGAGAGGTAGCCGCGGGTGCTGAACTCGGCGGACGGGTCCCGCCCCTCGCGCCAGCCGAAATGCAGGTAATGCTCGAGGGGGTCGCAGCCTTCGGCCGCCACGTCCGGGTTCTTGCCGAGATAATAGATCGGGTCGAACCCGCCGACGAGGAAGGGCGTGGACGGCTTGCGGCTCCAGTGCGTGATGCGCCACAGCATCGGACGTTTCGAGGCTCCCTTGGGCGAAGCCGAGCGGCGCCGGTATTCCTTGACCTAGCGTTCCGTCGCTTTCCCGGGTTCAGAAAAGCTGAATCGCAGGCCCGGCGCAAGTGGACGATAGCCGGGGAACCGGCGTCCCGCCGCCTTTCGGCGTCGCCCGCCCCGGGTACTCGGCGCTGGATTGCACGAGAGGCCTCATCTCCGCCACAAGTTGCAGACTCACTGGGCCCGGGCGGCGGGGCGCGTTGCACAGGAGTCGACGATGGGACTCGTCATTCTCGATCCCCAATCGGGCACACGCGTCGAAATCGGCATTGCATCCCCCGATCAGGGGACTGGTCCCGGAGGGACGAACAGGGCAGGTAGGACGAATGTCCGGCCGGAAGGATTGCCCATGCCCCGTTACTTCTTCAACACTCACATCGGCGAGGACGTGATCACCGATCTGAACGGTGAAGAACTGCGCGATCCCGATCACGCCTGGGAGGCCTCGCGCGCGATCATCCGCGCGATGATGGACGATCCCAAGATGAGCCACAGCGGGAACCAGGACCGGCTGCTCGCCGCGAGCCTCGTGGTGACCGACGAGGCCGGCGAGGTGGTGCTGGAATTCCCCTTCGCCGAGGCCCTGGCGGGCGATGCGCCCGAAGCGCCGCGGCACGAGGAAGAGCCGCACCAGGAGGAGCCGCGGCACCACGAGGTGCCGAACGCCCATTGAGGCGTCTCCGGCCCGGGTCGGGGCCGAACGCATGACAATTGTCCGCCGCGCCCTACATAAGGAGAGGGCGCCGGGGGCGGGCCGCACACGGCGGCCCGTTCGGCCCGGCGCCCTCTCCGAGGCTGCGGCTCGCCCGCGCCTCGCAAGAGGGATGACGTCATGGCGACCCAAGACAGCACCGCGCGCGGACAGGCCGAGACCCGCGCGGCGCGGGCCCAGATGCAGGCCGAGATGGCGGCGCAGGCCTGGTCCGACCTCGCCAGTGCGGAGCGCAGCCGCGACGACAACATGGCCCGCCTCAAGGCCCTGCGTCTCGCACGCGAGGCCGAGGCGGCCGAGACGGCCGCGGCCGTCAAGGCTGCCAAGGCCGCCCCCAAGACGCGGGCGAAGAAGAAGGCTTGATCCCCGGCCGCACCGACAGGTGCGGGCGGGAAAGGGTTATGATCCCGCGCCCGGGGCGCGGGACGGATGAGCTGAGCTCTCCGAGGCGGGGCCCGAGGTGCCCCGCCCGCCCTCGAGAGGCCGCGTCCGGCGGGCGCGCTTCGACCGCGGCATGGAATCACCGGGCGATCCGGGGACGCTCCTCGGCGAGATACTGTTGCCGTTTCCCGTTGTACTTGCCGCGCCGCGGGGACGACGGCAGCACCGGTCCTGCCCAGGTCGCCAGTTTCCGGCAGCACCGGAAGGCGCACAGCGCCCACCTCGTCCCGGCGACGAGATTCCCAACACTTAGGAAAATTTTCGGAGACCTGCGACCGGGCGGTCGCGGGTCGGCTGTCGTTCTTGTGCCATCATTTCGCGATGGCCGACAATATTATGCCTGATATTCCCTTGTCTTTCGATGTATCGGCCAATTTCCCGCGATACAACGCGATACAAAACGTCAATATTTATCTGATAACCGTTACCTGAAGCAGAGGAGCGGGATATGAAGAATCGCGTCGGGATGACGGCGAAGCTGGTCATGATCGTCGCCTGCGCGATCGTCATGACGACGGCGGCGATGTGGATGACGGCGT
Source organism: Methylobacterium sp. 17Sr1-1 (assembly GCF_003173775.1). Classification (NCBI taxonomy): domain Bacteria; kingdom Pseudomonadati; phylum Pseudomonadota; class Alphaproteobacteria; order Hyphomicrobiales; family Methylobacteriaceae; genus Methylobacterium; species Methylobacterium sp. 17Sr1-1. The sequence goes on along the minus strand of NZ_CP029552.1, from coordinate 6,268,107 downwards.
CGCGGCAGGTCTGGCTCGACCTGCAGCGGCAGGACCAGGAACGGGCGCAGCAGAACGGTCGCACGCTCGCCCTGATCTTCGCCGGCCGGGTGCCTGGGGCGAAGGTGACCGTCGAGGCCGGGCAGGTGACGGCGGTGACTGCGCCGGCGCTGACCGACTTCGCCGACGCCTCGGTGGTCGACGAGGCCGTCACATACGTTGGCGGCAGCGCCACGGTGTTCGCCTACGATTCGGCGAAGGACGCCTTCATCCGCCGGGTGACGACGGTGCGCCGGGAGAACGGCGAGCGGGCGATCGGCACGGCCCTGGCCGCGGACAGCCCGGCGCAGGGCGCCTTGCGCCGCGGCGAGGCGTTTCGCGGCGAGGTGACGCTGTTCGGCCGCCCCTTCCAGACGATCTACCAGCCGATCCGCGACGCAAGGGGCCGCGTCAACGGCGTCCTCTATGTCGGGGTGCCGGTCGAGGAATCCTACGCGACCCACGCGACGGCGATGCGCGCCATCACCCTTGCGGCGGCGATGATCGCTCTCGTCGCCTGCCTGGTGGCGGCCCTGGTGGCCCGCCGCCTCGTGCGGCCCCTCGTCGACATCGCCGCGCGGGTGTCCGGCCTCGCCGCCGGCGACCTCGAGACTCCGATCCGCCATGCCGGGCGGGGCGACGAGATCGGTGCCGTCGCCAGGGCCGTCGAGACCCTCCGGGAGACCAGCCGGCGCGCGCTCGCCCTCGAGGAGGAGGGCCGGCTCGGGAGCGAGGCCGCGGAACGCCGGCGCACCGCGCGCGACGCGGCGGTGGCGGCCTTCCGGGGCGAGGTGGCGTCCCTGGTCGCGGCCCTCGGCCAGCGCGTCGCGGGCTTGAGCGAGCGGGCCGGCGCGATGACGGCGCAGGCGGAGGCGTCCGAGGGCGCGATCGTGGCGGCGTCCGCCCGGTCTGAGGCGGCGGCCGGCAACGTCGCCACGGTGGCGGGCGCCGCCGAGGAGCTGTCGGCCTCCGTCGGCGACATCACCGGCCAGGTCGCCCGGGCACGGGAGAGCACCGCCTCGACCCTCGTCGAGGCGCAGGCCGCGGACAGCCGGGTCGGCGAGCTGGTCCGGGCCTCGGCCCAGATCGGCGACGTCGTGGCGCTCATCGACGCCATCGCCGCGCAGACCAACCTCCTCGCGCTCAACGCGACGATCGAGGCGGCCCGGGCGGGGGCGGCGGGCCGCGGCTTCGCCGTGGTCGCCGCCGAGGTCAAGGCGCTCGCCGGTCAGACCGCCCAGGCGACCGAGGAGATCACCCGGCAGGTCGCCGGCCTGCGCGGCGCCACCGAGGAGACCGCCGCCACCCTGGCGCGCATCCGCGCCCGGATGCACCACATCGACGAGACCACCGCCGGCATCGCCGCATCGGTGACCCAGCAGGGTGCGGCGACGCAGGAGATCGCCCGCAGTGCCGGCGGGGCGGCGGAAGCCTCCCGCGCCATGGCGCGGGACTTCGCCACGGTGATCGAGGCGGCGCGCACCACGGCCGGCGCCGCCGGCACGGTCGACGCCGCCGCCCGCGAGGTCGACGGGCTGACCGCGCGACTCGACGCCGAGGTCGAGCGCTTCCTGCGGCAGGTCGCGGCGTGAGTGCTTTCCGCTTGGACGACTCTGAACAAATGGAGCGCGGGATACCCTCTCCTACACGGGAGAGGGGAGACGCGCCCTATTCTGAATAGTTTTCCGGCGTCACACCCCGATCGCCGCCTTCACCAGCTCCGGCCGCATCGGCAATTCGCGCAGGCGCACCCCCGCGGCGTTCCGGATCGCGTTGGCGAGGGCCGCGGCGGTCGGCCCTTGCGCGACCTCGCCGGCGCCGAGGAACGGCTGGCCGGGGCGGTCGATCAGGTGGACGTCGAGGCGCTCGGGGATGTCGGGGAAGCGAGCGATCGGGTAGGTGCTCCAGTCGCGGCTCGTCGGTCCCTCGGCATCGTGCGCCACCGCCTCGAACAGGCTCCAGCTCATCGCCTGGATGATCCCGCCCTCGATCTGGTCGCGGATGCCGTGCGGGTTGACGACTTGGCCCGCATCGATTGCGGCGTGCGCCCGCACCAGCCGGACCCGGCCGCTCTCCTGCGCCACCTCGACCTCGACGGCGAGCGCGCAGAAGGCCGCGAGGTTCTTGTAGCGGGCGAAGGCGAAGCCGGCGCCGCGGCCTTTCGGCAGCGTCCGGCCCCAGCCGAAGCGCCCGGCAGCCTCCTCGATCACGGCCCGCGCCCGCTCGTCGTCGAGATGGTTCAGGCGGAAGGCGACCGGATCGGCGCCGGCGGCCTCGGCCAGCTCGTCGACGAAGCTCTCGATCGAGAACACGTTCATGTAGGCGCCGAGGCTGCGCAGGGCTGAGACGCGCAGCGGCATGTCGGCGACGAAGTCGTGCGCCACCCGGGCCTTGGGGAAGCGGTAGAGCGGGATGGCGTTGCGGTCGCCGCCGCCCTCCGGCTGCGGCAGCGCCTTCGGGGGCGGAGCCGGGAAGGGTTTTTCGAGCATCCGGGCCGAGAGCAGCTGGCCGGCGCCGGGCGGGCGGGTGAGGTGGGTCGGGCTGCGCACCGCGTAGTCCCAGTCGATGATGCGTCCCTCGGGACTCAGCACCGCCGAGGCCTCGGTCAGCATCGCGCCGCCATAGGGCTCCCACAGGTGCTCCTGCTCGCGGGTGTACTGCACCCGTACCGGCCGGCCGGGGAGGGCGCGGGCCAGCAAGGCCGCGTCGCCCGCCGCATCGTCGGCGCCGTTATGGCCGTAGCAGCCCGAGCCCTCGACATGGATGCAGCGCACCTGCTCCTCGGGCAGGGACAGCATCTCGGCGAGCGCCTTGCGCAAGGGGAACATGCCCTGCGCGTGCGACCACATGGTGAGCCGGTCGCCGTCGAACTCGGCCACCGCGCAGGACGGGCCGATCGAGCCGTGCATCTGGTAGCGCCGGCGGTACTGCGCGGTGATCCGCCGGCCCGCCGGCACCGGTGCGTCGGTCCCGGCCTCGTGGATGATCGTCCGCGTCGCCGACCGGCCCGCGAGGTCGGTGAAGAGCGCGTCGGGCTCCGGCACGCTCGTGCCGCCCTGCCAGACCGCGACGCGCGCGAGCGCCCGCATCGCCGTCACGGCGGCGTATTCCCGCTCTGCCACCACCGCCACGAAGTCGCCATCGCGATGCACCCGGATCACCCCGGGACGGGCGGCGACCTCCCCCGTGTCGAGGCCGACGAGGCGGGCGCCGGGGCGCGGCGGGCGCAGGATCCGCGCATGCACCAGGCCGGGCGCCCGGATGTCCTGCACGTAGGCCGCGCCGCCCCCGACCTTGGCGGGGATGTCGACCCGCGGCAGCGGCCGGCCGACCACCGTGTAGGCCGCGGGATCCCGCAGCGCGACCGTCTCGGGCACGGCCGTATCGAGTGCGACCTCCTGGGCGATCTCACCGAGCGTGAGGCGCCGCCCGTCCGGGCCCGCGACCGCGCCGCCCTCGACCTGCAAAGCGGCGGGCGGCAGGCCGAGCCGGCGCCCGGCGGCCGCGAGCAGCAGCGCCCGCGCCGCCGCGGCGGCGTGCCGGATCGCCGTGGCCGAATCCTGCATCGAGTGACTGCCGGCGGTGTAGCCCTCGTCCGGCGTCAGCTCGGTATCGGCGGTGTGGAGGCGCAAGGCGGCGGGGTCCAGCCCCAGCTCCTCCGCCGCGACCTGGATCAGCGCCGTCTTGATCCCCTGGCCGAGCTCGGCCTTGCCGGTGAGCACCGTCACGGCGCCGTCCTCGCCGATCCGGATCCAGGCGTCGATCCGCGGCGCTTCCTCCAGGCTGCCGGGCAGGGAGGCGGCCTCGACGCGTCGCGGCAGCCCGATCCCGACGAGGAGCGCGCCGCCGACGAGCAGGGTCCGGCGGGTGAGGGCGGTCACGGCGTCGCCCCCGTGGTGGCGGGCTCGCCGGCCGCGCGCCGCACGGCGGCGAGGATCCGCATATGGGTGCCGCAGCGGCAGAGATTGAAGCGCATGGCGTCGCGGATCTCGGCCTCGCTCGGATGCGGGACCGCGCGCAGCAGGGCGTGGGCCCGCATCACCATGCCGGCGATGCAGTAGCCGCACTGCGCCGCGTTCTCGGCGATGAAGGCGGCCTGGAGCGGACCTGGATTCTCCGGGCTTCCGAGCCCCTCGACGGTGGTGACGGACCGGCCCTCCAGCACGCCGATCGGGGTGAGGCAGGACAGGACCGCGCGGCCCTCGACCTCGACCGTGCAGGCGCCGCACTGGCCCAGCCCGCAGCCGAACTTGGCGCCGTTGAGCCCGAGCTCGTCGCGCAGCACGTAGAGGAGCGGGGTCTCGGGCGCCGCCTCGACCGCCTGGGTGCGGCCGTTCACCGTCAGGGTGGGCATCGGTGCCTCCTCCTCAATGCCCCGCCTCGGCCCGGGCGCCGGGACGGGGGGCGTCGCGCATCAGCTCCCGCACCGTCGCGTCGAGATTCGGCCACGGCCCGTCGGGGCTGAACCGGGCGCGCAGGTAGGCGGCGAGGTTGGTGACTTGAGCGGGTGTCAGCATCGCCCCGTAGGCCGGCATGATCGGCCCCGGCGCGTGCTCCCGAGGCGCGATGCCGTCGCGCAGGAGCAGGATCAGGTTGCGCGGGTCGGGCGCCCGCAAGGTGGTGCGGTGGCCGAGCGAGGGCGTGGTGTAGGGCACGCCGCCGGCGGCGCCCCCGCCGCTCTCGTGGCAGGTCGCGCAGGCGCCCGCATAGGTCGCGGCGCCCCGGGCGAGGGCGGGATCGTCACTCGCGACAGCCCGATCGACCGGGCCGGTGCGGCTGCCGGCGGGGCCGGGGCCGTAGAGCGTCGCGACGTAGGACGCGAGCGCCCGGATCTCGCCTGCCGGAACGGCTTTGTGGGCGTCGACGACCGGGCGCATCGGCCCGGCGGCCCCGCCATGTTGCGGATCCCACTCGGCGAGGTAGCGGGCGAGGCTGTCCCTGTCCCAGGCGAGCGGCGCGGGGGAGGAGCGGTCGAGGGGCGGCACCCACCAGCCGTCGGCCTCGCCCCCGGAATAGGCCTTCGATCGCACCTCGGCGCCGAGGAGGTTGCGCGGGCTGTGGCAGGCGCCGCAATGGCTCAGGGCTTCGGCGAGGTAGGCGCCGCGATGCCACTCCGCGTCGCGCTGCGGATTCGCCGGGGTCTTGGCTGGGATATTGGCCGGGATCTTGGCCGGGATATTGGGAGCTTGCGCGAAGAGCAGCTTCCAGCCGGCGAGGAGCGGGCGCCAGGAGAGCGGGAAGGGGAGGGCGTTGGCCGTCGCCTCCTGCCGCACCGGCTCCCGGGTCATCGTGAAGGCGTAGAGGGCGGCGATGTCCGGATCGGTCAGGGCGGCATAGTGGGTGTAGGGGAAGGCCGGGTAGAGATGGCGCCCCTCGGCATCGACGCCCTCGCGCATCGCCCGGGTGAAGGCGGCGAGGGAGTAGCGGCCGATGCCCGTCTCCGGATCCGGCGTGATGTTGGTGGCGTAGATCGTGCCGAACGGCGTGCCGATGCCGCGGCCGCCCGCGTAGGGCCGGCCGCCCTCCGCAGTGTGGCAGGAGGCGCAGTAGCCGAGCGACGCGAGCACCGCGCCCGTGCGGACCAGCTCCGGCGCGGTCTCGGCCGTCGTCGCACCGCCCGGCGCGAGGGCGGGGCGCCAGGAAGCGGCCGCGAACCCTGCGGCGGCTAGGACGAGTGCACCCCCCAGCCAGGCGGCGATCCGGCGACGTCCCACCAACCGGCTCCTCCCGCCGCGCGAACCCCGACCCTGCGAAGGCTCGCACCCTCGGCGGCGAGACAACCGGTGCTTCCCGCCACGGTTCCGGCGGACCCCTCCGTGCACGCAGGCCTACCTTCCTCCAAGCCTGCCGTCCTCCAAGCCTGCCTCCCGCACAGTCTTGCCGCAATCCCGCGAAACAGTGATATCGTCCGACCGGCGGAGCGACGCCGGTTTGGCTTGGCCGTATCGGTCGAGCGGCGGAGCTTCCGCATGGTTCGACCCCGAGCGGACGGTCTCCCGCCCGCCCGCTTCCGCCGTTCCCCCGGTCCCGTTCTTGCTGATCCCGCGGGGCCGACGGGCGATCCGTCCCGGGATCGTTTCGGATGCGGCTCAACCGCACGAGACCGACGCCGCATGGCCCAGCAGAGTTTCCAGGCCCGCCTCGGGCCACCGTCGATGAGCGCCGACGACGCGGCCTGCCGGGCCTGCTGCGGCCAGATGCGTGCGCATTGGCAGGAGCGCCCCCACGCCCGCCTGATGGTGGTGGCCTCGACCCCAGTGGTCGAGGCGTTCGGCGGCGGCGTCGAGACCCGCTACCTCTGCCTCGAATGCGGGCACACCCTGATGCACTCGACCGGCCGGTTCGGCCAAGGATGGCATTGAGGCAAGGTTGGCATTGACGGGCTCGACCCCGGTGGGCGAAGGCCGGCCTGTCCGGGGAGCCGTGTCCGATGCCTCACGCGATCGTCACCAATACCGAGCGGCCCGACCTCGTGCCCGTCACCGCGCGCTGGCGCTGGGAGGCCTTCCAGCAGGGCCGGGGCCGCAGCCTCCCGGAGGTGACCGCGGCCGAAGCCGTGGGCGCCGCCTCCGCCTCGCTGCCCCGCACCTTCGTGCTCCTGGTCGACGGCGAGCCCGTCGGCATGGCGAGCCTCGCCGCCCACGACCTCGACACGCGACCCGACCTGAGGCCCTGGCTCGCCGGCGTCTTCGTGGCGCCCCACGCCCGGGGCCGCGGTCACGCCGTCCGGCTGGTCGCGGCGGTGGAGGCGGAGGCGGTCGCCCGCGGGATCCCGACCCTGTGGCTCTACACGCGCAGCGCGGAGGGGCTCTACGCCCGGATCGGCTGGCGGACGGTCGAGATGGTGTCGTATCGGGAGAAAGTGTACGCGTTGATGCGGCGGGATTTGTCGGGTTCTCTAGGATAGACTTCGTGCAGGCCCTCCCACCCGCGACCTCATCCCGAGGTGCGAGTGAAACGAGCCTCGAAGGAGGCCTCCGTCGAGGCCAACCGACCTTCGGTCGGCCGGCACCTCAGGATAAGGTCGCGGGTAGGGGCCCCCTGTCGGCCGGAGGCAGGATGCCCTCAGAACCGCCCCGCCAGCGTCAACCGCACGGCCGTCGGCTCGACCGGGTGGAAGTGCCGGTCGGCGACGCCCGCCGCCTCCCCGGGCAGGCGCGATTCGTAATAGTAGGTGATCTGGTCGGCCCGGGCATTCGTCAGGTTGAGCACGTCGAGGGCGAGGCTCACGCCGGTGTCGAAGGCGTAGCCGATCCGGCCGTTGAGCAGGGCCGTCGGCTTCGAGCGCACCGAGTTGTCCTCGATCAGGGGCCGCGGCCCGAAGTAGCGGAAGCGCAAGGTCCCGAACCAGCCCTGGCCCTCGCCGAAGCTGACGCCCGCCGAGGCGATGGCGGTCGGCGCCTCCGGCACCCGCCGGCCGATCGGGTCGCGGTCGGCGAAGCGGGCATTGGTGAGGGTCAGGTCGCCCTCCAGCCGCAGCCAGGGCGTGACGGCGTAGTGGTTGCTCCACTCGATGCCGAAGCGCCGCGTCGGCCGGCTCGGTTCGGTGGTGCCGGTATCGCCCTGGAACAGGTTCTCGGAGGCGAAGTCGAGGCGGAACAGGGCGAGGCTGGTCTCGAGCCCGGCGATCGAGCGGTTGCGGATGCCGACCTCGTAGCCGGTCGAGGGCACGAGGAACGGCGAGCGGGCGATGGTGAACAGCGGGCTCGCCGGATCGACCGTCGCCGTCACGCCGCGGGCGTCGTTCGAGTGGAAGCCGCCGCCGTAATTCAGGTAGATCTCGGTGTCCGCCCATGGCCCGAACACCGCGCCGAGCTTCGGATTGACGATGCCGTCGCGGGCTTTGCCCGAATTCGCCGGCGTGTCGGAGCGGACGTCGGCGTAATAGCCGTCGGCCCGGAAGCCGACGCTGGTGCGCAGCCAGTCGGTCCAGCGCACCCGGTTCTCGTAAGTGAAGGCGGCGCTCGCCTCCAGCACCCGGTCGGCGAGCACCGTCGAGCGGTATTGCCGGGCGGTGGTGTTGAACAGGCCGACCCGGATGTCGTCGGTGCGGGTCTGCACGCCGATCTCGTTCTCCACGGCGAACCCGAACAGGTCGCCCTGGAACGTCCGGGAGATTTCGCCGCCGCCGAGCACCCGGGCGTCGCGCTGGCGGAACTGGTCGCCGTTGACCGGATCGTTGAGGAAATACGTGAAGTCGTTCCAGAGGTTCATCTGGTAGCGGACCAGGTAGGCCGAGGCCCGGGTGGTGCCGCCGGCATCCGACTGGCTCCAGCGCCCCGAGAGCGAGAACCGCCCGGTATCGCCGCCATCGGTCGGATCGAGGGTGCCGTAGCGGCCGATGATTCCCTCCGCCACCGCCCGCTCGGGGATCTGGTTGGTGGCGTTCCACCTGGCCCAGTAGGCCATGCCGGTGACGGCGAATCCGTCGGTCGCGGTGCCCTGGCTGTAGCGGGCGACGCCGTTGAGCTTGCCGAGCCGGTCCGGCACCGCCCAGGGCCCGTCATAGGTCTGCGCCTCGCCGGCGACGAGCAGGGTGCCGGCGCCGAGGGGCACGGAGGCCGCCGAGAGCCCGCGCCTGAAGCCGAAGCTGCCCAGCGTGGTCAGCGCGATGTTGCGGTCGAGCGTGTCGAGGTAGTCGATCCGCACCGAGCCGGCGGAGGCGAAGTCGCCGTCGCGGACGAAGTAGGGGCCTTTGTGGAACTCCACCGCGCCGACGAGCTCGGGGATCAGGAAGTTGAGGTCGGCGTAGCCCTGGCCGTGGGCGTGGGTGCGCATGTTCACCGGCATGCCGTCGACGTGGATGGCGATGTCGGTGCCGTGGTCGAGGTTGAAGCCGCGCAGGAAGAACTGGTTGGCTTTGCCCTCGCCGGAATGCTGGGTGACGATCAGGCCCGGCACCGCCTCCAGCACCTCGCCCGGGCGGGTGACGGGCAGGCTGTTGAGGACGGCCCCACTGACGATGCCGGCGCTCGCCGACTCGACTGGGCGCAAGGCGCCGCCGATGCCGGTGACGCCGCCGGGATAGCTGGCGCTGGCCGCGCCCGGAGTGCCGGTCACTGGCGCTTTCACCTCGATCTGGTCGAGGGGGATGTCGTCCTGGGCGAGGGCGGGGACTGGCAGGCTCGCGGCGAGCGCCGCGAGGAGTGGAAGACGGGAGACAGGCACGGGCGAGCCTTCATGGGCTGTGGCACGTCACCGTGGAGGCACCGGCACACCCCGGCCGGCGCGTCCCACATGTGACCACGGCTGACGGCAGGTCTTCATCCCTACCAAGTCTCCTGGCTTACGGGTCTCCGCCCCCCATCGTCTTCCCGGGCGCTGACACCCAGTGACATCGGTGATGGAGGCCTCGCCGCTCACAGTTGCGGGGGCAGCCGCGGCTTCTCGGCACCGCGTTCCCTTTTGATCCCCTGGGGGAACCGTCCCGTCGAGGTGTAGGCGCGGACGGGGCGGGCGCCAACGTGGCCCGCGCCGATTTGTCGGGCGTGTTGCCGGTTGTCGACGGGAAACCGCGCGGGATCCCGCGTCGGCGCGGCGCCGTCGCCTCAATCCGCCAGCGGCCGGGCCTCTTCCGGCAGCATGATCGGGATGCCGTCGCGGATCGGGTAGGCGAGCTTGGCCGAGCGGCTGATCAGCTCCTGGCGCGCCGAATCGTAGTCGAGCCGCTCCTTGGTCAGGGGGCAGACCAGGAGTTCGAGCAGCTTCGGGTCGATGCGGGTGGCCTCGAAGGAGGCGGGGGAATCGCTCACGGGTGGTCCTTCCGAATGGGTCCGGCGGCTCTCTAGCCCAAAGCGCCGCCTATTGCAGCGTCGGCTCGGCTCCCGAGGCCCGCACCAGCTCCATCTCGGTCACGGCGATCAGCACCTCGGCCCGGGTCTTGAGGTCGGGCGCCTCCAGCATCGCCTGCTTCTCGCGCGGGCCGAACGGGCTCATCATGCAGAGCGCATTCACCAGGGCCTCGTTCGGCGCCTCCTCGATCCCGGCCCAGTCGACCTTGAGGTCGTTGGCCTCGACGAAATCGCGAAGCGCCTTCAGCACCCCGGCGCGGTCCACCGCCTCCTCGCCGGCGCGGGCGTGGAAGTCGCTCTCGAACGGCGCGAAGGTGACCCTGCAGCGGCGGAAGCCCATGGCGTTCGGCAACTCCTCCTCGATCCGGAACCGGGCGATGCCGGTGAGCGAGATCAGGTAGCGGCCGTCGCCGGTCTCGGCGAACTGGGTGACGCGGCCGGCGCAGCCGATCCGGAACAGCTTCGGCGAGAGCGGGGCCTCGCCGGATTCGGAATCCGGCTGGATCATGCCGATCACGCGGTCGGTGCGCAGGGCCTCGTCGATCATCGCGAGGTAGCGCGGCTCGAAGATGTTGAGCGGCATCTGGCCCCGCGGCAGCAGCAGAGCCCCGGGGAGGGGAAAGACCGGGATCTCGGTCGGGCAGTCGGCCGGCCCCTTGTAGGCGACGTTCATGCTCATCGGCGTCGCTCCCGCGCGGATCGGAGGGGTGTCCCGGGCTCCGTCGTCTCGGGCCCGGGATCACAGCGTGCCATCTAGGGCGCCGCTCTCCGGCGTGGATACCTGTCCGGCGTAATGCCGCGCCCGGGATGCACTTCGCGACGCAGTTCGCGACGCATCCCGGCCGGCCTCACGAGAACATCAGGGTCGACAGCTTGCGCCGGCCGCGGATGGTCATCGGGTCCATCGGTCCCCAGGCCTCGAACAGCTGGAGCAGCTGCTTGCGGGCGCCGTCGTCGTTCCAGGACCGGTCGCGGCGGACGATCTCGATCAGCTGGTCGACCGCCTCCTGCTGCTGGCCCTTGGCGTTGAGGCCGAGCGCGAGGTCGAACCGGGCCTGGTAATCAGCGGGGTCGGCCTCGATCCGGCGCTGGAAGCCGGCGAGGTCGCCGAGCGACGCCGCCTGCTCGGCGAGCTCGATCGCGGCCTTCACGGCGGCGATGGCCGGGTCCTTGGCGGCCTCGGGCGGCGCGGCCTCGATGAAGCGGCGGGCGCCCTCGAGGTCGTCGGCATCGAGGTGGAGGCGGGCGAGGGCCGCGATGGCGCCGGCATGACCCGGCTCCTGGCCGAGCACCGCGGCGTAGATCTCGGCGGCGGCCTGGGTGTCGCCGGCCTCGGCGGCGGCTTGCGCCTCCGCCATCGCATCCTCGATCGCCGTCGGGCCCACCGGGCCGACCAGGCGCTCGATGAAGGCCTTGATCTGCGCCTCGGGGAGCGCCCCCATGAAGCCGTCGACCGGCTGGCCGCGCTGGAACGCGATCACCGCCGGGATCGACTGGATGCCGAGCTGGCCGGCGATCTGGGGATGCTCGTCGATGTTCATCTTGACGAGCTTCACCTTGCCGCCGGCGTCCTTGACGGCCTTCTCGATGATCGGGGTGAGCTGCTTGCACGGCCCGCACCAGGGCGCCCAGAAATCGACCAGCACCGGCTGCTGCAGGGATTCCTGCATCACGTCCTGGCGGAAGGTCGCGGTGGTGGTGTCCTTGATCAGGGCGCCCGCGGGGGGCTGGCCGGCCGCGGGAGTGTCGGTGAGCATCGATGACCTCGGGAGAACGGCCTTCACGTCGCGGGCCTGCACGGCCCGCCGATCAGATGGGGTAGACCGGCCGCCCCGGCCAGGGCAAGGCGCGGAAAGCCCGAAAAAGCACGGGAAATCAGCAAAGCCGGACGCGCCCTCGGGGCTGCGTCCGGCTCGGTCCTCACGCCGCCGCCGGCGCCGCCTGGCGCATCCGGCCGATCATCAGCGACATCAGCGCGGCCATCACGGCGGTCAGCCCGGCGGCCAGGAACGCCTCGAGGTAGCGGCCCTCCGAGGCGCGCACCAGGCCGGCGCCGAAGGCGGCGGTGGCGGCACCGAGCTGGTGGCCGGCGGCGATCCAGCCGAACACGATCGGGGCGTCGCGCTCGCCGAAGGCCTCGTTGGCGAGCCGCACCGTCGGCGGCACCGTGGCGATCCAGTCGAGGCCGTAGAACACCGCGAAGATCGACAGGCTGTAGAACGAGAAGTCGGTGAAGGGCAGGGCCATCAGCGACAGGCCGCGCAGGCCGTAATAGACGAACAGGAGCTTGCGCGGGTCGTAGCGGTCGGTGAGCCAGCCCGAGCCGGTGGTGCCGATGAGGTCGAACACGCCCATCAGCGCGAGCAGCCCCGCGGCCCGCACCTCCGGGATGCCCTGGTCGGCGCAGAACGAGATCAGGTGGGTGCCGACCAGCCCGTTGGTGGTGAGCCCGCAGATGAAGAACGTGCCGAACAGGAGCCAGAAGTCGCCCTTGGCGCTCGCCCGCACCAGCCCGTCGATCGCCGCCTTGAACGGATTGGCGCGCCGGGGCGGCTCGGAGACGGTGCCCGGCGCCGCGCCGTAGGGGGTGAGGCCGATGTCGGAGGGCCGCTCCGGCAGGAGCCAGGCGACGACCGGAATCAGCGCCGCGATCGCGCAGGCGACGGTCAGCACCACCGGCTGCCAGCCGCCGGCTTGCGCGATCGCCGCGAGGCCGGGCAGGAAGACCAGCGTGCCGGTGGCGGTGCTGGCGGTCAGCAGCCCCATGAACAGGCCGCGGCGCACGGCGAACCAGCGGTTCACCACGGTGGCGCCGAGCACGATGGCGACGCAGCCGCTGCCGAGGCCCGACAGCACGCCCCAGGTGGCGATGAGGTGCCAGGGCTCGCTCATCAGCGCGCTCAGCGCGGTCGAGGCCGCCATCAGGGCGAGGGCGCAGAGCAGCGTGCGGCGGATGCCGAAGCTCTGCATTAGGGCCGCCGCGAACGGCCCGACGAGGCCGTAGAGGAAGATGCCGAGCCCGGCGGCGAAGGAGGTGGTGCCGCGGCTCCAGCCGAAGGCCTGCTCGAGCGGCAGGATCAGCACGCCGGGCGAGGCCCGCAGGCCCGCCGCCGCGAGCAGGCACAGGAAGATCACGCCCACCACCACGAAGGCGTAGTTCTGGCCGAAGGGCCGCGGTCTCGGAGCGGCAGGGGAGGCGAGGCCCCGCGGCGACACGGTCGAACTCATGCTGGGACATCCTCCCCGAATCGTGCTACGACGTTACGTACCAGTCAGTAACATCGTCAAGGGTGAAAGCATGGCGGAGGGGCATGACGGCAGCGCACCCGTCCGGGCCGGCGACCGGATCCGGGCGGCCGCCCGCGAGCTGTTCTACGACCGCGGCTTTCGCGGCGTCGGCGTCGACGAGATCGTGGCCCGGGCCGGGGTGACGAAGCCGAGCCTGTATCGCGGCTTCGCCTCGAAGGACGCGCTCGTCGTCGCCTGCCTGGAGGATTACGACCTGCGCCTGCGCTCCCGCCTCGACGAGGCGCTGGCGGCCCATCCGGACGATCCGCAGGCCGGCCTCGTGGCCTTCGTCGACGGCATCGCGACGCGCAGCGCCCGGCCGGGATTTCGCGGCTGCGGCCTCTCCAACGCCGTGGCCGAGTATCCGGAGGCGGATCATCCCGTCCGCGCGGCGGCGCGGGAGGGCAGGCGCGCGCTCCATGCCCGCCTCGCCGAGGTCGCCGGTACGATCGGCGCCGAGGCGCCCGAGCGTCTCGCCGACGCCATGCTGCTCCTCGTCGAGGGCGCCTTCGCCTGCGGGCAGATCTTCGGCCCCGATGGGCCGAACCGCTCGCTGTCCGGCGCCGCCGAGGTCCTGATCGCCGCGAGCCGGGCCGGAGCGTCAGCATCGCGCGCCGCACCATAGAATTCCGTCAATAAATCGGGGGGCGGCGGCAGCACGGCCTTGATTCCGTCGCCATGATCGGTCGATACGCGAGAGTTGACGCCGATCGCGGCCCATCGCCTCTTAGGCAGCGTCCGGGCCGCGACCCCCGTGGAGTAGAGCGTATGACCCTCGTACGACGTTTCCAGGTCGCGCCGGCGCTGGTCCGCCTGATCCGCAAGGAGCGCGGCTCCTCCCGCATCACCGAAGGGTACTTCCCGCCCCAATCCGGCCGGACCTCGTTCGTGCGCGTCGATGGCGGCCAGTGCCACCTCGTGCTCGTCACCTCCGACGGCGGCGCCTCCAGCGAGGAGCGCACCGAGGTGCCGCGCGCCCACGGCGACGCGCTCCTCGACGTCTGCGCCGGCCGCGCCGCCTACGACCGCACGCAGGTGGCCCTCGGCAACGGCCGCGACGCCCTGATCGACCGCTACGTCGCCCCGGGCAACGTCGACGTCGTCACGGTGGTGTTCGACAATCCCGACGAGGCCAACGGATTCCCGGCGCCGCCGTGGTTCGGCCCCGAGGTCACGACAGACGCGGCCTATGAGGGCCGCAGCATCGCGCTCCAGGGCGTGCCGCAGCCCGGCGAGATCGCCCTGTCCAACGCCGCCCTCGACGCGGTGCTCGACCTGATCGAGCCGCGCTACGGCTTCGGCCGCTACGCCGCGCCGAGCCGCAACGGCGAGGAGACCGGGGTGGTCAACGCGCTCCGCCGCATCGCGACGCCGCCGCAGCCCGAACCGACGCCGCCGCCCCCGCCGCCGGAGCCCGAGCCCGTCCACGAGGCGCCGCCCCCGCCGCCCCAGGCCGAAGCCGCCCCCGAGCCGCCGCCCCCGCCGGAGCAGCACCCGGATACCCGCATCGACGACGTGATCGAGAGCCTGTCCCAGGCGCTCGGCGCCGCGGTGCCGGGCGGGGATGCCGCCCGCGACGACGGTACCCCGGCCTTCGAGCGCTGGACCGTGCGCCCGCGCCGGACCCAGCCGACCCCCTGAGGGCGGCGAACCGCCCTCGACCGTGACGCGATGTCGATCGATCCCGGGTGCCGCCACGGCGGAGCCCGGGATTTTTCATGTCCGGTGAGCGCGAGAGGTCGCGAGGAAGCGCGGCCGCACGGTTGAACGGCCTCCCGTAATCCGTCGGCCGCTTGACGCCGGCGCGTCCGCACGGCACGCCACGTCCCGACCTGCCCGCGCACGATCGTCGACCGGCCGCGCGGGGGCGGCGAGGGGCGGCCTGACCGGGCCGGCTCTCGCTGTCGCAGAGACAACTGGGCCGTAGCAGGGACAGCAGACGGGCTTTTTCTGATTTTTGACTTGGAGCGCGCGGCACGGACTTCCTACACTGTCCGGGCCTCGGCCTGTTCCACACGACAGACACGCGGCGGAGGTCGCACCGCGACGGCCGTTCCCAAGACGGCGGCCGGCACCTCGGGGAGAGAACGAACATGCAGCACGCCACGCCGTCCGCGACGGCCACGGGCTCGTCGCAGCCCTGGTACAAGGTCCTTTACATCCAGGTTCTGATCGCCATCGCGCTCGGCGTCGTGCTGGGCTACGCCGCGCCCGACACTGCCAAGGCGATGAAATGGCTCGGCGACGCCTTCATCGCGCTCATCAAGATGATGATCGCCCCGATCATCTTCTGCACCATCGTGCACGGCATCGCGTCGATCGGCGACCTGAAGAAGGTCGGCCGCGTCGGCCTGAAGGCCCTGATCTACTTCGAGGTGGTGTCCTCGCTGGCCCTCCTCATCGGCGTCATCGTCGGCGAGATCGTGCAGCCGGGCGCCGGCTTCGGCGTCGACCCCTCGAAGCTCGACGCCAAGGCGGTCGCCGGCTACGCCAGCAAGGCGCAGGCCGACTCGACGGTCGCCCACATCATGGCGATCATTCCGAAGAGCTACTTCGACGCCTTCGCGGGCGGCGACCTCTTGCAGATCCTGCTCATCTCGGTGCTCACCGGCGTCGTCATCACGGGCCTCGGCGAGCGCGGCAAGCCGGCGATCCACGCCATCGAGGCGGCGGGCGAGATCTTCTTCCGCATCATCGGCATGATCGTGAAGCTCGCGCCGATCGGCGCCTTCGGCGCCATGGCCTACACGATCGGCGAGTACGGCATCGGCAAGCTCGGCAACCTGATCGGCCTCGTCGCCACCTTCTACCTGACGAGCCTGCTGTTCGTGCTCGTGGTGCTCGGGCTGATCGCCCGCTTCTCCGGCTTCTCGATCCTCAAGTTCCTGGCCTACATCAAGGACGAGCTCCTGATCGTGCTCGGCACCTCCTCCTCGGAGACGGTGCTGCCGCACATGATGCAGAAGATGAAGCGGCTCGGCGCCTCGGATTCGGTCGTCGGCCTCGTCATCCCGACCGGCTACTCGTTCAACCTCGACGGCACCAACATCTACATGACGCTGGCGACGCTGTTCCTGGCCCAGGCGGTCGGCGCCGACCTCAGCTTCGGGCAATACGCCACCATCATCGCGGTCGCGATGCTGACCTCGAAGGGGGCGTCGGGCGTCACCGGCGCCGGCTTCGTGACGCTCGCGGCCACCCTCGGGGCGATTCCCGGCAATCCGGTGCCCGTCGCCGCGATGGCGCTGATCCTCGGCATCGACAAGTTCATGTCGGAGTGCCGGGCACTCACCAACCTGGTCGGCAACGGCGTCGCCTGCGTGGTGGTCAGCCGCTGGGAGGGCGAGCTCGATCCGGTCAAGCTGCGCGAGGTGATGGCCAACCCGCTGGCGATCGGCACCGAGATCGCCGACGAGAAGCCGGTCCCGGTCGCCCCCTGACCGCACGATGACCGCCCTGCGCATCGGCATCGATCTCGGCGGCACCAAGATCGCCGGGATCGCCCTCGATCCCGACGGCCTCGTCCGGGCCGAGCGGCGGATCGCGACCCCGCGGGGCGATTACGACGCCTCGCTGCGGGCCATCGCGGCCCTCGTCGCGAGCCTGGAGGCGGAGGGCGGCGGCTCCGGGTCCGTCGGGATCGGCATCCCCGGCGCGCTGGTGCCGGCGACCGGCCGGGTCAAGAACGCCAACTCGACCTGGCTCAACGGCCGGCCCCTCGCTGAGGATCTGGAACGGGTTCTCGCCCGCCCGGTGCGGCTGGAGAACGATGCCAATTGCCTCGCGGTCTCCGAGGCCGTCGACGGGGCGGGGCAGGGGCATGCCCTCGTCTGGGCGGTGATCCTCGGCACCGGCGTCGGCTCCGGCATCGCGCTCTCGGGCCGGGCCCTGTCCGGGCGCCAGCGCATCGCCGGGGAATGGGGCCACAACCCACTCCCCGCCCCCCACGACGACGAGCGCCCGGGCCCGGCCTGCTATTGCGGCCGGACCGGGTGCCTCGAAACCTGGCTCTCCGGCCCGGGCCTCGCCGCCGACCACTCCCGCCGCACCGACCGGGCGATGACCGGCGAGGCGATCGTCGCGGCGATGCGCCGGGGGGACGCTGCGGCGCAGGCGACCTTCGCGGCCTGGCTCGACCGGCTCGGACGCGGCATCGCCGCGACCGTCAACCTGCTCGACCCGGACGTGATCGTGCTGGGCGGCGGCCTCTCGACCATTCCGGAGATCTACGACGCCCTTCCTGCGCGCGTCGCCCCGCACGTCTTCGGCGGCGGCTTCGACACGTCGATTCTCCAGAGCCGCCACGGCGATGCCTCCGGGGTGCGCGGGGCGGCGTGGCTGTGGAACGATCCGGATGCACCGACCGCCTGAGGCGTGCTAGGCGGATTCCTCGACCGCCTTTCCGCCTCCGGGAGACACGTTGTGCCGGCCAGACCCGTCGACCTCGACCCGGCCTCGATCCGCATCCTCGAACACCTGCAGCAGGACAGCGAGATCGGCATCGGCGACCTCGCCGAGGCGGTCGGCCTCTCGACCTCGCCGTGCTGGCGCCGGGTCGCCGACCTCAAGGCGCGCGGCATCATCCGGCGCTGCGTCGCGGTGGCCGACCCGCAGGCGCTCGGCCTGCACGTCAACGTCTTCGTCCACGTCTCGCTGGAGAAGCAGAACCAGGCCGCCCTCCAGGCCTTCTCAGACGCCATCCGCCACCGGCCGGAGGTGATGGAGTGCTACCTGATGAGCGGCGAGGCTGATTACATGCTGCGCGTCGTGGTCGAGGACCTGGCCCAGTACCAGCGGCTGATCGTCGATCACCTGACCCGGATCCCGGGTGTGGCGAAGATCCGGTCGAGCTTCGCGCTCGACCAGGTGAAGTACACGACGGCGTTGCCGTTGGATCATTTGAAGGAGTGACGGCCTGTTGCCGGGTCGTCGAACGGGCAAGCCCCGATTCTGCCGTTCTCTGCGTCATCCCGGGGCTCGCCGGAGGCGAGAACCCGGGATCCATAACCGCTGAGGATTCTGGAAGGGGCGAACAGCGTTCCGCTTCTTCCTGCACCGTCAGCGCTTATGGATCCCGGGTTCCGCTGCGCGGCCCCGGAATGATGAAGCGGGTGTGGCGAGAATGCCGCCTACGCGCTCCCCAACGCCGTCGGCCCTCCGCGCTATCGAGGAATGACGGTCACGGATGCAGCGCGGCGCCCTTGGTGGCCTTGTCGATGTCCTTCTTCGGACCGTGAAGCGCGAGGCCGACGAGGTCCGGCGCGTCGGCGGGCTCGGCTGCGAAGACCGCGCGGTTGGCCGCGTCGTGTCCGGTCTCGAACATCGCCCGGACATAGGCGCTGCGGGTGAGGTCGCGCTGGATCGCCTGCTGCCAAGCCCGCTGCAGCACCTCCGCGGAGGCGGCGAAGATCAGCATCGGCTGGCCCAGCAGCCGGGCGTGCTGGCGACCGGCCGCATCGCGATAGGGCTCGCCCATCGCGTCGGGCACGGCGCCGGCGATGCCGGTCGCCAGAAAGGCGGTGACGTTCAGCTTCTGCCACACGGCGAGGTCGTCGCGGACCAGGACGGCCACCTTGGTGTCGAACATCGGGGATCTCCCTGCGGGTGCTGGACCGCAGGGCTAGAGGGGCGCGAGGGCGACGTCTGGAACGTTCGTGCGCCCGCGGCGGTAGACGGCAGGGGTAAGGCCGTAGGCGCGACGAAACCGGCGGCCGAGATGGCTCTGGTCGGAAAAACCGGCCGCGAGCGCGGCTTCCGCCGGCGGCACCCCGGCGCGCAGTAGCGCCCGGGCCTGGGCCAGGCGGATCTCGATCAGGCAGGCATGCGGCGAGGTGCCGAAGCGCTTGCGGAAGGCGCGGGCGAGCTGGAACCGGTCCGCGGCGCCGGCCGCTTGCGCGAGCGCGTCGAGGCCGAAGGTCGCCGCCGCATGCGCGCGGAGGAAATCCATCGCCCGCTCCGCCACCACCGGGTCGTCCTCGGGCGAGGGCCTCGGGGTCCCGGCGTCGAGATGGCGGCGCAGATGCGCGGCGAGATCGTCGAGGGCCGCGTCGGTCTCCAGCAGCGAAGCGGCGCCGAACACGGCGCGGCAGGCCCGCTCGATCGCCCCGCCGAACGCCGGGTCGTCGGCGAGGGTACGGCGAAAGCCGATCCGCGCGTCGCTGCCACCCATCTGACGGCGCAGCCAGGCCTGCGGCAGGTACAGCATGCTGTAGCGGAAGCCCGGCTCCCGGACCGCTTGCCCGTCGTGGCGCTCACCGGGCTCGATCAGGATCACCCGCCCCGGCGTACTCTGCCGGCGCGCGCCGCGGCAGTAGAAATCCTGGACGCCGTCCTGCGTCACGCCGACCAGCCACTCGTCGTGGTGATGCATGTCGTAGGCGTGGCCGAGGAACCGCGCCGTCACCGCCTCGATGCCGCTCGCGGGCTCCCGCCGGAGGTGGACGAAGTCGCGGGGCAGGGAGGCGCGGGTGCCGGCGGGTGCCTGGGTCATGGGTCGATGTGCGGGCTGCGCGATCGTCTCTGGAAACGTGTTTGATTGGATTCCACGAAGTCAACACTCTCCGTGTCATTCCGGGCTCCGCTGCGCGGCCCCGGAATGACACGGAGGGTCTGAAGACCGTCGCGACGAAGCAAGCAGACTTCAGGTCGGCTCGCGCCTTCGCCCGTCAGCGTCGGCGCACGAAGCCGACGATGTCCTTCACCGCGGCGATGTTGGGCGCCGCGATGGCCTCGGCCCGCGCCGCGCCGTCGGCGAGCACCGCGTCGATGTGGGCCGGGTCTGCGACGAGGCGCTTCATCTCGGCGCCGATCGGCCCGAGCTTGGCCACCGCGAGATCGACCAGCGCCCCCTTGAAGGCCGAGAATTGGGCACCGCCATAGTCGCGCAGCACGTCCTCGCGGCTGGCGTCGTTCAGCGCCGCGAAGATGCCCACGAGGTTGTCGGCCTCCGGCCGCTTCTCGAGGCCGGCGATCTCGGAGGGGAGGGGCTCGGCGTCGGTCTTGGCCTTGCGCACCTTCTGGGCGATGGCGTCGGAATCGTCGGTGAGGTTGATGCGCGAATAGTCGGACGGGTCCGACTTCGACATCTTCTTGGTGCCGTCGCGCAACGACATCACCCGGGCGGCGGGCCCGCCGATCAGCGGCTCGGTGATGGGGAAGAACCCCTCGCCGTGGCCCTGGGCGGCGATGGCGCCGGCGAAGTCGTTGTTGAACTTCTGGGCGATGTCGCGGGTCAGTTCGAGGTGCTGCTTCTGGTCCTCGCCCACCGGCACGTGGGTGGCGCGGTAGGCCAGGATGTCGGCCGCCATCAGCACGGGATAGTCGTAGAGGCCGACGCTGGCGTTCTCGCGGTCCTTGCCGGCCTTCTCCTTGAACTGCGTCATGCGGTTGAGCCAGCCGAGGCGGGCGACGCAGTTGAAGATCCAGGCGAGCTCGGCGTGCTGCGGCACCTGGCTCTGGTTGAAGACCACCGAGCGGGAGGGATCGATGCCCGCCGCCAGGAACGCCGCGGTGACCTCGCGGATCTGCCGCGTCAGCTCGCCCGGGTCCTGCCAGACCGTGATCGCGTGCAGGTCGACGACGCAGTACAGGCAGTCGAATTGCGCCTGCATGGCGACGAAGCGCTTGATCGCGCCGAGATAATTGCCGAGGTGCAGGTTTCCGGTCGGCTGGACGCCGGAGAAGACCAGTTCCTTGAACGCGGGCATCGTGATCGTCGTCCCTTGGGTCAAGCCGTCCCTTGGCCGAGGGCTGTCACAATCCCGCGGGCGCGGCGTTCTGGACCGTTCCGGGAGGGGGGTCAAGCGCGCTGGATCAGGGGTGCAGCGCGGCCGTGTCGCGTGGGGCGCGGGCCTCCGTCCGGGCCTGTCCGGTGGGGCAGAGATCGAGCACCGCGCATCGCCCGCAGGCCGGGTTGCGGTGGAAGCAGCACCGCTGGCCGTGCAGCATCAGGATCTCGTGGTTGTCATAGAGCGTCTGCGCGTCCCAGTCGGCCGGCAGCTGTGCGCGCAGGATCGCGTGGGCGGGCCCGACATCGACCTTCGGCCCGATGAGCCCGATCCGCTGCGCCACGCGATGGTGGTGGCTGTCGACCGGGAGCGCCGGCATCCGCAGGGCGCTGAACGACAGGACCGCGGCGCTGGTCTTCGGGCCGATGCCGGGGATCGCCTCGAGCCAGGCGCGGGCCGCCGGCACCGGCATGTCGCGCAGGAAGCCGAGATCGAGCCCGCCGGCGCGCTCTTGCACCGCGCGCAAGACCGCCTGGATCCGCGGCGCCTTCAGCTCCGGCCAGGTCACGCCGGCGATGAGCGCCTGCACCTCCTCGGTCGGCGCCGCGACGAGGGAGTCCCACTCGTTGAACCGCGCCCGCAGGGCCTTGAAGGCGCGGCCCGATTCCGCGTTGCGGGTGCGGTGCGACAGGAGCGAGGAGATCAGCTCGCTCACCGGGTCGAGGTCGTGGAAGTAGGGGATCGGGCAGCCATAGACCCCGCACAGCCGGCGGTGGATGGCGAGGGCCTTCTCCGTGAGATCGGTTCCGGCGAGATCGTGTCTCGCGAGATCTGATCTCGGCAAGTCTTGTCTCGTCAGGTCTTGCGATGCGGGGCTCATGACGGGGTGAATCGTCGAAGTCCCGCCCGCGTTCCGGCTGCGGCACCGCGTCCCGTGCATGCTCGTCGCGAAACTCCCGCCGCACAGCCGCCGCCGGAGCGGGCGACGACGCCGATCGGGAGTCTCGTAAAAAAAACGCTCAGCCCTGGTCGGACCGGCTCCCGTCCTTCTTGCGCTCGTGGCGCAGCAGCAGCGGGGTCTGGGCCAGCGCGAAGGCGAGGGTGAGCGGCATGATGCCGAACACCTTGAAGCTGACCCAGAAATCCGTGGTCTGGGTGCGCCACACCACCTCGTTCACGGCTGCGAGAAAGAAGAAAAAGAGGCCCCAGCGGAAGGTGAGCTTGCGCCAGCCCTCCTGGGTGAGGTCGAACACGCTGTCGAGCACGAGGGCCAAAAGCGGCCGTCCGAAGGCGAGGCCGCCGAGCAGCACCGCGCCGAACAGGCTGTTGACGATGGTGGGCTTGAGCTTGATGAACAATTCGTCGCGCAGGAGCAGGGTGAGGCCGCCGAACACCACCACCACGACGCCGGAGACGAGCGGCATGATCGGCAGCCGCCGCACCCAGACGTAATGCACCGCGAGCGCCAGCAGCGTGGCGACGATGAACAGCCCGGTCGCCACGAACAGGCGCTGGTCGGCGGCGAAGCCGAACCGGTCGGCATAGGCGTTGCCGAAGAAGAACACCCCGAGGGGGCCGAGCTCCAGGGCGAGCTTGGCGAGGGGCGGCAGGTGGGCCTGCGGCGGAACGGCTTCGATCTGCATGGGGCGGGGGCGACGCTCCTGTTTCAGGCGCACGGTGCGGGCGCCACCTCCCGGGCAGGTGGGCCCGCGCGGGCGCCGGCGCAACGGAAGCGACGCCATAGACCGGCGCAGCCGGTCCATCCATCCCCAAAAGAGGCCGGCGCGGCCGGGCCGTTACCGGGCCTCGGTCTCCGCCCCGGGGCGGAGCGCGGCGGTGCGGCGGCGCTCGCAGGCGACCTTGAGGTAGGTCTCGCGCCCGCGCAGGAGGCCGCTCTGCGCCGCCAGGGTCTCGCCCTGCATCAGGCAGGTGAGCGGCGTCGGCGCCGGGGCGACCGCCACGTCGAGCGCCGTCTCGCGGGAGCAATCCGGCGCCGCCAGGGCGCTGGCGCAGACCAGGGCGACGGTGAGAAAATCCGCCATGCCACCTCCATCGGCCGCTCGCGATGCGGATCGGGCGCAGGTCCGGGCCGGACGGATGCGCGCGCCGGGCCGAGCGGAGCGATTCGCGTGCCAGTCTTGGACCAAGGTCGAATACCGCGGCGCTATGTTGCAGTGCGGCAACGAGCGCCTCATCCATCGGGGATGCGCCGCATCGGACCGGTCGGCGTAAAGCCGCGGTGTGCATCCGGACCGATCCCGGCCCGGGGGCCTCACGCCTCGGACCTGTCGGCCTCCGCATCCGCGCCCTGTGCCGCGAGCGTCAGGATCAGGCGCGCCACGCGCTGCCGGACCTCCGGAGGGGTGATCCGCCGGAACGCCGCCAGGACGGCCTGGTCGTCGAGGCAAGCCGCGTCGTGTCCCATGGGCTCACTCCCGATCGGGCCGGCTTCCGGCAGGATGAAGAACGAATCGACCGGACACCGCAGGACAGAACAGATTTTCCACAATATGCTGGCGCTCACATTGTCTTGTCCCAGCTCATATTTCATGATCTGGTGATCGGATACGCCGATCAGGATGCCCAATTTCAGTCGCGAGACGCCCCGGCTCAGACGGAATTCTCGAATCTTTTGGCCGACCGCACGCTTCGTTGCGAGATCGTCAAAATATATATTTTCTTCGATCAACTGTCTCGCCCCGTATGAACATTCTCAGATCGGTCGATCGATAAAGTATGGCGCAACGCGCGCCCATACCATATTTTCCTAACCGACCATGATCAAGGCGCCCGGAGCCATGACAAATTTTACGCAGATCAGCTTCGATCTGATATCCGAGATCAAGCAAAGCAACTGCGCCGATCAGATATACTCCATACTTGACAAGTCCGCGAATATTTTTGGATACAACACGTTCGTCATCGCCGAAGCGCCGTTGAAATCGCGCGACATGCTGCAGGACCGGCTCATGCTGGCGCGGTGGCCGGAGCAATGGTCGGATCGCTACGGCGAGCAGGGCTACATCCATCACGATCCCGTCGTCGCCCATACGCGGCGGATGACCGGCCCGTTCCGCTGGTCCGAGGCCCCGATCGGCCGCGACGAGCGCCTCGCCCGGATCATCATGGGCGAGGCCTCCGAGATCGGATTGCGCGACGGCTACTGCATCCCGATCCAGGATCTCACCTGCACGCGCATCGTCTCGTTCGGCGGCTCGCATCTCGAACTGCCGGATCAGGCCGCCTCCGGCCTGCACATGCTGGGAATCTACGCCGATCTGACCTTCCGCGCGCTTACCTCGGCCGCCGCCAAGCGGCGCGAGGCCGGGCCGGGCGCGCCGCGATGCTCGCCGCGCGAGATCGAGTGCATCAAGTGGGCGGCGGCCGGCAAGACCGGGTGGGAGACGTCCGAGATCCTGTCGCTGTCGCATCGCACTGTCGAGAGCTACCTGAACACCGCAGCCCAGAAGCTCGGGGCGGCCAACCGCGTCCACCTCGTCGCCCAGGCGCTGCGCCAGGGCATCATAGACTAACGCCGCAACCGTAAAATCACGGGGTACCACAACAGCTAACAAATGCCGTATCCGCTCTCTCCAGGAGGAGCGGACATGATCACTGTCGTCGACTCAGCAAATTATCACCAAAGTGCGCATCTTCTCGATGTCATGTATCAGTTTCGGCATCGCGTCTTCGTCGAGATCATGAAGTGGGAAGCGTGTCGCAGGCCGGACGGGCGCGACATCGATCAATTCGACGGACCGGACTGCATCCATGTCGCGGCGCTCGACGGCGAGGCCGTCCTCTCGTACTCGCGCCTGCTCCCGACGACGCGGCCGCACCTGCAGAGCCACGTCTATCCGGAGCTGCTGCAGGGCCGGACGGCGCCGACGGGCCCGCACATCCTCGAATGGACGCGCTGTGCCGCCGCGCCCTGGCGCCGGCCGAACAGCCTCGCGGCCGATCCGAATGCCGGTCGCCAGTTCCTCGCCGTCACCGAGATGACGCCGGCCCTCGGCCTGACCGGTTACCTGGCGCAGGTCCACCCGACCATGATCACGAAGCTCACGACGATGGGCTGGGACGTCGAGCCCCTGGCGCTCCCGACCCGCTACGACGGCCATCTGGTGGTGCCGATCCACATGATCTGGACGCCTGAGACCGCCGACGCGACCCGGCGCGCCTTCGGGCTCACCGGCACCGCCTACGACGTGCTGCCGCACACGCTGCCGGCGCCGCGCAGCCACCCCACGCACTACGCCTCGTAGCCACGCGATCCGTCGACCTGCGACCAGCCGATACGGGCCATGAACCAGCCGCACCCCCCACCGACCATCGACGACATCGCCGTGATCCTGCCCGGGCTCGTCCGGGCCCTCGGGCTCATCATCGAGCAGATGGAGCCCCTGCTGGATCTGTCGTGCCGCGCGACCAACCTGCCCGAGGAGACCGCGGACCGGATGGCCGATATCGGCCAGGCCCTGACCGAGCACGCCCATACCCTCATGCGCGAGGCGGCCCGTCGGCGGCAGGCCGGACCGGGCCGGATCGCGCTCGCGCCCGGTCCGGCCGAGCCGTCCGCCGTCTAGGGCGGTCCCACGGCGCGGCGCGGGCTCGCCGCGCCGTGTTTGTGCCTTGACGAGACGTGCTCGAACGCTGTTTATGTCGCCGAAGGGCAGCGGTGATATGCCAGGACGGCAACCGTTCGAGCCACTTAGCCGGTGTAGCACAGCGGTAGTGCAGCGGTTTTGTAAACCGAAGGTCGGGAGTTCGATCCTCTCCACCGGCACCATCTAAATCACTGGAAAATCGATAAAATAGGGTGCGCCAGGGACGTCCTTGACCGCACCTCAAGCCCTATCGCGACGGCACGACATCCGGCACATTCTGTTCCGCAGACGTTCCCCTCTCCCTTCGAGGGGAGGCAAGCTGGCCCCGGCGCTCAGATCCGGGGCTCGCACAAAACACGGCACAGCATGACACCCATCCCCGACACCGCTCTCCCCCTGGTCTCGCGTTGTCGTTAGTGCTCGGCTCTCGGCATGACCCGATCGATTTGGGACCTGAAGCCAACAAATTGGGACTCTCCGCACAGCCAGCGGGTTAGCCGTCGCCCTTGATTTATGATCAAACCGGCTTAGCAGGTTTGATTGAGTTCGATGCCGTGACGCCGGAATGGATCCTCGCCCTTTCCCTACCGCTCCTTAGTGGCTTGATCGCCGCCTTCCTCGGATGGGCGGTATGCTGGCGAGACGCGGCACATCGCGATCGGCCTCGTGCGCCGATAGCCGAGAGCGACAAGGCAGGGTAGGGCAGGGGCATGCAGCCCAACCCGACCGCCATCCCGCCCACCGTCCTCGAATGGTCCAAGGGCTTCGCCAGCCTCTCCTCGGGCGTCGTCCCGTGCCGCGGCCTGCGCGAGGCGGAATGGGCCGAGACGCACCGGCGCTGCCAGGAGTTCATCGAGCGCTGGGGGATGCAGGCGCACGCGGCCGGTTGGGATACGCTGCGGCTGTTCGGGGTGAGCCCGGACCTCGGCGCGATCCGCGGCGATTTCTGCGGTGTCCTGATCCCGTGCACCCGCGACGTGACCGAGGTCACCGATGAGTGGATCCGGATCGGGAACGGCAGGGCGTTCCGGCTGCACCCGGTGAAGATGCCGGGCATGGTGCCGATCTGGGAGACGAAGCGATGACCGGTGGCGCACCCAGCACTTGCGCTTCGGCGCCCGCTGGCTCAGCATGACACAACCTGAAATGCAAAACCGCCCCAAGTGACAGCCTGGGGCGGTTTTCATCGAGGGGCGGCTTGCGCTGGGCCACTCTGAGCACCGGGATCTTATGCGAGATCCTGAGGATGTGTCCATAGCTTGTCTCCTCTTCTGAAGAGTCATGAGGCGGGGCAAATCCGTGAGTAAAATTTCGCATTATCTGAGATACTCACATGTGCATTGCTTATTTCTACAAAAATAGTGAGTCAATTTAGTCCATAACTTTAAATATCCATATAAATTTAGAGTGCTGCACATGCCTGCTTTAAGCATTAGAGGCTCGAATGTTCAGATCGAGGGCAGGATAGTAATAAGAAATTCTGAAGTTGGAGTGCGAGCAGTAGGCTCAAATATTAGTGCCAGCGGTATCGAATTCGACAATGTGCGAACTCCCTGGGATATAACAGATGCAGAAAGTACTAAAATTGAAAATACCAAGATAATCAACGATCCGGTAGTGAGAGAGCGTCGCCAATCTGGCGCGAAAAAATTTGGCTGGAGAAGGGCTGGCCCGGCCCTGCCATCACAGTGTCCCCACTGCAAAAGTATTTTTCCATCTCGGAACTATCAATTTGGGACCTTGAGGCTTAATGTTCGTAATAACAAAGAAACTTGCAGAGAGTGCGGCCGCGATGGTGCAAAATTGGCGGATGGCTTATTTGATTTGACATCCGATGCGATAAAAATTCTTCGGGGCCCAGATATCACTTACGCAATGTTGGCGGCACTTCGGACCGCCGCCAGCGATCGCGCAAATGAAATAATTACGGACAAAGAATTTTTTGACCGACTCGATAATATTGACTATAGATTAGGGCAGATTGCAAAGAAAATATCCGATGGCGGGGCAAATGCCCTTACTTGGTTTGGAATTGCCTTAACAATTATCAGCACTTACATTGGATATTTAAGTCTCATAGAGTCAAAAAAGGCGACACCAGCAACTATAGAAGCCACCGTGATCGCTCGCGAAGCGCTCAAGATACAAAAAGCTCCAAATCCTAGCGAAGAAATCTTGAAAGAAGTCGCTTCGAAATTGTCGGAATTCATAATAGTATCAAAAGATCGAGTTCAGTACGCGCCACCAGGCAACGTTGATACAACCACTGACAAACAGACCCAAGCCAAATCCCCAGCGAAAACGGGATCGATAGACCTCAGTGCGCAACGCAAACCAAAAGCGCGAAATGTTCGTCGCAAGGCGGATCAAGAGCGCCGCAGGGCGATGAGAGGTGAGTGCCATCCCGTAACTCCTAAGCCCAAATCGTGATCGCATCGAGGATATCAATGACAGCTGGCGACGCCTACAAGCAGAAGCTGCTCACCGATGACGCGCTCGATGCTGCGATCTCCGCCTACCTCGCCGACCCGTCGAAGCTGGCAGTGCTCGAGATTGGGAAAGCGCGCCTCGATGTCGCCGCGGCCGTCCTGGCGAACGCCTACAGCACGGAGGTGCTGGCCCGGGAGGGCGTGACGGCACCGCAGCAGCGAAACGCGGTGAAGACGGCGATCTTGCTGGCGCCGGTCGGATGAGCGCGGCCGCCTACCTCGCCCTCACGGCAGCTTTGGCGCTGGCGTGCGCGGCCGCCGCGATCGTCGCGCTGTGGCGCTCGGCCAGACGTCTCGACGACAGGAACCGCCGGTGACCCACCCCCCTGCCGATCCGCAGCCCCTCGACGTCATCGCCGAATGGCTGCACGAGCACGCCCGTCAGCGGATCCAGGGCTGCCCGGCCTGGGAGGATCTCGACATGACCGACCCGTGGCACGCTGGCCTGATCCGGCTCGCCTATGACCGGGCTACGGACTTCGTGGCGATGAACCAGAAGGACGAGGGGTGAGGCGCGGCCGCAACCCGCGCCGGGCCTACGACGAGGAGGGCCGCGAGATCGCGCCACCAACCGTCGGCAGCGCCCGAGCCCAGGGCGAGACCACGATCGCGGCCCACTGCCACGACTGCGGGCATCACGCGATCGTCTCGACGGACCGGCTACCGGCCGACCTGCCCATCCCCGATATCGCGCTCCGCCTGCGCTGCTCGGCCTGCGGCAGCAAGCGCATCGGCGTGATGATGGACATGGCCGCGCACTACGCGCGGCTCACCGCCGAGACCGGGTGGAAGATGGACCCGAGGCCGTGGCCGAAGGCGCCGTCCGAAAGTCGCGTCGAAGACAATCCTCTCCCTCCGATCCTGCCGATAGACTAGCCCCACCCCCTGCGCCGCTGCCGGCAGAGGTCTCGGCGGATAGTGTCTCAAAAACGCAACTCCCTGCGTCTATCGCTTCCGTTCGTCTTTGCCCTGGGCGGTTTTGACTCTTCGGGCTACAAAACCACCCTCGACTCGTCATGACGGGTCGGATCAGTTGCACCCCAGACCGCGATCCATCCCTAGGCTGCGCTCGACCGCAGGCCCGATGGGATCGTGGCTCAGGGACGGGGTGCGAGAGCGATGCCGACATTCACCATCACCGACCTGTCGGATACGGCCACCGACACCTCGACCGGGGCGGCGGATCCAGGCGGCAGCGGGAGTCGCTTCGGCACGCTGCGGGAGGCGATCAACTTCGCCAACACGGGCGGAGCGGGCGTCACCACGATCGTGACGCAGTCCGGCCTAGGCGGGACGATCACACTGGCCGGCAACATGCCGCTTGTCTCGACCTCTCTCACCCTGGACGCCGGAGGCCTGACGCTGGACGGGGCGTCGGCCTATCGCGGCTTCCTCGTCTCAGGGATCGCGGCCGACGGCCGAGCCCCCGCCGCGACGCCGGCCAGCATCTCGAACCTGACGATCCGGAACGTGACTGCGACGGGCGGTGCCGGCGGTGTGGGCTCTGGCGGCGGGGGCGGCGGCCTCGGTGCGGGTGGCGCCCTGTTCGTAGGCCCGGCTGCCAACGTCACACTCACCAACGTGAGCTTCGCAGACACCAGGGCGGTTGGAGGTGCTGGAGGCGCGACTGGGGGCACGCGTGGCGGCGGCGGTGGGGGCCTCGGTGGTAACGGCGGGTCGACGAACGGCGGCGGTGGCGGCCTCTTCTATCCCGGTGGGGACCTCACGGGCGGCGGTGGAGGCATTACCAGCGCGGGTGCCTCGGCGCAGCTCTACGGCCCGGGCGGAAACGGTGGGCTCGGCCTGAACGGCCTCGGTGGCGGAGGCGGCGGAGCCGGGGACTACTATGGCCCAGGAGGAGCTCCCGGCGGCACGGGTGCGATGGCGGGATCAAGAAGCTTGTTTGGAATTGCCGGTAGCGGCGGGTTTGGCGGCGGGGGCGGCGGGGGCGGCCAGAATGGCGCGGGTGGCGGTTTCGGTGGGGGCGGTGGAGGTGCCGTTTTCAGCTCCTACAGCGCGGGCAATAGCGGGGGCGGCAGCGGTGGTTTCGGTGGCGGCGGCGGTGGCGGCAGTATCGGTGGAGGCAGCGGGGGATTTGGCGGCGGCTCCGGAGGGGTGACCGTCGGGTTCGGCGGCGCGGGGACACCCGGGTTTGCTGGCGGGCGGGCGGAGACCTCTGGAGGCCTCAACGGCGGCGGCGGGGGCGCCCTTGGCGGCGCGATCTTCGTCGCGGCGGGCGGCGGCCTCACGATCGCCGGGACGAGCGCGCAGTCTGGCGGCAGCGTCACCGGCGGCGCGCCAGGCGGTGGGACGGCTACGGGCGGGACAGGCTACGGCGCCGGCATTTTCTACGAGGGCAGCCCCAACGGCGCGGCGCCGGCGACCCTCACCTTCGGCGCGGGCACCCAGCGCTACGGCGACACGATCACCGACCTCAACGGCGCGGCCGGCAACACCACCACCTCTAACGGCCTCGGGGGCACCGGCGGCACGACGGCCATCGCGAAATCGGGCGGAGGCACGCTGACGCTGGGCACGGCCAACGGCTATACCGGCGGCACGACCATCCAGTCCGGCACCGTCGAACTCGCTGCCCGCGGCGCGGCCGGAACGGGAGCGATCACCTTCGCGCCGCTCACCGGCACGGCCACGGCCCGCCTCGCGCTGCAGATGGCCGCTCAGCCGGCCAACGGCGCCACCTTCGGCAACGTGCTGACCGATTTCGGCTCCACCGCGGGGCACACGCTCGTTCTCTCCGGGCTAGCCTATACGGGGGTATCTCCGCTGACGCCACTGACGGTGACGGGTGACACGCTGACCGTCACGCAGGGCGGCCGCAGCGAGAATTTCACCCTGGGCGGCACGCGGGCGCAGTCCTACGTCGCGCAGAGCGACGGCGAGGGCGGCACGCTGATCAGCGCCAACCCGGTCTGTTTCACCACCGGCACGCGCATCCGCACCGCACGCGGCGAGGTGGCGGTGGAGGAGTTGCGGATCGGCGACCAGGCGGTAACCGCCTCCGGCGCCCTGCGGCCGCTCGTCTGGATCGGGCATCGCGCCATCGCGGGCGCCGGCACCGCCCTGCCGCCACAGCAGCAGCCGATCCGCATTCGCGCCGGCGCCTTCAGGTCGGGGCTGCCCGCCCGCGACCTCTTCCTCTCGCCCGGTCACCCCGTGCTGGTGGGAGCCGGCGCGGATGGTGCGGGCGGGCACCTCGTGCCGATCATGTGCCTGATCAACGGCACCAGCATCACCCGCGAACCCGCCACCGCCGTCACCTACTGGCACGTCGAGCTCGACGCCCACGACATCCTGCTCGCCGAGGGTCTGCCGGCGGAGAGCTACCTCGACTGGGGCGACCGGCCGTTCTTCGAGGAGGGCTCCGACTACGCCCTGCACAACCCCGACTTCGTCGCGCCGGGGCTCTCTGCCCGCTGCCGGCCGGTCGCGGTCGAGGGGCCGGTGGTCGAGGCCGAGCGGGCGCGCCTAGCGGGCGTGTTCGGCGCGTCCCTCGGGGACGCCTGCGCCTGGGACGAGGCTGGGCGCTTCGCCTGGATCGCGGCGTAGGTCTAGAGACAAGAAAGCCCCGCTCGGCGGCTGCCGGCGGGGCTGAAGGTGAGGTCTCGGGGGTCCGATGAAGTCGCCGGTCAACGGGCCGGCGGCGGGCGGGTTCCGGATCAGCGATGCGTGCGCCCGGTCCGGCTCGGCGGCGGCTCCCGCTCGTCCAGCCTTTCGAGGACCGGCACGAGCCGGCTCAGCACGCTGGTGACCTGGTCGGCATGCGCCGCTTGATCGGCCGCGGTATCGGCGACGATCGCGGCGGTGAGCCCCTTAATGGCCGTCGTCAGGTCGGCGATCGCGATGCTGTCGAACACGGCCGAGCCCGCCGTGGTCGCGATCTCCCGGGCCGTCTGCGGCTGTAGTGCCTCCGCCTTCTTGGCCTCGATCCGGTAGTCCAGCATGGTCTTGATGAAGGAGTTGAGGGGGACCAGCGCTCCCGCCACGGCCGCAGTGATGGCGATGGCGATGGCGGGCCAGCTATCGAGCGTTGCGACCGGATCCGCCAAGGGCACGCCTCCTCTCCTCCTCGGCCGCGGCCGCGGCGCGCCGCCTCTTCCGCAGCCCGAATGTATCCTCCGCCGCCATGTCGGAGGCGGCCCGGCCGGAGGAGTGGAGCTCGGCGATGGCGAAGACGCTGAACAGGGCGATCCCGATGTTGAGCGGCGGATAGGCCAGGGCAAACCCGACGAAGAGCGCCGACCAGAACGCGAATCCACCCATGCAGCCGACGGTGCGGACGAAGCTGGTCTCGCGCCCGCGCCGGCCGTTGATGATCAGGGCGGCCAGCCGCGCCGTGCCGACCGCGATGGAGATCGTGCCAGCCTGCGCCTCGGTGACGAAGGAGCCGATGACGCGCCACTGCGGGCCGACGAAGGTCGGTTCCGGATAGAGGATCACCGCCCCTACCGTGACCATGATGGCGCTCAGCCAGACCTCGGCCCACCGGGTCTGGCCATAGCGGACGGCGCGGCGGATGCGCTCGTTGAGGATGGGATCGGGATCGTAGTGGAGCATCGTTCCGTCGTGCCAGGGGGCGAGGTAGGTCAGCCAGCAGCGGCCGCGGTTGAAGCGCATGGCGCGTCCTCCTGGTGCTGCGGGCTGACGGCGAGGCGCTACTTTCCCGCGCGCGGCAGCTGCGCCACCACCGGCGCCAGCGTGTTGTGCTCGTCGGCGCCGTCCTCGAGGTTCAGCTTCCGGAACACGATCTCGGCGAGCCCGGCCTGGCCGCCGGCCGCTTCGAGCGCCTTCGCCGGCGCCGCGTCCACCGCCCGCTGCACCGCCTTGGCGATCACGGCCGAGCCGACGTTGATCGACAGCTTGCCCTCCTTCACGGCGCCGGGCACCGCGTTGATGGCGTACTCGGTCACGGCGTTCGCCATCTGCTCCACCCGGCTCTGGGTGAGGAACAGGGCGGCCCAGGGGTAGACCTTGCGGATGGCCTGAATCGTGTAGGCGGCGACCGCCGGGATGACGGCGGTGATGACGATCTCCTGGAGGAGGGCGATCCAGGGCGCGGCCGACAGCGTCACGGTGGTCGTGTCGACGGTGGTGCCCTCAGCGGCGAAGGCGGCCCCGGAGGTCACCAGCGCGACGAGCATCAGGACGCCGTAGAATGCCCGCCCGGCCCAGGGCGACCGCCGACCAAGCACAACCGCGACGAAGCAGATGACAGGGACGAGCCCGGCGACGCCGAGCAACAGGAAGGCCGTGGAGAAGGCGTGAGCGGTGCCCGTGCTGCCCCCGATGGGGTCGATAGCCATAGCCATGGCGGGGGAGCAGACGCAGGCGAGCGCCGGCGCCGCGAGGAGGGTGCGGTGCATGATGATGTCCTATCTTGGATGGTGCTGCGCTACCTTGGATGGTGCGGCCCGCTATCTTGGATGCTCGGCTGGCCCGGCCGGCTCGGGTAGTGGTCAGGCAGCCAGCGGCTTGCCGCAGGCCGGACAGGTCGGGATGGCCGGAGCGGCGGCGATCATCGCCAGCGCATCCTTCCGCACCCCGGCGACGCGGCTCGACCAGCCCTTGCCGAAGGTCGGCCAGATCGACAGCGCCCTGAGGAAGGCCAGCCGGTCGTCGCAGAGCGAGCCGATCAGCTTCTGCCGGTCCTGGCCGGCTACGGCCTTGAGGGTGATCGGCCCGATGTGGCCGTCATCCGCTACGCCGACGAGGCGCTGGAGCGCCATGGCAGCCCGGGCTGGGCCGCTGTTCACGGCCCAGTCGAAGACCGCATAGTCGAGGCCGGCCGGGAGATCGTCTCCCTCCACCGCGTCCCAGTAGCGCTGCCGGTAGACGGGAGCGACCTTCGCGGGCGTGAGCGCCTTCACGTCGGCTCGGGTCGCTGGCCGGCCCAGGACCGCCGACAGGGTGGCGAGGGTGACGCCCAGATTGGTCGGCCCGCCCGGGTCCTGTGGATGGTCCACATACCCACCCTCGTGCTTCAGGACGAGCGTGAGCGCCCGCTCGAATGTGCTCGCGGTCATCAGGATCTCCGGATTGTTGGGAATTGGCGAATCAGGCGACCACAGGCGTGTCATCCGACAGCCGGCGCCAGGAGCCGTTGGAGTAATAGGCGGGGACGCCTGTACCGCTGCCTGCGGCCTCGCCGATCTTGCGGCCGTTCGAGACGTATCTCTGGTCACCTACGGTAGGTGACAGGGAGGCCAACTGTGCGACTGTGACCGTCGCGGGCCTCACAGAGCCGGTCACGGAGAGGTCTCCGATTGCGCTTAGCAGCAGAACACGCGCAGCGCCCGTATTTGCCGCGGCTGTCCAGACCTCAAAATTCGCTGTCGTGCTGTCGTGCGAGTAGGCTAGAAGCCGACCCGCCCGCCCCCCGGTAAAGTAGTCTGCCGCCAGGGCCGCAGTTTGATCTGCCCCAAGTTGGCCTCCGAACGTCGCAGATCCGGTCAGTTTCAGCGACGTAAACGTAGGAGAATTACCGGTACCGAGACCCAAGGCCGTTGCGCCCGCAGCCGCCGTGCCGGTGAGGACGGTGCGACCGGAGGTGCTGGAGTCGGTGATGTCGGCCGCCGCTGGACCGGCGAGCGCTTTGCCGGAGGCGCGGGCGTAGTTCAGCACCGTCCAGTTACCGGATCCGTCGGAGGTCGCGACCGCCGTGTCACCGGCCGCGGTGGTGATATTGGCCGCGCCCGGGAGGATGAGCGACGTGGCGTTGTGGGTCAGGATCAGGGCGCCGCCGAAGCGCACGAAACGCTGCCTGAACCGCCTTGACCCGAACGACGTCACGGTGGTGGTGCCCGTGATCAGCACTCCCCGCGTACTCGTCGCGCCGATGTCGCAGGTCCCCGCGGACGCGACACTCGTCTCGACCAGCGGAGCGTCTATGTCGGCGAGGGCCTGCATGTCAGCCCTCGATCGTCCAGCGGTAGGCGCCCGACGCAGGGGCGGTCGCAAAGCTGAACGTGACGGTGTTGACGTCGGTCGCCACCCAGTCCGTCAGCACGAACGCGTTGGTAGATGCGTCGCGCAGGCTGACTTGCACATCCTGCGTCCCGAGACTGTGCGTCACCGCAATCGTGGTCAGCGTGCCGTTCCCGAGGGTGCCTGACACCTTGCGCGTCACGACACTGGTGTCGATCGAGAACCCGCTCGCGCCGACGGTCAGGCCGCCGCCGGCGGCCGCGACACCGCTGAAGTTGCTGCCGGACAGCTGCACGCCATTCGACCCGGTATAGGTCTGGCCGCCGCCGAACTGCGCCCACGTGGTCGCCGTCGTTCCGATGGTCACCGCGGCGTCCGAGATCACCATGAACACCTTGTCGGCGTTCGTGGTGCCCTCGGTGACCGTGACGGCGGTACCCGGGTTGAGCTCGGCGCCACTGTCGGCGTCGTTGGTGCGCGTCAGCGCGGTCGAGCCGCCGGTCCAGACGTAGAGACCGTTCTCGGAGCCCGTCGTCTGGTTCTTGAGGAGGATGCGGTCGTTGGCGGCGAGCGTCACGCCGTCGAGCGTGGTGCCGGGCGCTGAGACGCTGATGTTGCCAGTCGAGGCCGCCCGGACCGGCTGCTTCCAGTACAGGCCGCGGGCGACGTTATCGACGTACTGCTTGCTCGCCGCGTCGGTAGCGCCAGACGGATCACCGAGGCTGGTGATCCGCTGGCCGGCGAGATCGAGGCCGTTCAGAACCTTCATCGTGGTTTCCTCAGAACAAGATGGCCGAACCCGTGGCCGGTTGCGCAAAAATCACGCTGACGACGGCGCTGCCCGCGATCACATCGGGGAACACCACCTCGCCAGCGTCGTCGGTGATCTGCACGAGTGGCGGGCGTCCCAGGCTGTGGGGCAGCACCCATGAGGCAGACGGAGCGTCCTGGCGGACGACGAGGGCCCGCGCGATGCCAGGAGGACCAGGCGGACCAGCCATCCCCTGCTCCGCCACCGCTGTCGCGGTCGCCACCTGCTCGACGGCGACCGCGGCGACCGGACCGCGGTCGGTTTCGACGGTGGCGATCGCGACGACCTGCTCGGCGACGGCGGCCCGATCGGTCATGGATCCTCTCCGATCACCGGCCACACGTAATCGGTGGGCGTGCCCTGGCTGTCGGTGAGCGCCAGGCGCAGTTCGTTCACGTTGCCCGCGGAGAGAGCAGAGGACAGGGCAGCGCCACCCGCGACCCTCACCACGCCGTCCTGACCGAGCGGACCGACCGTCAGGGGCTGGTCGACCCCGCGCGCGTGCAGGGAGACCGCGGCGGCGCACCCGGTCAGGTCGAGCGCCGAGCCGTTCGGATTGGTCATCCGTATCAGCCAGGAGATTGGTCGGCCGCGGGTCTGGTAGAGCGGCTGCGCGCTCCGAGCGATCCGGCTCATTGAAATCTCCGAACCATGAGAGGGCGTCAAAAACCGGAGGGTCAGCCGAGCAAGTTGAGTCCGATCAGGGCGAGGGAGCCGTCGCCGCCGAAGAACTCGAAAGCCGAAGGCGGAGACGCCGGCAGCGGCCCGAACGCCTGGGGCGAGCGGATGCAGTTGAAGCGGGGATTGTCGTCGAACCCGCCCTGGTAGAACCCGTTACCCCGCACGTTGCCGGGCACGCCTGAGCGCACCTCGATCGGATTGGACGCGAGCACTGCGATGTAGCAGCCGCGGTCCAGCACGACGTTGTAGGGCAGCGACGATGATTTGCTGCCCGTCGTGCTTGCGTCGATGATTGACCCCTCAACGATCAACTTGCCGACGCCGCCGCGCGGGCCGACGTCGTAGATCCCGGCACGGATCTTCCCGCTGGCCACCGCCGTGATGACCTTGAGCCATACGGCACTGGCGGTGCCGGCCTCGGGGAAGTGGCGAAAGAAAATATAATTCGCCGGAAGCACCTGGCTCGGATACGGCCCGGGGGGCGAGACGGGGTTGACCGCGGGAGGGAAGAACATTCCGTCAAAGCCCACGGGCATGACTGCGGACCGCTCGCCGCAGGCGAGCTCAGCTTTCTGAAAATCGCTGGTGTAGGCGATTTTCTGTCCACTGACCGGCCCGCTGCCGACGAGCCGGAGGTCTACCGATTGTGGTCCCTCAACGAGGTACAGGCTGGCAAAGGTTTCGCCGTTAGCCCCCCGCTTCGCCAGAATATCAAGATCGACCTGTTGGCCGTTCTTGACATACCCAGCCGCATCCTGGGGGGCCGTTCGGGGAATGTACGTCACAGCGCCATCTTTATATTGCGTGATCGTAGAGCCGGGCTGGACGATCACGTTTCCGGTCACTCCTTTGGCGACGGCGAACGCAACGGCCCAGCGTGCAGGGTTGACGATACGCGTATTTTTCAGCGTAACCCGGCCAATGTTGGCGCCAGCAGGGTTGGCCGCTTGGTCCTCGTTGATGTTGTACCCCGCACCCTCGACGCCGTTGTTGGGCGAGCGATACTGCGCGGGTACAGCGTTCGGGAAAACAACGTTACCGGGATTGACCTTCGTAACATTCACCTCGTCAATGACACCACTGTTATCTGCCCAGATGGCGGGGTTCGCACCGGACCCGTAGACGACATTATCTCCGGCCCAACAGTCCTGCGTGACGCCGTCCCGGATAACCAGATCACCGTGGCCGCCGATCCCATAACCCTTGCCGCGGGTCATACTGAAGTTGAAGTTCTTCAGGATGCCGCCGCTCGGCTTTCGTCCCGCAGCGACCCAAGGGGAAAGTTTGTTATTCGCACGATCGGTATAGCGGGGATGATAAGCAAAGAACGCGTCGTCACCTCCGTAGCGAGCGCTAATTCCATCCCAAACACCCATCGTGCCGCAGTAGAACGGCTCAAAAGCTGTGTCGAGCCAGCGCTCGCAGCGGATGTCGCCAACCACCTTGAGATCGGCAGAGACATAAACAGCCGCGACAGCGCAAGCCACGTCGCTGATTAGGAGCGTCCCTTCGCAGATGAGATGCGCTCCGCTCGTGTAATTGTCCGCAAGCGTAGGCCCGCCGCCCGGGTCGTACTTGCCCAACCCCCCGATCGTAACTGCGAACAGATGCCCGTTAGCGGATCGCTGCGCTTCGAGATCCCCGTCAATAACGACGGGCTGGTACGGCCGGCTGATTTTGCAGGTGCCGTGCCAGATCATCTTGACGTTGTTGCCGTGGAGGCGGACGATCCCCTTTCCATAAATCGGTGCGGTGGTATCGACGACAAGCTCGATGTCTTCAAGGTGAAGAACGAAGCCGTCTGCTTTGTCGTTGGCCTCGTTGTTGCAGCCGAAGCCGTTCAGAACGTCGAACGACAGTCCGCGCCCCCAAAGCCAAGCGGATTTACCCTGAGCCCGGCGCTGGTCGAACCAAGCCTGGAGGATCATGTCGTTGGCTACCCGTTGGGCCATTGACGCGCGGACCCCTGGCGTGGCCGGGGTCAGACCAGCAGGCAATTCACGATAGACCAGGGTCTGTGAGACGGCCGGAAACTGGGTCCGCTGCAAAACATCAGCGACCTTACCGTCTACATAGGCTGTCGCAGCCTTGCCGTTGATTGCATCGGCCACACTCGGGATGTCGTTGATGGTGACGCTGGCGAAAGCATCCCGGACGGCCTGCTGCGTGTCGCCCGTGAACAGCACGCTCTCGATGATTTCGAGACAGGCACCATGCGGCTCGACCGAGCGAACGACGAGCAGCGGCAGGTCGGTGCCCTCGACGAGCGCGCCGGGGACCGAGGCTGACACCTGGAACCGGTCGCCGGGCTGGATGCTCGGCGTGCCGTCGAACCGGAGTTGCGCCTGCCCGATCCAGC
Organism: Methylobacterium sp. 17Sr1-1; assembly: GCF_003173775.1. Taxonomy (NCBI): domain Bacteria; kingdom Pseudomonadati; phylum Pseudomonadota; class Alphaproteobacteria; order Hyphomicrobiales; family Methylobacteriaceae; genus Methylobacterium; species Methylobacterium sp. 17Sr1-1. The sequence goes on along the minus strand of NZ_CP029552.1, from coordinate 6,229,394 downwards.
CCGTGCGAAGGAACCGAGCCGGCCGGCCGGGGACGGCATCGCCGATCGCGAAACCTGCGAAAAGCGAGGTCGCGTCCGTCGAGGTCATCGCCCGCACGTCATGCCCGGACCAAGCCAGGGCCATCCCGTGCAAGATGGTGGTCGTGCCGACGTTGAGCCCCCGGCCCTCTCGGTCTGGCTGATGGACGGGCGGGCGGTTGTTGTAGGGCTGGGACAGGCTGAAGGCGCGACCGCCCGCGTTGCCGCCCATGGCCGTCGCCAGCGCGCTGTTGAGCGCCGAGACGATCGCCGCGTTGCTCATGCCGCGGTAGTCGGCCGATAGGGTCACCGTGACCGGCTGCTGGCCGTCCCAGGCTACCCCGAGCGACAGCGGCGAGCCCGAGCGATTGCCGAGCCGCGCCGCCAGGGTCACGCCCGGGTCGACCTCGCCCGCCGGCACGTCCACGGCGTGGTAGCTGTAGACCCGCGCCGCGTAGTCGGCGGCGCCCTCGCGCACGTCAGGGGCCGCGCCGAACAGCACCGCGGCGCCGGGACCGCTCACGGCGACCGCCGACGAAGCGCCCGCCACAGAGGTCAGCGTCAGGGCCGAGACATCGCACACACCCACCGCGTCGATCGGCGACGAGGCGTAGACGGTGAGGCTGTAGCCGTAGCGGTTGGCCCGGTGGTTCGCGAGCAGGGCACCGGCCAGATAGGAGCAGTCCATCCGGACGTGCCCGGCCAGAGCGGCACCCCGTACCGTGACCGGGGAGAGGACACCGGAGCCGGTGCTGGTCAGGGTGATGGATCGGCCGTCGATCCCGGTGCCGTGATAGGCGCCGCCCTCAATATCGATGTAGCAGGGCTCGCCCCAATTGATGTTGTCGTGGGCGCCGAACGCGCCGGTCGGCGAACGACCCCGGCAATCCCGGAACAGTTGTCGGTTGCCAGGGTGGTTGCCGATACCGAAACCAGAGCTGGAGACGAAGCCGGTGGCACCTTCGTGTATTGCAGTAATGCTGTCGAAGACTTGCACTGCTCGGTTAGGAGCATTGCCGGCCTCAATGTGCAGCGGGTAGCGCAGGTTGCGCCCAATAACCGTGAAATTGGCATAGTACCCACTCTGCGTGATGCGGAGGGGCTGAGCGGTCTCTTGGTTCGCTTGATTGTCAGCGAAGCGCGAGATGATCTGAATGTCAGAGGCGCGACCCTGGCCAACGAGATGCACGAACGCTGCGGGCGAGATAGCCGGCGAAGTCTCGACGGCGGCGCCTGGGGCGCATTCACCGAGGTACGTGCCCGGCATGATGCGGACAACGTTCGCCTCGTCGGGCCCGACCGCCCCCGCGGCGCTCATCAGCGCCGTGCCGTCGATGATCTTGGTCAGGCCGTCGAGGGACGAGCCGTCGACGGCAACGGTGACCTCGCGACGGCGACCGGGCGTCTGTGCGAGCCGGGCGGTGCTCTGCGCGCGATAGCTCGCAACCTGCCCGTTGATGGTGGTGGTGAGCGGCGTCGAGACAATCTCAAGGGTCGCCTGCTCCAGGCGGACGAAGGCGCGCGTCGTGCGGGTCGTGCTGTCGGGGCCGCTCGTCACGAGGTAGAACTCGAAGCGGGTCTCGCCGCCGACGAGGGTGTAGGTGAAACGCCCCTCGTAGACGCCGGTGCCCAGCTTGGTCAGCGAAGCGCCCGACGCGCCCACCGCTGCGGCTCCGGCTATGTCCACGGTTGCGCCGAAAGCGACGATCCGCGTCGCCGGCTCCAGGTCGAGGCTCGTGCCGAATAGGAAGCGGGCGCGGACGACGACGCCAGCTGCGAGCCCCTGCGCCGGCACGCCGACGATCAGCAGCGCGCCGGCGCCGGTCCTGCCGGCCGGGATGATGAAGCCGCGACCGCCGAACGCAGGGGTCACCCCGGCTGCGCCGCTGTAGTCGTAGCGGGCGGTGGCGAGAGCGATCAGTTCGCCGATCGCAGAGGGAAACGGCTGTACGACCTTGGCGAGGACATCGGTCGTGCCAGTCGCATCCGCCGGGAACCAGGCGGTATAGAGAAGCCGGATCGACACGTCGGCGGACACGGGCTGCGTCCCGCCGCCGATAAGGAAGATCTGGGCCGGCAGCAGTTCGTTGCCGGTCAGGACCGCGTCCATCTCCACCATGACGGTGTCGGCCTGGATTGCCGTCGCCGTGGCGGTTCCGCCCGTGACGCCGTCCGCCACGTTGAACAGGGTCGAGTTGCCCGCGCTATCCTTGAACGCGGTCAGGAAGCCCGGAGTCACCCGGTAGACCGACACGAAGCGGACCAGACGGCCCGCGTTCGCCGCGATGTCGGACGCGGACAGGTTGAAGCGAGCGCGAAGCTGCGACCCGGCACCGGACTGCCCTGCGGGCACTCGGACACCGCCGCCGCCATCATCGACGGCGCCACTCGCGAGTTCACGGTAGGGGTCGTTGGCGAGGACGAGCTTAGGGGACGCCAGAGTGCGCGCCAGACGCTCGGCGGCCTTCGCGCGCAGAATCTCGGCCGGCAGGCCTGCCGGGTCAGCCCCAGACTGCTGCAGCAGGAATTGGATGAAGAGCGAGATGTCCTGACGCGAAACCGTGCCACTCGGCGACAGGCCAAAGACTTGGTCGAGGTTGCCGGACGGCAGGTTGTTCATCCGGATGCCGTCGGCGTCAGCCATATCATTATCCAGCACTGGAGAGGGCGCCGGATAGGGCACCCTGTCGGGATGGTCGGAGGTGGAGAGCGGCCCGTCTGGGCCGGGATCAGGCGACGGTGACGTCCGCTGGGCCAGCGGCGAGCGACGGCGTCGAGGGACCGTCGAGCGTGTCGAGGGCGGTCGCCCAGACGCGGTATGTCGTGCCGCTCGCCAGCGGGTTACCGTTGCCGAGGGTCGAGAAGAACAGCGGCGGCAAGGTCGTGTTCGGACCGCTCACGATCGGATCGCCGACCTTCGACGCCGCGGCGAACGGTGCGCCGGCCGGGCCGATGTAGATCTGGGTGGCGACCGTTTCCGGGGCCGGGCCGGCAGTGACCTGGACCCGGATCTGGCCGGCGCTTGGCGAGGTGGCCGAGAGATTGTAGGGCGCCGGCAGCGGGGCCGGATCGGTGGCGGCGACCTGATGCGTGAGGGACGCCGTCCAGCTGCCCGGCGTGCCGAGCACCGAGATCGCGCGGGCCTGGAGCTCGATGCCGTCACCTTTCTCGTAGCCCGGCAGGACCACCGCGCCGGCCGCGGCCGAGCCGGGGGCCGACATCCACGTGGCCGCACCGATCTCGCGGTGCCGGACCTCGAACGAGGCGATGGTCAGCGTTTCGAGCGGGTCCGCCCGCAGCAATACGACCACCGGCACCGGGTTGGTTGGGGTCGCGGCATCCGATGCCAGCACGCCCGACACCACGTTGTTGATGATCGGCGCCAGCGGGGTGCCGGTCTGCTCCTGCGCCGGCCCGCCAGCCCGACCGCTCCACGGCGGCGGCACCTCGGCATCGACCAGCGCCTCGATCTCCGGGGCGTGGTCGATCAGGGTCAGGCGGGCCGCGAAGTCCTCCATCGCCTCGAAGCCCTTCACGGTCACCGCGAAGCTCTCGCGTGAGGACGGGCCGAAGAACGCGAGCTCGCCGGACGCGTCGTCCGCGGTCGGGCCGGCCGGGATGTCTCCAGCGCCCGTGAGGCGGACCCAGCTCGCCTCTCCCGGAACGGTGGCGACGGTGCGCAACAGGCTGGCGCCGTCGGCGCGCCGGAACCGGATCGCGTAGCTCTGGCCCGCCTCCATCGACACGAACTCGTCGAGGTAGACCATCGTGGTGCCGGCGACCGTCAGGACGTTCGTCACCCGGGCGGCCACCATGGTCCGGTCGAGGACGTCGTGGCTGAACTGCGCGCGGTCGCCCCGGCTGACCGTCAGCGCCTCGAAATCCTGGTTCACCGTGTGGGTGTCGGGCCGGTGGATCAGCTCGTACTGGCGCTTGCGCGCCTCGCGCCACACCATGTCAGGGTTCGTGACGCCCGGCATGTCGAGCTTCTCGGTGACCCGGATGTCGCCGCTGTGCCCCGGCCAGGGGACCAGGCGCTCCGCCTTCGCGAACCCGTTGGTCTCGTCGAGGAACGAGATCCGGAATGCATCCGGGAACACGGTGTAGGGGCGCTTGCCCTGGTAGCTCCACGAGTTGCGCGGGCTGATGTGGGCCGAGACCACGGTGAGCGCCCGATCGATCACGACCTGCCACACCTCGCCGGTATCGTGCGGGCTGGCCCGGCCTGCGGCTGCGACATCGCCCAGCACTTCGAGGACGGTGGCGTCGAAGTCGTGCACTCGGTTGTAGGTCAGCCCCTTCGCGGCGCAGAACCGGTGCCAGTCCTCAAGCGCGCCGACCTCGGCCAGCGTCAGCGGGTAGGCCATGGCCGGGCCGGTGAGCACATACCGGAAGAGGCTCGCCGGGTTGTTGGTCTCCCGCACGATCCACGTGCCGCTCGCCTCGTCCCAGTCCGGGCACAGCGTCGCGACATCACAGTTGAGGGCATCGAGCATGCCGTTGAGCTGCCCGGTCGCCCGGATCCGGCAGGCGGCGAGCGCCAGCGGCTCGGGGAAGTCGATCGGGTATTCGGGGCGGAGGCTCCGCAGCACCGACCACACCGTGGCGCCGTGGCGCTGGATCGTCTTGTTCGACTGGTCGACCTCGTCCCAGTCGGTGGTCGAGCGGGTCAGCTCGATGTCGTAGCGCCCGCGCTCCGGGAAGGTGATCGGCACCGTGCGGGTGAGCGCCTTGGCCTTGTTCGACGTGATGCTGATGGCCGGGCCCGGCTGCCAGTTGTTCGTGCCGGACTTGCAGTAACGGACGCCGATGTTGACCGTGAAGTTCTGGTACGCGCCATCCTTGTTGACCTGATAGATGCCGGTGCTGGTGACGTCGATCTCGCAGCCGGTGCAATCCGAGGCCGTGGTGCGGATCTGCGGCCCGCCGGTCGGCACCTGGCTGGTCTTGAGCGCGACCGACAGCGCCTCTTCGATGACCTGCTGGGTGTAGAGGGTCAGGCGCTCGTCCGAGGTGTAGCCCTGGCGGGTCTCCAGGATGACATCCGTAAATCGCTCGATCGGCGTCTCGCCGATGCGCCAGTTGCGCATGACGAGCGGGCCGTAGCCGACGAGGAAGGCGGCCGTGACATAGCGCTCGTCACCCACGGCCTGGGTGTAGGGGGTGGCGGCGTAGGGCGGCGCGAACCGGACCCGCCCCAAGATCAGCGGCACCGGCGCGTCGGGGGTCAGCTGGTTCTGCAAGCCCTGAATCGCGTAGGTCGGCTTCTCCTTCGTGTCGCTGCGCGGCGGCACCAGCGCGTTGATGAGCAGCGTGCCGGCGAGCAGCGTAGTGCCGGTGATCCCGGCCGACAGCAGAGAGGCGAGCGAGCCCGACGCCGCGCCCGGCAGGCCGAGGAGCGAGCCGGCGAGCAGCGGGCCATAGAACTGGCCGAGGGCAATCGCGCCGACGGTGACGGCGATCGTCAGCACGTTGCGCATCGCGTCGCCGGCCGGCACCGGCTGGATCAGCAGGTGCGTCCCGGGCCGCGGGCGAGTGCCGGGCCACATCGGCAGCGGCACGGCCCGGCCGTCGATCGTGACGCGCAAGCGCTTCCGCAGGCTGTCCGCCAGCCCCGAATAGGCGAACTCGATGATCTCCGCGATGGTGCAGCCCGGGGCAGGACCATGCTGCGGCGCCGGGAGGCGTCGAACAGGCTGTCGAGCGCGAGAACCGAGACGTCAGCCACCGGTGCGATCCATCATCTCGGCGTGGCGGTAGAGGCCGGCGAAGCGGCTCGCCCACCGGGCGGCGCGCATGTCGAGCACCGCGCTGTCGTGGCCCTGGGTGATGTGCAGCATCCGGTCCTGCGCGCAGACGAGGCCTACATGGGCGTCGAGCTCGCCCACCCGGAACACCGCCACGTCGAACTCGCGCGCGGCCGTGATCGGCACCGGCACCCAGAGCGCACCGGAGGCCTCGCCGCCGATCGCCGCGGCGATTTGCCGGCGCTCGGCCGGGCAGGCGCAGAGGCCCGCGTAGGTCGGCAGCGCGATGCCCAGCACCTCGCGATAGACGAGGACGCACAGGCCCCAGCACGACACGCCGTCGGGCGCGTCGCCGGTCTCGGCCCAGGGCAGGCCGACGTAAGGTTCGGACCAGTGCGTCACCGGAACACCCCCGGGAAACAGGCCTTCGTGACCCGCCGCGACGGGCACGGCTCGTTGGCGAAGGTCTCGCGGCCGACGTCGAGGCTGATGGAGTTGGCGTCCCAGGTGCCCAGCGTGCCCTTGAGGTTGAGGTAGCGGGCCTCGATGATGTCCGGCGTCTCGGCCATGACGATCGTGAGATCGACGCTCGCGGGCGACAGGACGGCCCGCAGCGGCTTCGCCATGTCGGGCGTCACGTTCTCGAACACCAGGGTGCTCTTGGGCGCCGAACCGCGCTGATCGTCGGGCCAGAGGGCGCCCATCTGCACGAACAGGTAGGTGTGCCCCTGGTGGCGGGTGCCGTAGACAAGCGGTTCGTCGGTGATCCGCTCGGTGTTGTCGCTCGACAGGTAGACCGGCTCGGGCAGCTCGATATGGCGGATCGTCGCCAGCATCACCGGGATCTGGTCCGTCTGCTGCGCGTGAGCTGCCTTCCGGGCGTTGAGGGAGATCAGCCGGGGCATCAGGGCATGATCACCAGCTGAAACGCGGCCGTGTAGGCCATGCCGCGCTGGAGCGGGGTGAAGTTCGGCACGGCGTCGCCCGCCATGACCAGCCACCAGGCCGAGTTGGCGAGCAGCCGCCCCTGCTCGTCGAACAGCGGCACGCCCTGCTCGTTCAGCAGGATCAAGCCGTCGTGCGTTTGGTCCGGGAGCCAGAACGGCAAACTGCCGCCTGCAATCTCCTCTTTCCAGAACCGTTCGATCCGCGCCTTGCCGTCGGGCGAGACGCGGAAGGACGCCGCGACGGGGCGCGGGGCGGAGGAATACCGGCGGCGCACCTTCATCGGCCCGGTTTCCATTCGCGTCCGGAGGCGGCCGTCGCCCAGGCTCTCGTTGTAGCCGGCGGCGAGGACGCGCTGAGGAAGCTCGGCAGGCCAGACGATCATCGGACCCACCTCTTGCCACCCTGCGCCAGCGCCTCGCGCCCCTGCGGCGTGCCTGCGCCCGCAGCGAAGGCATCGCCGGTCACCATCTCGATGCGGCGGCGGCCCTGGCTGTCGGTGTTCATCTGGGCGGACTGGACCTGTTGAGGTGTGCCCGTGTTCGTGACCGAGATGCTGATGGGTCCATCGTTGGCGGGGCCCATCATCGCCCGGCTCGGCATGGTGAAGGCGCCGCGGCCAACGATGCCGCCGTCGGCGAAGCCGCGCATGCCGCCGCCGCGCCGGAACGCCTCGACGGCCGCCACGCCGCCATGCCGCGCAACGTCGTCCTGCGAGTAGACCACCTCGCCGCGGTGGACGAAGCCGGCGACATCGTATCGGCCACCCGGGCCGGTGTAGCCGCCGACGTCGAACTTGCCGCCCCCGATCACCGAGGCGATCGTGCCGATGAACCCGTTGCTGTTGGCCGCCCCGCCCTTGGTGAAGGCGTCGAAGAAGGCCGAGATCGTCCGATCCGATGCCGTCTGCAGAAGCTTGTCAGCGAACCGCCCGGTCATGTTCGTGAGCGCAGAGGTGAGCGATACACCCTGGCGCAGGTCCCCGAGCATCCCCGAGAAGGTGGAGCTGGCGAGGTCCTTGGTCTGCCGCAGGTTGTCGTTGAGGCGCAGACCCTCGGCTTCGGCGGAATCCATGCCGAGGCCGGTGCCGCGCAGGCGCGAGGCTACCGCCTGTTCGGACTGGGTTCGGCCAATCTGGGCGCGATCGAACAGGATATCCTTCCCGATCTGGCTGTTCTGCACCTTGGCTTGCGCCGTGGCATAGGCGTCGCCCGCATCGAGGATGGCCTGGCGCTCGTTGCGGGCGGTGTCCGTGAGCTTCTCGCTCTTGGCCGCCATCAGCTCTTGAGCGGTCGTGAACTGCCGGCCGATCTCGGTGCCGCGCGAGATCGCATCCGAGAGAAGCTCCTGCACCTTGGCGCGCCGCGCCTCCGCCTCGGTCGTCTGGTCGGTCGCGGTGACCTGAGAGCGGAGGATGAAGGCGTCCCGCTCGGTGTTACGGATGCCGGGCGCGTTCTGGTTGATGGTCCGGTCGGCCCAGTTGAGCACCTGCCCGACGCTGCGGCCCTCGAGCACCTTGCGGTTGGCCGCGATCGCGTCGGCCGATGCCACCGAGGAGATGGGGGCGTCGGGATCGGCCCGGAGCGCCCTGACCGCCGTGGGCGATCCGAGGAACCACGCGAGGTACTGGTTCCGGTTGTTGGTGGGCAGGTCCGCGCGCTCAAGGGCCCGGCGGTTTTCAGCCGCGAGCGCCTGGATCATGGCGATGCTGTCCTCCCGGTCGGTCCGGCGGGACAGCATCTGCCCGGGCGTCATGCCGGCGGCGCGATCCGGGAAAACCTGCGGGAAGAGCCGCAACCACGTCTTGTCGATGAACTGCCCCAGGCCGGTCGCTGACGAGTTGGGGTTGCGGGCGTTCGGATTGCCGCGGCTCTCGACGTTGATCATCGCCGAGATGAAATCGCTCGACGCCGAGGTGCGCTTGGCCGCCTCCTCGGCGTTCTTCCGGATCGTGTCCGTCTCGGTCTTGGCCGTCGCGATCAGCGTCTCGCGCTCGGTGATCGATCGCAGTCGCGCCTCCCGCTCCGCCTGCAACGAGGCGAGTTCGGGAACGTCCAGGCCCGGGGCCCGGGCGCGCTCGGCATACTGGCGGTTGACCTCGTCCCGGGTCGGAAGATCGGTGAGGTTCTTGGCTCGCAGCTCCGCATCAAGGCGCTGGTTGCGCTCCACGATGGCCTTGTCGACCGAGTTGAGCCCGACATTCGCGTTGGCGTTCTGCGCGGCCCGGGACGCATCGGCCGCGGCGACGGAGCCGAACCGCTCCATGTCCTCGCGCATGTTCCGGGTGAGGTTCTGCAGGCGCTCGAACTGGGAGATCGTCTGTCCCAGCTGACCGCCGTCGAGCCCGAAGCGCACCGGCTCGGAGAGTGAGCGCCGCAGCCGTTCCGCCTGCCCCTGGAGCTTCTCGAGTTGCGCGCCCTCGGGGTCGAGCGACCGGACGATGTCGCCGATCTCGCGGGATCGCTGGGCGGTCTGAGCCCTGTTCGACTGCTCCGTCTGTCCGCTCTGTATCCCGCGCAGGCGCGCGATCTGCGCCCGCAGGTCGTTGGCCGGCGCGTCCACCCGGTAGTCGAACAGGCCGAAGAGCCGACCGCGCATGCTCTCGGTCTGCTCGAGCTGCGCCTCGAGATCCTTGATCCGCTCGTCCAGGTTGCCGCCGGTGACCACCTTGTCGAGCTTCTCGCCGACCATGTCCCAGACGTTGCCGAACACGCGGCCGAACGCCGAGGTCTTGTCGCCGAAGGTGCCGGTCAGCTCGCTGGCCTTGGTCAGGGCCGCGGCATAGGCGTCGAACCCGACGCGCTGGGCCGCCAGCCGATCGCCTTGCTCGTCCAGACGCTTGACCGTCTGACGGGTGCGATCGTCGAGAAAGCCCAGCTTCTCGTTCAGGGAATCGAGCCCGCGGACGAGGTCCGGGTTGCCGAAGGCCTTGGCGAGGTCGCTGTTGGCGTCGGCCGCGTCCTGGTTGGTGCTGGCCGCGTAGTCCCGCACGGTGCGGGCGAGGTTGGCGTACATCTCGATGCCAACGCGCCCCGTGCTGGCATACTCGGCCGAGAACTGCCGCGCCTGCCGGACCGAGACCTCGCCCGACGCCGCCGCGGCCTGGGCTGCCGCATTGATCAGCGTCGCGTTCGCTCCCGACGCGCGGCCGGCGCCGGCCAGGGCGCGCTCCGTCTCCCGCATCGAGTTCTGGTAGGAGAGCACGGCGGCCGTGCCGGCGACCGCGGCGGTGGTCACCGCGCCAAGGGCGCCACCCACGAAGCCGATGCGGGAGACGAACCCCGTCACCGCCTCGCTCGCCTGCCCGAGCGCGCCCTTGATGCTGGCCGAGCCAGGGCCGGCGAACACGGGCGCGATCTGGCCGCCCTGTTGCAGTAGGATGGTGAGCGGGGACATGCCGCTCGCCGCCGAGGCGACGATGTCGGTGCCCTGGTAGAACAGGCCTTGCGCCTGGTAGCTGGTGAGCCGGCCGTCTCCCTTGGCGCGCAGGTCGGTCACCTGCCGGGCGAAGGCATCCTTGGTGCTCTGCACCGCCTTAGCGCCCTCGGCCTGGGTCAGCGCCCCAGTGCGCACCGCCTGCCGGATCTCGGCAAGCTGCCCAAGGTACTCGCGCTGGGCGGCGAACAGCGGGCTGTACTTGGCCCGCAGCCGGTCGAGCTCGTCGCCGTAGGCAGCGACGTCCGCGCCCCGGTTCGGCACGATCAACTGCCCGTTGACCGCCGCTTGCGCGCTGGCCTTCTGGGCAAGGCCGGCACGCTCCAGGCGCTGGGTGCTATCCTCGAACGAGCGCACCGCGGCGAGGCGCGCCGCCGCGGCCTTGCTGGCCGAGAGGGCGCCGATCTCCTCCGCCCGGGCGATGTCCGCCAGCGCGGCCGAGTAGCGGGCGCCGGCCGCCGCCATCGGATCGAAGCGGCTCTGCAGCGCCGCGACCTCTCGCGACAGCACCTCGGCCCGGCGCGCGGCTTCCTCGGCCGCACGCGCCTGCAGCTCGAACACGGTGGCCGAATCGCGCGCCGCCCCGCTCGAACTCTGGCCGACACCTAGCACGGCGTTGATGTTGGCCTGCGCCCGCGCCTGCGTCTCCGCCTCGCGGGCGGCCGCCGCCAGCCGCTGGAACTTGGCGGTCTGCCGGTCGACGGCGGCGCCAGCCGCATCGCTCGCGGCGGCGATCTTCTGGAACGCGGCCTGGCCGTCCTGACCCGTCTCGGTGAGGACGCGCTTGACCTCGGGCCCGCCCTCGATGCCGAGGCGGATGGCGACGCTAGTCGGCATTCTCGCTCTGCTCCTGGTAGGCCTTCACGATGACGGGCTCGACGTGCGGCAGGACGTCGGCGAGGAGCGCGGAAGTCGCGCCCATGGCGTCGGCCAGCGCCAGCACAGCGCCGAAATCGAGGGCGTAGGGGGCGCCCATGCCGGCCCGGACCTGTCCGCCGCAGCGGCGGATGACGGCCCAGGCCGTCAGGCCGTCATCCGTTGCGGGCGCGTGCTCGCGGTAGGGGCAGGCCTCGCACTCTATGCCGCAGGCGTCGCAGTATTCGGCGCCTCCGCCGAAGTGCCACCGGACGAGCTCGACGATGCGTTTTTTTCCGCGTCCCTCGCCAGGGCCGGCGCGACATAGAGGTTGTCGATCTGGTCGTAGGCCGGCCAGTTCTCCATCAGGAGATCGATGGCCTCGCGGGTGACCGGAATCGGCTGCCCCTCGGTGTCGCCGATGCCCTCCCACTCCATGATGCCCCGGCGGGCGAGTTCGCGCACGAGGGCGATGTTGGCGCGCGCGCCGATGTCGTCCTGATCCTCGCCGCGGAACACGTGGCCGACCACCTCGCGGGCGACCAGCATCGAGGCGACGGTGATCGGCCGAAAACGGATCCGGACGCCGGGCAGGACGTCGAGCCAGAACGGCTCGGACGGCTGGGACAGCTTGAGCATTATTCCTCGCGGAGAAAGGAATGACTGGGCGCTGAGGCGCAATCATCTTGCCGGTGGGCGATCTCGCAACGATCCGCAGGCCGGCGGGGGAAACTTCGCTCAGCATGGCGAGCAAAGCTAACGCACGGCAGGTGCGGACACCTTCCGTGCTCTCATCCCCGCAATCGCGGAGGCATGTTGTTCTACCGAGGGCCGGCCCCGGAGGGCAAGGGATTTGCCGCCCGAGGCGCGGCCTGTACCGCGGTCAGTACGTCGCGACGTTGTTGATGAGCGTCGCGGTGACGGTCTTATTGAGCGTCATGTCCTTGGCCGCCTGCCACGCGAATGTGGCCTGCACACCGCCCGGGCCTGTCACCGGCGTCTTCGCCCGCGGCAGGTAGACGGCGTGTGCCTTGAAGACGAGCGACCGGGTGGCATCGGTGACCCACCCGAAGGTGAGCTCCACCGGCGCGCCCGAGGTCGCCTGATCGAGGAGCGTGGTGTCCTTGAACCGCACGGCGATGCTTCCGGACATACCGACCATGCCCGGGTCGGCATCCTCGATGCGTCCGTCGCCGCGGATGACTTCCACCTTGTCGAGGTTATTGGTGTAGGTGAAGTCGGCGGAGACGACGGACCCGAGCGCGGCGCCGGCGCGGGTGATGGCACCCTGGAACGGCGAGAAGCGCTCGACCGAGGCCTCAGCGAGCGTGCCAGCAGCCGACGCGACCAGCTTGTTCTCGCCCTGCGCCATCAGGCCGAGCGTCGCGGTGAGCAAGCCCGAGCGCTGCATCTGGACGCGCATGGTGTTGCCGCGGACACCGTAGTTCTGGCCGTAGCTCGGCACCTCCGGCAGGCCGACCTCGACGGTGCACGACGGCAGGGCGATGGCGCCGGAGGTGAAGACGTGCGTCGTGGTGCCGGTGTTCGTGGTGCTCGTCGGCTGGCCCATGTAGAGCTTCAGCCAGTTACCGAAGTTGCGCAGGTCGATCGGCACGACCACGTCGCCGTCGTTGTTGATGACGTCGCGGGTCGGCGGCAGCGGCTCGCGACCGTAGCCGAGCAGATCGCTGGCGATCAGGCCCTGCTCCTCGCCGAGGTTGGACGAGACGAAGGGCAGCTTCCGGAACCCGCTGGCGGGTGGGGTGCCGTAGGTGGTCTCGAAGGCAGCCGCCAGGATGGCGTTCGCTCCACGCGCGCGGGCCATGGTTCTCTCCTCAGGGTTCAGTTCAGGGGGTCGGTGGTGCCGTAGACGGCGACGATCTCGACGAGCGCCAAGCGCGAGACGGCCGCGCCCTCCGCCGTCAGCGGCTCGGTGGTGGCGGCCTGCACCATGAGGTAGTCGCAGAGGCCGCCGAGGGTCCGGTCCGCCGCCACGGCCGCGCCGATGGCTTGCAGCATGGCGTCCAGGCGCAGCTCGGCGCTTACGGTCCGGCTCTTGAGCGCCGCGACGTCGACCGGGATGGCGTGCTCGTAGATCCAGGTGGTGGGATTCAGCGTGACCTCGGGCTCGCCCGGGTCACCGTCATCCATATTAACGAAGCCGTTTGCCGGGATAGCCTCGGGCTTCACCTCGTTGCGGAAGTGCGCCGCCTTCGGCAGGGCGGCCTTCAGCAGGACCGAGACGCCCTGCAGGACCTGTTCTCGCTTGCTCGGCATGGGCGCCCGATCAGTTGCAGATCACGCGGACGGTCGAGGCCGTGCCGCTGTCGGCTTGCCGGAACGGCGTGCCGGATAGGGCGAGCGTGCCCTGCGAGACCTTCACGGCCACGACCGCGCCCGAGAGCGTTTGTGAGGTGACGCCGCCGGTGACCATCTGCTGCACGCCGCCGATTGTGACCCACCCGGGGATCACATCGACGTCGGGCGTGGAGGCGCATGCGGCCCAGGTGAAGGTGGCGATACCGCTGGCGTTGGCCGGTTGGGTGTAGCGCTCAACGCGGCGAGGAGTCCCGGCGGGCCCGGTCGGGCCGGCGGGACCCGCTGGACCAGCGTCGCCCTTCCCACCCGCGGTCCCGGCCGGGCCAGGCACGCCCGGAGATCCTGGGACACCCTGTGGACCAGGAGGCCCTGCGGGGCCGCGTTCGCCATTTTGTCCAGGCGGTCCAGCCTCTCCAGGAAGTCCTCGCTCACCGGCTTCCCCCTTTGGTCCAGGCGCTCCTGCTTCGCCTTTCTCGCCGCGAAGGCCGGGCGGGCCGGCGGTCCCGGGTGCACGCGCCGCGGCCGGCGCCGCCAGGAGCGCAGCGCAGAGCGCAAGATAGAGACCGCGCATCAGCCGCCGTTCCCGTACATGAGCTCGAATTCGCACGTCATGCCGGACAGGTCGGCCGGGTAGCCGGGGATGGGCACGATCATGATGGAGACGATGCGGTTCGGGCCACCCATCGGGTTGGCGGCGCTGCCCAGTGTCTCCGCCCCGCGGCCGAACCGCGTCCCGCTGAACCGGTCGACCGCTCCCGTGCGGGAGGTGATCCGCGCCACGCCTGGGTACTCGGTCGCGACCGCGACGATCGGCTCGAGCGCCGACACGCTGGTGATCCGGACGTCCGCCGCGGCGCACGGGTTGTAGGCCCGGTAGGTGGTGGTGCCGGTCGGCTGGGTGACCAGGAACTGCTGAGGCGACGAGGTCGCCGGGAATATGAAGCCGCTGCCGGTCGCCCGGACGAATGGCATCACCATCGTCCGGTTCGGGTCCGGGAACGAAACCACCCGGCCGTCGGGGCCGTAGATCGCGACCGGCTGCAGCTGCACGCTCTGCGCCGCGCCGGGTGCCACCGTCGGCGGCGGCTCGGCGAGGGCAGGCGCGACGAGCAGCAGGAGCAGGGCGACGAGCGGAGCGAAGCGCGCCATGCGACGTCCTCGGTTCAGGCCTGCCAGTTGGCGGCGATGGCCGCGGGCACGCGCTCAGCCCAGGCACGCGCCGTCGTGTCGATGTCGAGCCGCTTGCGGAGCTTCGCCTGGCGCACCAGGACGAAGATCACCACGAACCGGCGACCATTTTCCGGGCCCGCCTCGCGGATCGCCCGGAAGCTCTTGCGCCGCTGGAAGCGCGCGGCCTGCCGCCGGTAGAAGGCATCAGCGACCAGCACGCCGCCGCTGCGGGTCGGGATGAAGCGCAGCTTCACGCCGGCCTCACGCTCCCACGACGAGGGCGACAGGGTATTGTCGGTCGAGCCCTTCGTTCGGCGCTTGGACAGCTGCCGGACACCGGCATCGGGCGTCGGGATCGCGAGGTACTGGCCGCCCCTGGCCCTGATCGTCACGCCGCGGTCGAAGGCGTCGATCAGCTTCGGAGCATTCGAGGAGACGTAGGCCGCCGCGTCCGCGCTCTCGCCGGTCTTGGGGAAGGTCTGGCCGCGCCAGGTGTTGGCGAGGCGCGGACCGAGCCCTGCCTCGCGCACCTCAGCGCGCAGGTCCTCCTTCAGCCCGTCGGTGACCTCGCGCATGCCGGCGGTGACAGAGCGTGCAATCTGCACCTCGGTGCCGGTGAGCGCGCCGCGGATGTCGGGAGTCGAGGCGGTGAGCCTCACGGCTCCTCGTCCTCCGGATCGTCCTCGGCGATCGACGCCACCTCGCAGGTGCGCACCAGGCGATGGCTGTCGATCGTGGCGAGCCCGATGACCTCAAACAGGCCGCCGGGCTCGCCGTCCTCCGCCTCCACCTCGAAGGTGTCGCCCTTGGCCGGGTTGGGCACCTCGGACAGGCGGACATCGATCAGCATGGCGTCGAGGTCGAAGCGGTTGTCGCCCACCCCGATGACCGCCTCCGGCGAGCGCCGGCGGATGCGGACGGGCAGGCCATCGCCGTCACCGTTCGCGCGCCACACGGCGTCACGGCTGAGGTTGGGGTCATCGAAGAGGGCGTCCACCGCCATCGACAGGACGCTCATCGGGCGGCGCGCAGCGCCTCGATGACGTCGGCCTTGGTCTTGGCCTCCGACACGTCGATGCCGCGCTCGGACGCGAGGGTTTCGAGCTCGGGCCGGGTCGTGGCGTCGAAGTTGTCGCCGCCCTGCTTGCCCTGATCACCGCCCTGGTCGCCCGAGCCATTCGCGTCTCCGCGCTGCTCCTCCGGCAGGCCGAGCAGCGCGTCCGTCCCGCCGCCCTCGGCGACCTCGTGGGTGCCGGCGGCGAGGGCCGCCTGCGCCTCGTCCCACCCCATGGTGACGGGCTCGCCGTCGGTCTTGCCCTTCTCGCGCAGCCGCATGGCGCGTCTCCTCTCGATGAAGGCCTGCTGCGCAGGCGTCAGGACGATGGGGCCGCCCAGGATCCCGGGCGGGTAGTGATCGACCTCGTCGGCGACGAGCATGCGGATAGGCCGCATGCTCCGCCTCAGTTCGAGGTGGTGCCGCGCACCAGCAGCGCCGGGCGCTTCACGAGCGGGAGCGGGTTGGACTCGGTGTGGATGTCCATGCCCTTGCCGAACTTCTTCGGCTCAAGCGGGGCCACGAACACCTCGGCGTCGCCGATCGCCGGCGCCTGGTTCACCGCCGACCAGAAGTCGGGCGGGGCCCAGTAGTTCGTGAAGGTGTCGGTGGTGCCGAGCGGGAAGAACCGCACGTCGCCGGCCGGCACGAAGCGCTCCGGCACGCTGGTGGTCCCGTCCTCCTGCACGTAGGAGGCCGAGCCGCGGTACTCCTCGAAGGTGATCCCGCCGAAGGTGAAGCCCTTGCGGACGTCCTCGCGCAGGATCTGCGGCCCCGACTGGTAGTACTTGAAGGCCTCCTTCACGCTCGCGTGCGTGGTGAACTTGCGGAACCACTCGGGTGACGCGAGCGCGCGCACGCCGGTCATGGTTTCGCCGAGGAGGTTGTCCTCCATGTAGCCGGTGACGTCCTGGCACTTGCCGAGCACGTCGGTCGACGCGGTGCCGAGGGCGAAGTCCACCACCTGCTGCGTCACGCCGAAGGCGGCGAACAGGTCGAGGATGACCGAGCCGTCGTAGTCGCGGATCACGCCCTTGAGCGCGTCCATCCGCAGCTTCTCCAGCGTGATCGCGTGCTTGTTGCGCATAACGATCAGCTTCCGGTTCAGGAAGCCCAGCACGGTCTCCAGACCCGCGATGCCGGTCGGCGTGAGCGCCAGCATATTCTGGACGTCGGTCGCCAGGACGCTGTCCTCGTGCGGGATGTGCGGCACGGGGAACGCCTTCGGCCGCTGGCGGCCACGGATGCCGAGGGTCGCCGGGGCGCCGCGCGGCCGGGTCGGCAGCAGGTTGAGCACGCCGTTCTCGAGGATCACCGTCACCGTGGTGGTGGCGATCGGCTCGGGCCGGAACAGGCCGAGCGCGTTGATGCGCCCGTAGGCGTTCGGCACCAGCGTGATGTTGCCGGTGAGGGCGGACGCCGAGAAGGCGTCCTGGTTGAAGATGTCGAGGATCTCGGGCATCGCGGGTCAGGCCCCCTGGCGGACGATGATGCCGACCGCGGCGAGCTGGGCGTTCGCCGCTGCGCGCTTCGTGGCATCGTTGATGGTGGCCCCGTAGGTGAGGCCGGCGTGGCTCGCGATGGCGTGCCGGGACACGATCACCGCCTTGGCGTCGGCGCTCGTCGCGTCGACCGGGAAGAGCAGCACCGCCACAGCAGTCTGCGAGCCGTCGGAGCCGGAGGCCGCGGCCGGCGCGTACTTGCCGGTGGCCGTGACCTTGGCGAGCACGGTGCCGGAGACGAGCTTGCCGGAGCCCGAGGCGATGATCGCCGTGTCGCGGCTGCGGTAGGAGCCGTCCTCCGACTTCAGCCAGTCGGAGGCGACGATTGCGGTCTCGAGGAGGGACATGGATCAGGCGTCCTTCTTCAGGCCGGCGCGGCGGAGCTCGCGCTCCATGCTGCTGGCGGAGGCGGTGAGGCCGGCGTTGCCCTGGGGCGTCGGCGGGTGGGAGCGGATCGAGGTCTTCTCCTCGGCGGCGACCATGCGCTCGAAGAAGCTCGCCCGGGCCTGCTCGACCGTCTTGCCCTCGGCGAGGAGCTTGTCGGCGGCGTCGGCCGGGATCGTCGGATCGACGCGGCGGGCGTGCTCCACCACCGTCTTCATCTCGCCAGCGGCGTTGATGCGCGCCCGCGCCTCGTCGACCGAGACGCCCTCGGCGATCAGGGCGGAGGCCATCGAGGCCACGCCGCCGTTCACGCACAGCTTGGCGATCTCCGCCGCGTCGGCGCGGGTGCTGGCGCTCGACGTGGAGCGCTCCGCCTCGGCCTCGGCCGCGGAGATGTCGCGGTCGAGGTCCGTCACCTTGGCCGCCGCAGCGTCGAATTCGCGCTGCTCGTCGTCGGTCATCGAGCGGCCGCGGGCGGCGGCGGCGAGCTCGGTCATGCGGGAGGAAGCCTTCGCGCGATCATGGCGAAGGCCCGCGAGATCACGCGGCATTCGATACTCCTGAGGGTGGGTGAAAGGCGGGCGATGTGCCCTGGCCCGGCCGCGCCGGGATGGGTGTTGCGGCTATCGCCGCGTGGCGCGGACGGCACGCTCGTTGGCGGCGGTCCGGCTCAGATCCTTGAGAGTGGCGTCCTGCGTCCGGACGCGGTCCGCCATGCCGGCGGCGACCGCGTCGGCACCGACCTTCATGCCGCCGGCCCCGAAGTCGGAGCGGACCCGCGCCGGGGTGGTCTTCCGACCGCGCGCCACGTCGGCGATGAACTGGGCCTCGATGCCGTCGAGGAGCGCCCGCACCTGGCCTGCGCCATCCTCCGATTGCGGATCGGGCCGCTTGTTCGGCGCGTTCGAGGACACGATCTCGATGGACAAGCTGCCGGTCGCGTCCGGCTCGACCTGCTTCGAGAGCGCCGCTACCACGCCGATCGATCCGAGCATGCCGGTCTTGTCGGTCACGAGCTCGCCTGCGGACGAGGCGATCCAGTAGGCCGCCGAGGCCGCCGAGCCCGAGACATGGGCGACCACCCGCTTGACGCCGCGCATGGCGTAGAGCTGGTCGGCTAGGGCGTTGAGCCCGGTCGGCGAGCCGCCAGGCGAATCCACCAGCAGCATGATGGCGCCGACATCGGCGCTGTCCCGGGCGAGGGCCAGGTCTCGCGCCAGCATCGCCGTCGAGGCGCCGGTACCAGACATCTCGGTCATCATGTTGGCCCGGGGGAAGATCGGGCCAACGATGGGGATGACGGCTACGCCCTCGCGGGTGAGCATGGCGTAGCGGGCGCCGTCGAGGCGCTGGGCGGTCGGACCGGCTGCAGCCTGCAGGTCGAGGCGGAACCAGTCCTCGCCCTCCGCCGCGCGGCGATCGGCGCGGCCAGCCCGGTCGAGGCTCGCGAGGCTCGCCATGAAGTGCAGGTAGTCGGGACGGATCGCCCACGGCTCGGCCGTCAGGGCGTGGAGCGCGCTGGTCATGGTCACTCTTCCGGCTGCGGCGGCGCGGGCGTCGGCTTGGGTGGCTCGGGATCGGCGGGCGGCGGATCACCGGCCGGCGCGGTGTCGACCGCCTTCCGCCCGTCGCTGGTGTAGGCGAGCCCCATATCGTCGGCCCGCTCGTTGTCCGCCTGGTTCTCGGCGTCGATCGTCTCGGCGTCGAAGCCGCCCTCGGCGACCTTGCGGGCGCGCGACGAGAGACCCGCCTGGATCTCCTTCGTCTTGCCCTCGACGTCCTGCACCGGATGGATGTACGGCCAGGCCTGGGGGACCCAGTTGGCGGCGTAGGCCGCGGCCCGCGGCATGCCGGGTGGGAGCTTCAGCGCGCCCGACAGCAGGGCGAGGTCGATCCACCGGCGCCAGATCGGGCGGCAGAACTGAAACACGACCTGATGATGCTGCAGCGCCTCGACGCCGCGGCGGAAGTCGTTGAGGGCGGCGCGCAGCGTGCGATCGTCGAGGGTGCTGTAGTCACCGCTCAGGATCTCGTAGAGCAGCCCGCAGGCCGCCGCGATCTGGCGCTTGGCCTCTCGGACGAACATGTCGAAGTTCGGCCCGACGTCCTTCGGGTCGGAGAACTGCACCTCCTCGCCGTCGGCCAGCACCTGGAGGGTGCCGGGCTCGAACTCCAGCGACACTGCCCCATCGTCGTCGGCGCCGTCCGTCCCGAGCGGGCCGGAGCCGGCCGGGCTGTCCGCCCCCTCGTCCATGACGCGCTTGATGAAGCCGACGAGGCGCGCGGCGTTCTTCTTGCGGACGAGCTCGGCGTCCAGGTAGCCGTCGAGGTCGTAGAGCGTGCGCAGCGCCCGGGTGAGCCAGGGTTCGCCGCGGTCCTGCCCGGGGCGCATCGCCCGGTAGAGGTGCGCCACGTCGGTCGCCGGCACCTCGGTGAGCTCTACACCAGGCGGCGCCATCACACCGTCGCCGGGGTGCTCCCGGTAGAGGAAGTAGCTCTGGCGCCGGCCGATCGCGTTGTAGCGGATGCCCTGGCGGATGTTGCTGCCGGGCTCGGTCTTGAGGTGCGGGCAGTGGTCGCCCTCGAGGACCTGCAGCTGCAACGGCACCGACAGTCCATCCGAGAGCAGCCGGGTGCGCAGGCGGGTGAAGCTCTCGCCGCCCTCGACCATGCCGCGCACCGCGATGGCCTGCAGGCCGTAGAAGTCGTGGGCGCCGATGCTGTCGGCCTCGTCCGTCCAGGCCAGGAACAAGGCCTGCAGCCCAGCCCGGAACGCGGCGTCCTCCTTCTTGATCCGGCGGGCCTCGGGCTTCGACAGGCCCTCGGTCGAGCGCGCCGCGGTGGAGCGCGGCACGATGCCAGTGCCGACGATGTTGCTCACCAGCCGATCGACCGCGGCGCCGGCATAGGGGTTGCGCCGGGTCTGGTCGCGGCTCTTCCGGCGCAGCTCGTCGAGCGCGTAGGTGATCGCGCTGTTCGGGCCGTAGCTACCAACCCGCCAGGCGCGGGAGCGCCGGCCGCGCCCGCCCGCGACGTCGTAGGCCGGCGCTTCGAGCGTGCCGGCCGGCTCGCCGTCGAGATCCATGGCGACCGGCGCGACGTACTGGCCGGTGCCCTTGACCCGGAACCGGACGGGCGGCGTGGCGCTCACCACCCGCTGCGCCCCGTCATGACGACCTGCCGGGCGCGACGAATGCCGTCGCCCTCACCGATGGCAATAGCCAATGCGGTGATGCGCTGGACGAGGTCGCGCCGTGCCTGCCGCATCTCCGCATAGGTGCGGTAGGTCACGCGCCCTGTGTTGTCGGCGCCCTCGACGGTGAGCACGCCACTCACCATCGCCGCGTCGAGCTTCACCAGCTGGGCGCGCATCTTGAGCAGACGCTGGCCGTCGGTCTCGTACATCTGCGGCCCCATCACCGATTGTTGACCCGGCTGCGCCGCACAGCGCGCCGTTGCATGTTCCGCGCGGCCAGGGTGCCGGCGGCGACCGCGGGCGGCAGCGACGCTTCCTCGGCCCTGGGGCGGGCCCGCTCGATGCCCAGCACCGCCTCGAGGTCGCGCCAGTGCAGTTCCCGCCACCGGTCCCACCCGCGCATCGCGGCGAGGCCGCGGGCGTAGTTCGCGCAGTCCAGCACCTCGTTGCGCCGGCCACCGATCGGCACCCACTCGCGCCGGGTGCGGCCGCGCATGACGTGGGTGACCAGTTCCTCGGCGGTCAGCTGCTTGACCTGATCCTCGGGCACGTCGCGCGGCAGGTGGACGAAGCCGGCCGGGAAGGGGTTGCCCTCGGCCGGGCGCTGCAGCGCGAGGCAACCCATCAGCTCCTGCTTGGCGAACGACGCGCCCACCCGTATCGTCTTCAGCCCGCGCCGCAGCTTCTTGCCGGCGGGGGTGGTGTCCTTCGCACCCACGCCGAGGAAGGCCGACGCGTAGCTGTCCTGGCCGTCAACCGCGTACACGTTGCCGCGCCCGCCCTGCGAACGGACGAAGGCGTAGACCTCGGCGGTGAAGCCGCTCGAATCGATCCCCCAGTCCCGCACCGCCATCTCGGCGCCGGCCTCGTGCTGCCAGGTCTCACCAAACATGGCCTCGAGGTCGGCCCAGACCTCCGGGCGGTTCGTCGGCCCAGGCAGCACCCGATGCTCGACCAGCCACCGCTCCCGGTTCCGGCCGAAGCCCCAGATCCCGACCTCGAGTCGGTCCTTCTGGACGTCGACCCCGGCGAACAGGATCAGCGCGGCCCGGCAGACCGTGCCCGACAGGTAGGTGTCCCGCCGGGCGTAGACGTCGTGCCAGTCCGGCGCGTCGGCGCCCTCCTTCCAGGTGCGGGCGAGCTGGGTGTTGAAGAAGGTCCGCAACGTCTCCGGCCCGCGCCGCAGCGCCCTCGCGAACTTCGTCACCGTCTCTCGGATCGTCTGCTTCGGCGCGTAGAGCTTCGAGGCGACGCCGCCGGCATGGTCGTTCGGCACCGCCTGCGTGCCGCAGTGCCGGCAAAGCGCCCGCCGCACCCCGTGCGCCAGCGGCGCCCACCGTTCCGGCGTCTGCGGCTCGCCGCAGCAGGTGAATGACCGGGTCTGCCGCCACTCGATGCGCTTCAGCGCGCCAAGGCGCTGTGCCTCGGTCCACGGCCGCTCGCAGGCCTCGCACTCGTACCGCGCCGTGTGGGTATCGATCTTGCCGGCCTCGTCCTTCTCGAACCGGACCCGCTCCCATTCCAGCGACTGCCAGGTGCCGCAGCCCGGGTGCGGGCAGCGGACGAAGGCCTTGCGCTGGTCGCTCTCCTCGTAGCTCGCTTCGATGGCCGAGCGACCGGCGATCGTCGGCGAGCAGGCCACCACGGTCAGGCTGTTCGCCTTGAACTCGGCCTGCCGCTCCTCGGCGAGGTCGATCGGGGGCCCCTCTCCACCTGCGGAGAGGGGGTACTTGTCGATCTCGTCGCAGACCAGGAGCCGGATCGGCCGCATCGCGAGGTTGGTCGGGCTGTTCGCGCCCACCAGGGTGATGTGCCCGCCCGGGAACTGCTTGTGCGACAGGGTCGCGCCGGCGTCCCGGGACTTGGCCTCGCCGAACAGGTCGGTCAGCACCTTGGTGTCCCGGATCATCGGCGCCAGCCGATCCTTCGAGAAGGTCTCGGCCGCGTCATCCTTCGGGAACACTCCGAGCATCGGGCAGGGATCGACGTGAGCGAAGCGACCGATGACGTTCTCGATGAGCGTCGTCTTGAGCAGCTGCGTGCACGCCATCAGCGTGATCTTGCTGACCCCGGGCTCGGTCGCCCAGAGCATCGGGCCGCGGGCGACCTCGACCCGCGACACGAAGAACTTGCCGCCGTTCGAGCTCTCCTTGCTCAGCTTCCGGTACCGCTCCGCCCACTGCACCACGTCGAGGTTCGGCGGCGGGGTCATGCCGCGCCGCCAGGATCGGCGTAGGCTGGTGACGTCAGCCGGCCTCGGGGGAGCCGAGATCGGGGCTGCTGGGCTCGCCGAGCTCGGCGAGGTGCTGTTGGACATAGGTGGCGAGGACCTGGGTCAGCGTCCGGGCATCGACCTTCAGCGCGTCCGCCATCTCGATGCCGACCCGGGCCGGCCAAGCGAGCCAGGCATCGCGCATCGCCCGGGCCTCGTCGAAGAAGGCGGCCTCGGCCTCGGCGCGGTCGACCAGCTTGCCCTGCTTGGTCAGGTACTCCTGCCGGCGGAGCAGGCCGAGGTGGTTTTCCTTCCGCTGCGCGGCCGCGGCGAGCGAGAGGTTCGGGTTCTCCGGGTCGAACTCCGGGGGCTCCTCATCGCCGTCCTGCTCGGACCGGCTCGGCTGCGGGATCGCGCCCCTATGGTCCGCCTTGCTCGACCGCGGCGCCGGGCGCTCGCGCGGATCGGGCTCGGCTCGCGGGATGGCGCGGATCGGACGGTGCGTTGTGCCGCCCCGGTTGGTGGCGGGGCGCTGGTCGAGGTTCCATTCGGTGGCCTCGACCTCGACCCGGCCGTCCGAGGCCAGCGCCAGCAGGCCCTGCGCCTTCCACTTCGTGACGATCGCCTTCGAGACGCCGCGGTGCCGGGCGAACTCGGCCTGGGTCATCGTCGCGGCGGGGCGTTCACTCGGGGCGTTCACCGTACACCGTTCACGGGTTTTGGGATCCTGGCGCTAGGAAAATTGGGGGCCCCGACCACCCGTATACCTCCGGAGGTGCCAGGGGCCCTGACACTTCGGGGGCGAGGTGCCGATCAGGCCTCGGACCCCTGCGGATCGGCCAGTAGCGCCTCGACAATCTCGACCCGCACCTTCGTCCCGACCTTGTAGGAAGGCGAGCCCTCGGTGTCGTCTTCGAACTTCACCTTCACGGTCAGGTTCTTCGCCGCCGGATCGTATCCGGCCTGCCTAAGGGCGTGCTCGCGGACCACCCGCTCAAGCTCGTGCCGGTCGATGAAGCACTTCACCTGGCGCTCGTGGATGTAGGTGCTGCGGATGTCGGCCATGGCCCGCCTCAGATCCTGAAGGTCTTGCCGCAGTGGCGGCAGGTCAGATCGACAAGGTGCCAGGGCTGACCGTCTGCCGTGTCCGGATAGTCGTGGAAGTCGTCGCCGAGGCCACGGCCAGCGCTCTCCTCGCAGATCGCACGCTGAGACAGTCGGAAGCGGGCGAGCAGGTAGCGCAGCATAGCCTGGCCCTCAGTCCCCACCGCCGCCGCTCGACCCGCCACCGTCCGACGACGAGGAGCACGAGCCGCTGTCGCTCGATCCGCCCCAGGACGAGCCGCTGTCGTGATGGCTGTGACAGGACGAGGTGTCGGGGGCGGCGTGCCCACCGTAGAGCGGTGACAGGGGGCTGAGCGGGCTGAGGATCATGCCCGAGGGCGAGGCGGGGTTCATCGGGCTGTCGTCCCATGAAGAGCGGGAGGCGCGAGACCTGGGCGCGTCCAGCAGCCTTGCGCGGCGCAGCCTGTCCTCTTGCTCCCGACGCCTCTGCTCTTCCTCACGTCGCCGTTTGCTGAACCAGCCGAACATGACGACCTCGCCTGTACTTCAACAAATCTCACCTAGTCTGCGATTTTACTGTTGACGCCGCAAGTAATGCGAAGTACAACATAAGCACAGACAGAGGAGAGACACAGATGACCAAGACCAAGGCCACCAAGCAGAACCCCACCAACAACACCGGCGCCGAGTGGCTGGTCAAGAACCGGGACCTGAACTGGGAGGTCGAGGGCGCCTTCTACACCGAACTGGAAGCCCGGATCTTCTGCGAGGAGTGGAACAGCCACCCCGAGGTGAACCGGGAGCAGATGAAGGTCTTCGGACCGGGGGCGTAAGCCCCCACCGAGGGGCGGCCCTCTCGGCCGCTCACCCGCTCAAGTCCGCCGTCAGGACGGAGTTACTGACTTGGCGGTCATTAAGCGCCAAAGCTAACGCACGACAGGTGCCGAGACACTGCCGTGCTGAGACCCGTCAGATATCACGCTACCTCCTTGAATTTCAAGCCTAAGCGCTTCGCTGCGCTGTGGGTGCAGGTGGCCGAATACGGCAGCGCTCCGATGGCGACCAAGTGCCGGATCAGCGGGGGCACCTCGATGTAAGGGTGGCTGACGCGCAGCGTGGCGTCGAATTCGCCCCGCAGGATGCGCAGGCGCAGGTCCTGCACCTCGCCCTGGTCCAGCACCGCCCAGCGGTCCGACGCGCCCCTGACGATGCGCTCTAGGCCGTAGATGCCGGCGACGTTCTGCGTTGAGGGGTCGAGGCCAAAGAGCACGACGCGGGCCATCAGCGGTCGTTCGGCGACGATCCGCTTCCGGTTCTGCACCCGCCAGAACCGGAGCATCGGCAGCACCGTGTCCACGCCTCTGCGGGCCATGGCGTCGCGCACCATGACCTCGCACCCGGGATTGGTCACGGCGGCGTGCCAGCGCACCGGGTTGGGCTCTCCGGCGGCCTGGCACATGGCGGTCTCGCGGCGGCTGTCCCGCGGCCAGCGGCAGCGGTCGCCAAGATGCAGGGCCGGCGCCGCCGGCAGCACCGGGGCATCGGTTGCCTCACCGGCTGCTTGGGCGAGGGCGGTCGAACGACGAGACATCGGATACTCCACGCTGCAGGGTGAGACCGGCGCCGGAGCGCCGGCCCGGGTGTCAGGCGGCCTCGCTCGGCACGCCTGCCTTCGACAGGATGCGGCGGTCCAGCTTCAGACCGCCCATGCCGCTTTCGGTGATCCGGGCCAGCTCCTGCTCGGACACAGCGGCGCGCGGGAAGCGCATGCTGCGGGCGAGATCGGCCGCGAGTTGCGCGACCTTGGCGCGATCTGCCTCCGTGGGCTCCGGCAGGATCTCGGCGTCCAGGATGCTGCTGACGCGGTGCAGCTCGGTCTCGACCGGCGCCATGATGGTGCGCACCTCAGCGACGATCTGTGGCTCGGTCGGGCAGCGACCGCGGTCCCACGGGGTCACGGCCCGGTTGTGCCGGAACCGGTGAACGGCCTCGACCACGGCCCAGACGGGATAGGGCGTCAGGGTGCCGACCAATCGCTCGATCGTGGCCGCATCCGAGATCTCGTCGGCGCCGTAGGCCGGGAACACGAACACCAGCTGCGCCGCCGCCGGCTGATGTGCCTTGCCGCCCTGGCGGAGCACCGCCTGAAGCTCTTCGCGGCGGGCCTCAAGCACTGCTCGCTCAGCGACGGCCGGCGCCTGCGAGGCGGAGATGGCCTTGCGCCGGAAGTTGCCGGGGATCTCCTGCAGCCGACCGTGGAAGAGCCCGGTCAGATCGGCCATCGCCCTCGTGGTCGATGATGGGGACGTCATCGTCGAGGGACGGATCTGTCTCGTCGTCGGGAGCATCGGAACCTCGGGAGAGATCGCGGAGGAACAGGGCACGGCGGGCGGCGGGGCTGAGGGGGCGGTCAGGCTGGCCTCGTGGCAGCGGTCGACCGGGCGGCGGGCGGCGACGGGATGTCTCCCGCAGCCGATTGCGAAGTGTCCGCGGCCAATCGATTTTTCGGGCTTTCTGACCGCCCTCGGACAGCCAGTAGTCGCAGAACTCGGCCAGCGCGGCGTCGGCTTCCTCGCCGGTCAGGCCCATCTCGGCGCAGACGGCGCGAGCCTCCGGGCTGTCGGCAAAATCGGCTGTGAGGCGGCGAGCTCGGGGCTCGGATTTCGCCTTCGGCGTCTCGGCACCAGGGTGGGCTGCCGGGGCGGCGCCTGCCTCGACCGGATCGACCGATCCGGGCAGCTCGGCGTCGTCGGCCCCCTTGGGGGCTGTCGGTCCGATAGGACCGACTGGGGGAATGGGTTGGGTGGGGGTTTGATTATTATCTTTGGGGGAGGGGTCACGCTTGTCACGCCCCGTAACGCCGTTATTCGCGTTATTTCCGTTACGCCGGTCACGCCACCGAGCCTGACGTTCGCGGTTGCCAGCGCGCGCCTTCTCTCTCCGCTCCTCGTCCGCAGCACCCTCCTGGGCCCGGGCAGCCAGCAGCTCGGCCTTGATGATGGCACCCATCTGCTCGGCCGACAGGCCTGCAGCGATCATGGCGTCAATGGCTTCCGGGCTAAGGCTCACGCGGCGTCCTCCGCCGGTGTATGCCGCTCGATCGCCCGCTCTATGAGGTCGAGGACGTAGGCGTCTCCCTTGAGAGCCGCGAGCACGGCGATGCGCTCGAGCAGGTCAGCACCTTCACGAGTAGCGAGATCGATATCGAACCACTTGTACTGGTCGTCACCAGTGTATCTGGTGAACATGCTCCACCAGCGCTTGTTGACCTCGGCGGCCACGGTGGCGATACGAGCGAGCGGCACCGGTGATGACGGGCGCTTGATGTCGTAGGCGGCCGGCATCAACGTCAGCTCTGCGCAGCGATGTAGGTCTGAGCGTCACCGGTGCCGAACAGGCCATCATCGGCCGGCACGATCAGGCCGAGCGCAATCGCCTCGCGAGCGCTGGCCGGGCCGCAGTTCTCGCCTGACGGCTCGAACCACCAGAGGCGAACATCGTCGGTCTCTCCGATCGCTCGTGGCCTGAACTGGCAATGCAGGCGCTGCCCGCCCTTGCAGATCTCCGCGACGCGCAGGACGCGCTTGGGCGGCACCTTCGGCTTCTTTGCCTTGGTCACGGGCGATCTCCATGGGCATCGAGCACGGCGCTCAGGAAGGCGTGAGGGGTGGTGCCGGCGCGGGCGGCGAGATTGCGGATGCGCGCCTGCATCGGGGCGGACAGCTCGAGCGCTGCCGGCGTCGGAGCCAACACGATTGCTCGTGACCGCCGCGAAAGCCGGTGCAGGTGGCCGCGCTCCACGAGAGCGTCGAGCAACCGGCCGATGCCGTTCTTGCTCCGCAGACCGACACCTTGCCGCATCTCGTCGAAGCTGGGCGATACGCCGTCGCTATCAGCGACGTACCCTTCGATGAATGTGAGCAGCTGGCGCTGCTTGAGCGTGAGGCCACCGCGCTCACAGGGGAGCCTCGTCATCGCCCGACTCCATCAGCCAGACGCCGAACACGGCCAGCGAGTGCCCCCACCTCAAGATTGCTCGGCCCACCACCCCGCGCAGCCATGCGGGCAAGGCGTTCCGCCAGCGCATCAAAGTCCGCCGCGATGGCAGAAAGCTCATGGGCCTGTTCCTCCGACCGCCGCGCCTTCGCGGCCCGAATCGCCTCCAGCTCCCGCGCATCGACGCGACGAGCCTTGCCGTACCAAATGTCGAATGCGCGCCAGTAGGAGAGACCGGCAGCCCGGGCTGCGCGCTCGATCTGCCGCTTCACGCGGTCACCGGCCGCAACCGGCTCGGCAAGCTCCCGCAGGCCGGCGGAAGCCTCCATGGCAAAGGTCGTCATGCGACCCTCCCAAGACTTTTGGGACATCTCCCAACGCTCCTGTGATCATCTGCGATCACACCGGGAGCGAGAGAGACACCATGAGCAGGATCGGAGGACTTGCGGGGGCCCGGAGAGATCAGCGCAAGGGCTCGTTTCAGGAGCTCGCCGCGCGGTGGGGGTCTATTCGGTTGATTGACAACGTGAACCGTCGCGAGCGCCTGGCAGGGCACTTTGACGGCTGGGATGATCTGCACGGTGTCGCCGCGTTCCAGCGCGGCGAGCACCAGCAGGATCGTATCTTCGTGCACCGCGAAGCGCTCGCACGCTTCCTGGAGGACGACGAGATTGAGCACCGCGGTGTGGTAGCGCCGAGCATCATGGACGACGCCGGTGGCTCCCGGGCCCATCATCGACGCAAGCTGTTGAGACGCGCAGTCCCGCTCCTCGACGGAGGGCCGCACGACTTCGAGCGCATAAGCGCTCTGCGTGAAATTGAACGACTGCCCCGTCATCGGGACACCCGAAACAGCGTCACCCACCCGTCGGACAGGCAGACCTGACAGCGGCCGTCGTCCCGGAGGCGATAGCGGATCTTGCGGCTCTGCTCCCTCATCGGCGTCTCCAGCGGTGGAAGGGGTGCGCCTGGCCGGGCGCGGGGGAGTCGAACGGCCAGGCGCGGTCCGAGCTCGGCAGGGCTTATGTGCCGAGGCGCGGAAGAGGAGCGGCAGCCAACGTCACTGGCCGGCCGGCAGGATGTGCAGCGGCCCGTTGAGCGGGTTCAGCTGCGAGGCGCGCTTTGAGCAGCCGTTGGCAACACAAGCGGTCCAGACGAGCGCGCAGCAGAGGACGAAGACGATGCGCCGATCGAGCAGAATGGCCCCGGGGCTTTCACCCGGCCCGGCATGGCTCACGCGTCCTGCCCGGTTGCCCGGCGCCTCCAGGGCGTTTTCCGCTGCCACCTTCACAGGCGCGTTCACACCGGCCCGATCCGCGTCGCGGTCCATTTCGTGACGGCCTCGGGGGAGGCCGATGTAGGTGCCGCGGGCGGCGACGGGACTGGAGCGGGTCATGCCGCGGCTCCCGCAGCAGCGTCGCCCGTCTCACCGCCAGCCCGACCAGAGCTGGCGGCATCAAAGTGGTCCTGCGCGGTGACCGCGCCGGCCGTGACATCCGAGATGCGCTTCAGCATCCCTAGACGCGGGATACGCTGCCCGTACCGCCACTTCCGGACGGCCCAGGGCGACACGTCAGGACCGATGCGCGCCGCCATCGCGGCGTCGTCCAGGCCCTGGGCTTCCATGTAGGCGGCGAGCTTCATGGGCACACAATATGCCCATCATGGGCACAATGTCTAGCCTTTTAGTGCCCACCTTGTGCTCTGCCCAAAACGGGCACACTCTAGCATGTTGGCTTCCGTGGCGAACAACCTCAAAGCACTACGTGAGGCGCGCGGGCTCTCGCAGGAAGCCGCGGCCGAGAAGATGGGAACGACGCGGAACCAGCTCGCGAAGCTGGAGTCCGGAGCGCGAAGGCTTTCGAACGTGTGGATCGACCGCGCGGCCGAGGTCTTCGGAGTGGATGCGGGCGACATCGTCACCGACAAGCCGCGGCGCTCAACCTCGCTCGTCGACAGCTTCGATCCTGACGAGTTCGATCCAGAGGACCACGAGCCCCGCATGGTCGAGGGCACGATGGGGCGCGACGTTGGCGACCTGCCCAGGGACGCGATCCTGATGGCGGAAGTCGCAGTAGGTATGGGCCCCGGCGGGGTTACTCACATCACCGACTTGATGAATGCCGACGGCAACACCTACGCGGCCGAGGGCGTCAAGGATTGGGTGCGCCTGCCGAGCACATTTCTGGTCGGCCGATTTCGAGTTCAGCCGCATCGCATCCGATGCTTCGAGGCCATGGGCGACTCTATGGAGCCAAAGATCCACGACGGCGACATCGTATTTGTGGATGTGGGTCACCGGGTGCCTTCGCCGCCCGGTATCTACGCGCTCGCTGATGCGCTGGGCGGTGTGATCCTGAAACGTCTGGAGATCTCTTCGGCGCGTGGGCAGGACCCTGTCAGGGTTCGCCTGATCTCCGACAACCCAAAGCACTCGCCCGAAGATAGGACGCTTGATGAAATTGCGATTACGGGAAGATACCTGGGCAGATTAACTACTGAATAAAATACTAGATGAAAGATACGACTATGAGCGAAGATGACCAAATAAATATGTTTTCAAAAGATAGCTACGTTACAAAAATGATCGAAAAAATGCGCGGCATCGAGGAAATGAAAATTTCCGGTAATGACATAGCCGACATGCTTTTGATGCTACAAGTACAGCAACTTCTATTTTATAATATAACTTCAACAACTGTATATGCAGGCAATGGAGAAGCGGACAAAGCGAATGAACACCTGCGAGAAATAAGAAAATATCTCAAGCTACATGACGAGGCAATTAGAAATTTACATCGAAGATTTGCTGATAGAATGGCCGGGATGCTGAGGAATGGGTGACTTGATCACGCCGGATTTTCCGGATTTTAAAAAACACGATCAAGAGCACTTGCCGCCGATGGGCCCCGGGGGCACATCGGGTGGCATGAATCAGATCTGGGCCAAACTTGAGGAGCACGACAAGCGGTTCGATCGCCTCGAAACGCAGATGCAGGACATTGCGAAGGAGCTATCTAACGCGAAGTTTTGGTTCGTCGGTACAGCCCTCGCCATTGCTCTCGCCGGCTTAGGTCTTGTCTACAGCGCTCGCCAGGACACAACGGCGACGATTGGAGCGGCCCTCACAGCCATTCAAACAGCCGTGGCGGTTCGCCCGAGTGAGCCGACCGCTCCTCAGCAGCCGATCGTTATTGTCGTACCGCCGGGCGCTCAACCTGTTCCCCAGCAACCGACAGGAATCCCCGCATCGCCCGCACCGCAGGCGCCTAAGTAGCCACTGCCAACGAATGGGGTCTGGTGGCGCCACCGCGCAGGGCTTTCGCGTTTTAGCACGTGAGCCCAATTTTGAGATGGGCACAAA
Source organism: Methylobacterium sp. 17Sr1-1 (assembly GCF_003173775.1). Classification (NCBI taxonomy): domain Bacteria; kingdom Pseudomonadati; phylum Pseudomonadota; class Alphaproteobacteria; order Hyphomicrobiales; family Methylobacteriaceae; genus Methylobacterium; species Methylobacterium sp. 17Sr1-1. Next base: position 6,198,132 of record NZ_CP029552.1, on the reverse strand, counting down.
CGTGCCCATTATGGGCTTGACCAACGTGCCCCATATGGGCACATTGACGGTGTTCCCGATGGAGCACCGCCGATGCACCGCACCCTCAACTACCTCGACGCCGAGCAGGCCCGCTACCGCGCGCTGAACGCCGCCCTGGCCGGCCCGCTCCCGCACCTCGAGATCGCCGACCGCCGCGCCCAGCGCGACCGACTCGACCGCATCCCCCACATCGACGCTGACGCCCGGGCGCGGGCTATCCGCAACGAGGTGATCCGCGGGCTGGACGAGGCCATCGCGAGTGCCGTCGGCGCCGTCGCGATCGTCGCCGCCAGCATCGGCCTCGGCGCTGCCGTCCACTTCGTCGGGAGCGTCCTCTGATGCGCCCTGACATTCACTTCGACGATCCCCTGCCATCCTTCCTGACGCGCGAGGCGCCCCCGCCGCCGGCCAACGGCGGCCTGGACCGCGCGGCTGACGCGGCCACCGCCAGCGTGATCGCCGGCATCATCATCCTCGGGCTGCTGACCGCGGCGTGCATCCTCGTCGGCGTCGCCGCCTTTCTGATCGCCCGGGGGATGTGATGGCGCATCCCGACAGCATCCGCGCCTTCGGGCGCTTCGAGGCGGCCCGGGCTGCCGGCGCCTCGACCTCGACGCCGCCGGTGGAGTGGTTCGCCGGCCGGCTGAGACGCCGGGCCGCCGAACGCGCTGCGCGGCTGGAGGAGGCTCGCGCCGCCCGCGGTCCGATCTCGGCAGCTTCGGTCGACGCGGCCTGCGAGGCAATCCGGACCACGGTCAGCCGGGCGGTCAACGAGGCATGCGCCGGCGGCGAGCGGGCTGACATCGAACGATGGAACGCTGCGGCGAAGCGGAGGTGCCAGTGAGTGCCGCGCCCGCTCTGGCTGCAATGGGCCACAACGGCGGCCCCGCCCTGACGCCGTTCGAGGTCTCGCGCGACGAGATCGATGCCCTCTGCTCTGAGGCGCGACACTGGCTCGATGCTGGCGGGATCAAGACGCAGGCCGACGCCGACGGCGTGTCGAAGCTGCTCGACCTGCTCCGCAAGGCGATCAAGCGGGCGGACGAGCGCCGCGCCGCCGAGGCGAAGCCGCTCGATGACGCCAAGGCCGAGATCCAGGCGCGCTACGGCGCGCTGATCCAGGACAACAAGTCGGGGAAGGGCCGGGCGGTGCTCGCCGTCGAGGTCTGTAAGGCAGCCCTGACGCCCTGGCTCGAGCGGCAGGAGGCCGAGAAGCGGGCCGCCGCCGAGGCCGCGCGGCGCGAGGCTGACGAGCGGGCACGGGAGGCAGCGCTGGCGCTGCAGCTGAGCAAGCCGTCCGACATCGAGGAGCGCGAGCACGCTGAGGATCTGGCGCGGGAGGCGCGCCGCGCTGAGGCGGTCGCCGGCCGGGCGGAGCAGGATCGTGCCAGCGCCCGCGGTGGGGCGCGTGCCGTCACCCTTCGCACGACCTACCGGGCCGAGGTCACCGACGCGACCGAGTTCGCGCGCTGGGCCTGGGTCAACTGCCGAGACGAGATCGTGGCGGCCCTGGCCGTCATCGCCGGCCGACAGGTCGCCGCCGGCACCCGCGGCATCCCGGGTGTCGCCGTCCATGAAGAGCGCAGGGCTGTTTGATGAGTGCGCCCGGAATTCTCATCGCCCGCATCGAGGCCGTACTCGCCGAGCATCGCGAGCTTTGGTCCGCCCGTCGGGAGATGCGGCGCAGGAAGATCAGCGATGGCGCTTTCCGCGGTCGTCCAAGCAACACGCCGGCATCCTTCTGGCTGAAGGTTGCAATTGCCGGCCCGGATGATTGCTGGCCATGGCGCGGCCATACGCGCGGTGACTATGGGCGATACTCAGAAAAAAGCAAGCACATCGACGCACATAGATATGCCTGGATATGGTCGAATAACTATAATCCCACACGCCAACAATTTGTCATGCACAGGTGCAATAATAAGAAGTGCTGCAACCCTTCTCACCTAGAGCTTGGGGACGCACAGATCAACACCGCCGATGCGTACAAAGATGGGCTCGCTAAGTCAGGGGAGGAGCACCACCGCGCTCGCCTCACTGCTGGACAGGTGCTCGCAATCCGCGGCGACCGCCGCCGTCAAGTCGATGTGGCGGCTGACCACGGTATTGGCCAGCCGCTCGTTTCGGCGATCAAGACTGGCAAAATCTGGAAACATCTGGAGGGCTGACAATGTCCGCAGAGGTCATCAGGATTACAGATGTCCGCGTTCAGCACCGCAAGCTTGCGGAAGATTTGCGGCGCAATATTGATGCGGAGAGCACGATTGTAGCAGTCACTGATCTATTCGTGCTGGATACAGATTTTCAGGATGCCTTGAACTCGCTGCCGGATGATCTCAGGAGTGAAGTAGCTCAGTACGGACGAGAGCGCCTTTGGACACTCGGGTACCCGCGCCCGAAGCGGAAGGTGGCGCAGTCATGAGCGCTCTGCTGCCGGTCGAGTTCACGTGGACGGGCGATGCGATGCAGCCGGCGGGCCGGTTCACCGGCCTCTGCGATCGGCAGTTCGTGATCGGCGAGCGCTACATCCTCACCGAGCAGGAAGAGCGCAGCAGCAAGTCGCACGCGCACTACTTCGCGTGCGTTCGTGACGGGTGGTCGAGCCTGCCGGAGCATCTGGCGGATCGCTTCCCCTCGCCGGAACACCTCCGGAAGTGGGCGCTCATCAAGGCCGGCTTTCGCGATGAGCAGACGTTCGTGGCGTCCTCGAAGGCGGAAGCGATCCGGGTCGCTGCCTTCCTCCGCCCAGTTGACGACACCGCAGTGGTCCGCGTGAAGGATTCCGTCGTCGTGCGCTGGACGGCCAAGAGCCAATCCAAGCGCGCCATGGGCAATGAGGATTTCCAGCGATCCAAGGATGCGGTGTTCGCCGTCATCGACGAACTGATCGGCACCGCGCCCGGCACGCTGTCCCGCGAGGCGGGGAGGGCAGCATGACCGATTCTCGCCCTCGACTATCGGATAAAGATCGCAAGCGCCTATTCCGGCTGCACAACCGCACCTGCCACATCTGCAGTCAGCCGATCGACGGCGTGCATCAAGCTTGGGACATCGAGCACGTTATCCCACGCAATCTACTCGGCCGGCACGCCGATACCGACGACAACATGAAGCCGGCGCACAAGTCCTGCCACCGGGAAAAGTCGAAGGTCGATGCCGGCAATCTGGCCGAGGCGAACCGCCGCGAGGATCGGCACATCGGTGTGCATCAGCCGAAGCGGCCCGTGCCGCCGGGCAAGCCGCTGCCGCCGGGCCGGCCAGCGCGCCGAGCCACCGCCCCGCTGTCGAAGCAGCCTCTACCCCGCCGAGCACTCTACACGCCGGAGCCCCGTCGATGAGCAACCGCTGCCAGGGCCACGGCCGCATCCCCTTCACCGCTGAGGAAATCGTGGCCCGGACCGTCGCTGAGGCTCGGGCGTATCGGGAGAGGAAACGTCGATGCAGCGTCTTTATTTATACAAGACAGATGCAAACAAGAAACATTTTTTGTCTCTACAGATCAAGAGGATATCTAGATCCTTCTATACCAGCTTGAGCCCTGTCTCGTTCTTGCACCACAATTTTCAAGCATTCATTCAAGTCAAGGAAAACATCTTGGCAGTCGATAATAAAAGCATCTATTGCCACCTCTATCTTTGCGCTTCTCACATCTGCATACTGAAATTCGCGCGCATAATTATCTATCAAATCCTCATATTTGACTATCAGGTGTATGAATCTTTGTCGATCCCCCTTCAGAAACCTAAGTCGCGGCGCTATGTTACGAAGCACGTCAATCTCAGCGTTCAAACGGGCGCGATATGCATATATTGCGAATGGGTTTTTCAATATATCAGGATGAATCTCATATTCTTCATCATCAGTATCGTGATATCTTTGCATGGCTCGCGTGTATTGCCCCAACTTCATAAGCGCATCATATACCGGAAGCACTTCATCGTAATATTTTCCCCAAAATTCATAACGGTCAATGGTGGCGCCTACGGCAGCTGCTCGGGCCTGAATTTGATTCGCTTTGAGCTGCCCCCAAACAAGGTAAGCCGCCACCGCCGCAACGCCGAAAGCCAGCAGCGCAGATGCCAAAGCCTGATATCTGTTCAACCAGAACTCAATACAGCCGCCAACGCCATCAACGAGCGGTTTCCCTGCTTCGATCTTCGACGAGTCACAGACGCCACCCATCCATGGCATCGCGCCGAAGATAAAGAGCACAGCAAGCGAACCGACCACCGCCGCGAGAGCGGTAGGCCACGACTTTACAGACAAGCGATTCCCCATCGTCGACCATGGCTGTTTGAGCGCAGCCTTTCGGCTGGCGCAAGTCTTCTCGAACTTGGCGCCGCCTTCAACTTCATCCTCGCCGACGAAGTGCCGGAGCAGCCGTGATGCCGCGCGACCTCACCCTACGCCTCCACGACACCCAGGCCGGCATATGGCAGGAGAACGCCAACGACCCGACCTTCCGGAAGGAGGTTTTCCTCGGACTCCTGAAGCACCTCGGCCGCAGCGGCTGGGCCGTCTCACTCGACGACGAGGTGCGCAAACGACACCGCAGCCTGAGCCCCAACTACCGCCGCGCCCGGAAGGGCAATCTGTTCGCCAGCGTCCGTACCTGCGGTCGCGTGGTCGAGGTCGAGATCTGGGCGGAGACCTGGACGAAGGAGAACCAGAACGGCCACCGCTACGACTTCGACAAGATTAACCGCCTCGACTACCTCGACCGGCTCCGGGTCGACCTCACGTTCCAACGGCTCGCGCGCTGGCTGTCCGGCCTTGCGACCGTCAAGGTCGAGGACAGGACCCGCGGGCCCGGCCTTACAGCCCCGACCGCCCTTGAGCGGATCGCACAGCACTATGCGGAGAGCTGGCACACCGACAAGGCGTTAGGCCGGCCGGTCTGTACGTCCCCCTACAACTGCCGCTCGGCCGACGGCGGGACAATTACCCATGGCGCTGCCGTGTGGTTTGTCGATGATAAGGGCCGGATCGGCCACGGTGTGGCGTACTACAACATTAACAACATGTGGTGGATCGCGGTCGGGCGCCACATGCTTCGAAATAATTCATCGTTCGAGATCTACGTTTCGGCGCCGAGCTGTCTTCGCGTGAAGCGGAATGATCGCGAGCGACGCAAGCGCCTTGAAGGCGAGATGTCTTTCGCCATTCGCGTGCACAAATTTCGCCGCGCAGAAACGATCCGGAAGATCCTGTTTGGCGACCAACCGCTTTTCCGGATCAGGTCGAGCAAGAACGACGCTTTCTATGGCTCGAACTATTCCGGCTACACCTCCGACACGGGGCGGGCCGGCCTCTACACTCGAGCAGAGGCCGAGGACGAGGTGCGGCGCGTCCCGCACCTGTTGAGCGCCTACGACCTGTCGGGAAAGCCGCTCGTGATCCCCGCCGCCCCCGACCTCCCCCTCTTCGCCGCGGAGTAGCGCCATGACCGAGTCCTGCGCCACCTGCCGGTTCTGGCGCTCCAGATCCTGCCAGCGCTACACGCCCGCCAGCAACCGCACCTGGCTTGGGATCGGTCAAAATGACTTGCCCGGCTCGTGCAGCAGGAGGGCAAGCACGATCAGCATCGTCGCCATGGTGGCGGCTTTCCCCGCCATCCACAGCGGCTCAGAGGGGGCAATAGAGCTGTACCCGGCACCGCTCCAAGCGAGTGCCCAGACCACGCAGCCACCCACCGCCAATCCACAGCACACGAGGATCGCCAGTAGGAAGATCGCCTTAGAAATCATGATGTTGCGCTCCACGATTCGTTTTTCCACAGGTATTGGAGATGCATCCCACGAGAATGTCCAGCTGGCACCAGGCGGCGCCTTCGGGGCCGAAATGGAAGCGATGGCCTGGACACGTCGAGCCCTCGCCCGGGACCGCCATTCCGATCGGGGCGGCTCGCACGTGATGATGGCCGATCTCAACCGCGCTCGAACCAAGGGGCTTGCGGCTGCGGAGGCGAGGCGATGATGGGCTCGGCCGAGTTCTCCCCCTGCGGCCAGCACCGCTTCCGCCTGGACCGCTGGTGGTCCGACGAGCCGCGGGCGCTCGTCTGCATGCGCAACCCGAGCACGGCCGGCGCGGACCGGAACGACCCGACGATCTGCCGGCTGCGGGCGCTGCTCCAGGGCCGGCCCGGCATCGGCGGGTTCACGGTGGTCAACGCCGACGACCGGATCGCCACCGACCCTCGCGACCTCGAGGTGTGGCTGGCCGGGCAGGACGTGGCGACGATGAAGGTCATGCGGCAGGCGAACCTCGTTCGCCTGCTCCCGCTCGCCAAGGCCGCGCCGGTGCGGATCGCCGCCTGGGGCAACCTGCTGGCGCCCGGGCTGCACGCCGACCGGGTGACCGCGGCGCTGTCGCTCGACGGTGCCCGCCCGCTGCACGCCTTCGCGCTCACCGGCGACGGCGCGCCGATTCATCCGCTGGCGCGCGGCCGCAGCCGCATCCCGCTCGGGATGCCGCTGGTCGAGTGGCGGGCAGCTCGCAGCCTAGTCTCAACCGCCGAGGAGGGGTGACGTGGAGCGAACACAAATCCCCGGCGCCTGCAAAATCCTCGGCGTGTCCGCGAGGACCATCCAGCGACTCGCCATGTCAGGCCAGTTGCCGAGCGCCGTCAAAGTTGGTCGGGTGTGGACGTTCGACATCCAGGCGCTTCGGTCCTGGCTGGTCGAGCAGGAGGTGAAACCATGCCAGCGGATAGAAAGAAGGCCCCAGACGGCTGTTATTGGCGAGGCTCGACGCTCTGGGCCCGTTTCACGGTCGGAGGCAAGGAATACCGTTTCAGCCTTAAGACAGACAACCCAAATGTTGCGCGAAATCGCTCGGCAGCAGAACAAGCAAAGATAGTGGCGGCCCATAGCTACGGAGAGGATCGTAAGCTATGGGCCGACGCCGTGACTGCCTGGGGGCAGTACATGGTGAGCCAGATTGGACAGCGCACGTTCGAACGTTACACCAACTCCATCGACATCGTCGCCGACTTTTTGGCAGGTCTCCACGTTGATGAGGTGTCCGACGAGACGATTGCGGAGATCGTCCGCGCTCGGCGTGCAGTCGGTGTGACCACAGCCACGATCCGACGCGACCTGACCGCGCTGTCCAGCGTGCTCGGTTACGCGGTCGACGAGAAGTGGCGGAAGGGCAACCCGGCGCTGGAGGCCATGCGCAGCCGTCGGATGAAGGAGCGGCGCGATCCGATCGTCTTGCCCGAGGATCGCGACATCGAGCGCGTGATTGCCCGGGCTCCGGGCAACTTCAAGCTCCTGATCCGGGCCGCACTGCTGACCGGCTGCCGGCAGGACGAGCTCGTGACGCTGGAGCGCCGGCACGTCGACATGAACCGCCGGGCCATCTCGGTCCGAGGCAAGGGCAACAAGCGCCGCGAGGTGAGTCTGACCGACGAGGCGGTGGCGCTGTTCGCGTCGATCCCGGTCAACCTCGCAACCAGGGCTGTCTTCTGGCACCCGGGGGCGAAGGGGCGCATTGGGGACCGCGCGCGCGAGGAACCCGAGCCAGGCCCGTTCATCAACCCGGCCACGCGCTTCTCTCTTTACACCCGCAGCATCGCCGCGGCCGAGGCGGAGGAGATCGCGAAGGCTGCCAAGAGCGGCAAGAAGCTGGAGCCGACGTTCAGGCGCTTCCGGTTCCACGACCTGCGCCACCGGTTCGCGGTCGACTACCTGCGATCGGGCAGGGGCGGGATCTACACCCTGCAGCAGGAGATGGGTCACACGAGCATCAAGGTAACCGAGCTCTACCTCTCGTTCCTGACCCCCGAGGAGCAGGCCCGGGCCAAGGACATGCCCGCACAAAACATGGCACAAGTGCATCGGTTTCCAGGCTTGACCGGCGCATAAAGCATTGATACGGCTGCGGAATGGATTAAAACCGGGTTTGTGATCCAGTGGTTTTGTAAACCGAAGGTCGGGGGTTCGATCCCCTCCGCCGGCACCACTCGTTCAAGACCGCCCCCGATGGCCCGACCTTCGCCGGGATCCGATGGCATCCCTGCTCCGCTCCGCGCTCTCGCACCTGTCCAAAGCGCCAGGCTGCGGCGACGCTGGCCCGATCCCTGCAAGCGCAGGCGCGAGCATGAGGTAACCAAAGCAGCATGACGACTCGTCCCAAGGTCGCGTTCATCGGCACCGGCGGCACCCTCTCGTCGGTGGGCCGCGATTCCCTCGACATCCTCGACTACACCGCCACCGGCGAGCGCCTGGAGGCGGAGGAGATCCTGGCCCGGGTGCCGGAGGCCGCGACCGTCGCCGAGGTGGTGCCGGTGCGCTACCGGGCGGTGACGAGCCCCGGAATCGGCTTCTCCGACTGGAAGACCCTGGTGCTGCTCTGCGAGCGGCTGGTTGCGGAGCATCCGGACCTCGCCGGCATCGTCGTCGGCCACGGCACCGCCACCCTTGAGGAGACCGCCTACGCGCTGAGTCTCACCCTCACCGTCGCGGTGCCGGTGGTGCTGGTGGGCTCGCAGCGGCCGATCAGCGCCCTGTCGAGCGATGCCCCGCTCAACCTCGTCGCCGCCCTGCGCACGGCGGCCGCGCCGGAATCCCGCGGACGCGGCGTGCTCGTGGTCCTCAACGACGAGATCCAGGCGGCCCGCGAGGTGACCAAGACCTCGGTCGCCCGGCTCCAGACCTTCCGGACGCCGGATTTCGGCGTGCTCGGCCAAGTCGACGGGCCGCATGTCCGCTACTACCGCCGGTCCGAGCGGCGCCACGCCCCCGGCACCCCGTTCGACATCCGCGGCCTCAACGTCCTGCCGCGGGTCGACATCTCCTACGCCTATGCCGATGCCGACGGCACGGCGGTGCGGGCCTTCGCGGCGGCGGGCGCGCGGGGCATCGTCTCGGCGGGTCTCGCCCCCGGCATGACGCCGCCGGCAGAGGCCGAGGCGCTCGGCGCGGCGACCGCCGCCGGCATCGCCGTGGTGCAGTCGACCCGCGCCGGCAGCGGCGTGGTGCCGGACACGAAGCGGCTCGCCGAGCTCGGCATCCTCAGCGCCGACAACCTGACGCCGCAGAAGGCCCGCATCCTGCTGGCGCTCGCCCTCACGGTGACCCGCGACCCGGCGAGGCTGCGGGAGATCTTCGCGACCTATTGAGGCAGGAGCGCGCGGGACCGACCGCGCGGCTCACCCGGCGATTGCCAGGTTTGCCGGCGCTGATCTAGGGTCTCACGGCCACGTGCCCCCGCGGGTCGGGCCGGCGCGGTCTGAACACCTCCGGCAGCGCCCGACCTGCACGACGGGGCGAGATTCCCGGTGGCGGGATTCCGAAGGCAGGATTCCGGGGGAAACGACGCCCGATGGTGCGCCTCAACCAGATCCGGGCCGGCGAGGTCGCGGTCGCGGTCGCGCCGCCCGCCGCGGACGATGCCGGCCTCGTCTTCGTCGGCCGCATCCGCACCCCCTGGACCGACCGGCTCGGCTGCCCGCGCCAGGGCCGGGCCGACGGGCCGGCCTGCCGGATCGAGGTGTTTCCGCCCTGGCGCGAGGCCCTCGACGGCGTCGCGCTCTACGAGCGCCTGGAGGTGCTGTACTGGCTCGACCGCTCGCGCCGCGACCTAGTGCGCCAGAGCCCGGCCGATGACGGCACCACCCGCGGCACCTTCTCGCTGCGCTCGCCGGTGCGGCCGAACCCGATCGGCACCAGCATCGTCCGGCTGATCGGGATCGAGGATGGAATCGTCCACGTGCGCGGCCTCGACTGCCTCGACGGCACCCCGCTCCTCGACATCAAGCCCGACCGTACCCTGTTCACGCCCCTGGCGCCGCCGCAGGCCGGGGATGCGGAGACCGGCGAGGCGTGAAGGCCGCTCTCGTCTTCCTGCTCGTTGTCCAGGCGCTCGTGGTCCCGGGGGCGCCCGTCCGGGCCGAGCCGGAGCCGGCAGTGACGCCGCTGCCGATGCAGGAGGTCGCCCCCGGAGCCTTCGTCTACGCCGCGCCCTACGCGCTGGCCGGACGGGACAATGACGGCGCCATCGCCAATGTCGGCTTCGTCATCGGGCGCGAGGCGGTGGCGGTGATCGACACCGGCGGCAGCCTGCGGGCGGGGCAGCGCCTGCGCGCGGCGCTCCGGCAGCGGACCGCCCTGCCGGTGCGCTACGTGATCAACACTCACGTCCATCCCGACCACGTGCTGGGCAACGCCGCCTTCGCGGAGGAGGGCGCGACTTTCGTCGGCCATCATGCCTTGCCGGAGGCCCTGAGCGCGCGGGCAAGCGACTACCTGCGGGCCAATGCCGGCCTCGTCGGCGCCGGCTTTGCCGGCACCCGGATCGTGCCGCCGACCCTCCTGGTCTCGACCTCCCTCGACCTCGACCTCGGCGGGCGGGTGCTGCGCCTCGAAGCCTGTCCGACCGCCCACACCAACAGCGACCTCACGGTGCGCGACGAGGGCACCGACACCTGGTTCCTCGGCGACCTCCTGTTCGTCGGCCACGTGCCGGCCCTCGACGGACGGCTCACCGGCTGGATCGCCACCCTGCGCGCCCTCAAGGCCCGCCCCGCCGCCCGGGTGGTGCCGGGCCACGGCCCCGCCGCCGTTCCGTGGCCGGCTGCCGCCGGACCGATCGACCGCTACCTCGCGGATCTCGAGAGCCAGGTGCGGGCGATGGTGCGGGACGGAACGCCGATCGGCGAGGCCGGCCGGGCGGCTCGGGACGAGGCGGGGGAGTGGGCCTTGTTCGACGATTTCAACGCCCGGAACGCCACCACCTCCTACCAGGAATTGGAGTGGGAATGACCGGCGACTTACGGTTACGCCCGCGGCCGGAGGCAAACCCGTTCGTCGACCAATGAATTCGCGCACGATCGGTTGATGTTGCGCAGCACAATCTCGATGCTGCTTTGCAGCATACAAGGCGATGTATACCTTAGTTATCGATTTCGACGCCGGTCAGGGGCGCCCTGCCGCAGGCAGGTGTGTTGACGGCGTCCCAATTTCTCTTAGAGTTCCTTCAAGCTTCGGTTTCAACGGTGCCGCCAGGGGAAGGCGGTGTTCGGTTCGCAGACACGGCAAGGCCCGCCCGGGCGCCTTCACGTCAGCCCCGCTGGCGGCCGGTTGTGACACGCTGCCGAGGCCAACGACATCCCCAAACGCAAACAACAGGAACGGTTCGATGCGTCCCGTCTCGGGGCGCGCGGCGGAATGCACCTGTCGGAGGAATCCATGAGAGCGGTCCATCTCCTTGCGGTGAGCGCGGGCATCCTCGGTGCCGTCCCGGCACTGGCCAACGAAGACGTCCTGAAGCGTTCGGCCAATCCGGCCGAGCAGGTTCTTCAGACCGTCGACTACGCCAACACGCGCTATTCCAAGCTCGACCAGATCAACACCGGCAACGTCAACAAGCTGCAGGTGGCCTGGACCTTCTCGACCGGCGTGCTGCGCGGCCACGAGGGCTCGCCGCTGGTCGTCGGCGACGTGATGTACGTCCACACCCCGTTCCCGAACATCGTCTACGCGCTCGACCTGAACAACGAGGGCAAGATCCTCTGGAAGTACGAGCCGAAGCAGGATCCCAACGTCATCCCGGTGATGTGCTGCGACACGGTCAACCGTGGCCTGGCCTACGCCGATGGCGCGATCTTCCTGCACCAGGCCGACACCACCATCGTCTCGCTCGACGCCAAGAGCGGCAAGGTGAACTGGTCGGTGCAGAACGGCGACCCGAAGGTCGGCGAGACCAACACCGCCACCGTGATGCCGGTGAAGGACAAGCTGATCGTCGGCATCTCGGGCGCCGAGTACGGCATCCGCGGCCACATCACCGCCTACGACCTCAAGAATGGCAAGCAGGCCTGGCGCGCCTACAATGTCGGCCCCGACGCCGAGATGAAGATCGACCCGGAAAAAACCACCGAGCTCGGCAAGCCGGTCGGCAAGGACTCGTCGATCAAGACCTGGGAAGGCGACCAGTGGAAGACCGGCGGCGCCTCGACCTGGGGCTGGTACTCCTACGATCCGAAGCTGAACCTCGTCTATTACGGCACCGGCAACCCCTCGACCTGGAACCCGAAGCAGCGCCCGGGCGACAACAAGTGGTCGATGACGATCTTCGCCCGCGATGCCGATACCGGCGTGGCGAAATGGGTCTACCAGATGACCCCCCACGACGAGTGGGATTATGACGGCATCAACGAAATGATCCTCACGGATCAGAAGATCGGCGACAAGGAGCGGCCGCTCCTGACCCACTTCGACCGCAACGGCTACGGCTACACCCTCGACCGTGCCACCGGCGAGCTGCTCGTCGCCGAGAAGTACGATCCGGCGGTGAACTGGGCCACCAAGGTCGACATGGACAAGTCGTCCAAGACCTACGGCCGTCCGCTCGTCGTCGCCAAGTACTCGACCGACCAGAACGGCGAGGATACCAACTCGAAGGGCATCTGCCCGGCGGCGCTCGGCTCCAAGGACCAGCAGCCGGCGGCCTACTCGCCCAAGACCAACCTGTTCTACGTGCCGACCAACCATGTCTGCATGGATTACGAGCCGTTCCGGGTGAGCTACACCCCGGGCCAGCCCTATGTCGGTGCGACCCTGTCGATGTACCCGGCGCCCAACAGCCACGGCGGCATGGGCAACTTTATCGCCTGGGACAACGTGGCCGGCAAGATCAAGTGGTCGGTGCCGGAGCAGTTCTCGGTGTGGTCGGGCGCTCTCGCCACCGCCGGCGACGTGGTGTTCTACGGCACGCTGGAGGGTTACCTGAAGGCGGTCGATTCCAAGACCGGCAAGGAGCTCTACAAGTTCAAGACCCCGTCGGGCATCATCGGCAACGTGATGACCTACCAGCACAAGGGCAAGCAGCAGGTCGCCGTCCTGTCGGGCGTCGGCGGCTGGGCGGGCATCGGCCTGGCGGCCGGTCTCACCGACCCGAATGCCGGCCTCGGCGCCGTCGGCGGCTACGCCGCGCTGTCGAGCTACACCAACCTCGGCGGCCAGCTGACCGTCTTCACCCTGCCGAACTGACGGTCGGTCAGCCGATTGCGACCATAGCATCTCAGACCTAAGTCCGGGCCGGCGCGGGTTTCCGCGCCGGCTCTCTCATGATTAGATGACGTTGACGACGGTGGCATCGCGGCACCTGCGCCAGCCACCCAAAGTTGTCAGGGAGAAACGTCCGTTGCGTGACCTCAGCAAAGCTGTTCTGCGGCCGTTCGCGGCCGGCCTCGCCCTAGCAGCCCTCTCGCTGGTTGCAGTCCATGCTGAGGATGCCAAGAAACCGGATCCGGCGCTGGCCAACCAGCTCAACCCCAACGACAAGACCGCCGAGCCCGACGAGAAGCTGCTCGCCAAGGACGCCGCCGTGAAGGTGGAGGACGGCAAGTACTTCGACGCCGCCGGCGCCCCGACCTTCCACGTGACCGACAACGGCAAGAAGGTCGATTGGTACAGCTATTCCGGTTACCGTCGCTACCACGCCGAGTGCCACGTCTGCCACGGCCCGGACGGCATGGGCTCGACCTACGCCCCGGCGCTGAAGGACTCGCTGAAGTATCTCTCCTACGAGGAGTTCGTCGGCATCGTCGTCGGCGGCAAGCAGGACGTCAACGCCTCGACCCAGAAGGTGATGCCGGCCTTCGGCGACAACAAGAACGTCACCTGCTACATGGACGACCTCTACGTCTACCTGAAGGCGCGGGCCGCCGGCGCGATGGGCCGGGTGCGGCCGGGCGACAAGGAGGACAAGCCGGAGGCCGCGCGCAAGGGCGAGAAGGAGTGCCTGGGCGGCTGATGACGCGCGCAGCACATCGTCTCCGGGCCTTCGTCCTGGCGGCCGGCCTCGCGCCGGCCCTCGCGGGGTCGGCGGGCGCGCAGGGGCTGCCGGACCTCGTCACGCCCGACGCGCTGCGGGTCTGCGCCGATCCCGGCAGCCTCCCGTCCTCCGAGCGCAAGGACAACAACACGGGCGACGGGTTCGAGAACCGCATCGCGGCGATCGTCGCCGACGAGCTGAAGGTGAAGCTGCGCTATTACTGGCTCACCCAGGGGCCGGGCTTCGTGCGCAACACCCTCGGCACCGGCCTGTGCGACGTCATCATCGGCTCGGCCTTCGGCAGCGAGCTGGTGCAGCACACCAACCCCTATTACCGCTCCGCCTACGTCCTGGTGGCGCGGCGCGGGAGCTTCGACGGCCTGACCGGGCTCGACGATGCCCGCCTCAAGGGGAAGGCGATCGGGGTGATCGTCGGTACGCCCCCGGTCGACCGGATGGGCACGCTCGGCCTCGTGCCGACGATGAAGCCCTATCCGCCCTACCAGTTCGACCCGGCGCGCAAGCACCAGACCGTGTCGGCCGAGATCGTCGCCGACGTCGCCTCGGGCAAGCTCGACGCGGCCGTTTTGTGGGGGCCTGCCGCCGGCTGGCTCGCTCGCCAGGCCGGCGGCCTCGACGTGGTGCCGCTTCTGCGCGAGCCCGACCGGCCGCCGCTCGCCTACCGCATCGCCATGGGAGTGCGGCACGGCGAGAACGAGTGGAAGCGGGTCCTCAACACCGCGCTCCGCAAGCGCCGGGCCGAGATCGAGGCTGTTCTGCGCGACTACGCGGTGCCGCTCCTCGACGAGGAGGAGAACCGGCTCCTGCCGGCGGAACCGAAGCCGTGAGGCGGGGGCTCGCGGTCGCGATCCTGATCCTGGCCGCGACCATGGCACGGGCGGCGCCGCCCGAGCCCGACGGCTACCGCCAGGAGGATTACCGCAGCCCGACGCCCGCCGCCCTGCGCGGTGCGACGACCCTCACCACGCCGGAGGCCGAGCGATTGTGGCGGGCGGGCGCCGCCTTCATCGACGTGCTGCCGCGCCCACCCCGGCCCACCACCCTGCCGCCCGGTACGATCTGGCGCGATGCGCCCCACGACAGCATCCCGCACGCCCACTGGCTGCCCAATACCGGCTTCGGCGAACTGGCGCCGCAGACAGAGCAGTATTTTCGCAGCGGCCTCTCGGCAGCGACGGAAGGCAGCGTCGACAAGCCCGTGGTGCTGTTCTGCCAGCGCAACTGCTGGATGTCGTGGAACGCCGCGAAGCGCGCGCTCGCCCTGGGCTACCGGCACGTGCACTGGTACCCGGACGGGACCGACGGCTGGGGGGAGGCCGGCCTGCCGCTGGAGCGGGCGAGCCCGGCGGCGCCGTGACGCAGGGGCCCCGGCATGGCATGCAGGACGTTTCCGAATCGGGAGACACAGCATGAGCCGAGAGACGAGCGGGGAGCGCGTCGCCATCGTCACCGCCGGCGGCAGCGGCATGGGGGCCGCGGCCGCCCGCAAGCTGGCGGCGGACGGCTTCCGGATCGCGATCCTGTCGTCGTCGGGCAAGGGCGAGGCCCTGGCGGAATCCCTCGGCGGGCTCGGGGTGACGGGCTCGAACCGGTCGCCGGACGATCTCGCCCGCCTCGTCGACCGGACGATGGAGCGCTGGGGGCGGGTGGACGTGCTCGTCAACAGCGCCGGCCACGGCCCCAAGGGCCCGCTCCTCGACCTCACCGACGAGGACTGGACCCGCGGGATGGAGGTCTACTTCCTCAACGTGGTGCGGCCGACGCGCCTCGTCACGCCGATCATGCAGCGCCAGGGCGGCGGCACGATCATCAACATCTCGACCTTCGCGGCCTTCGAGCCCGAGCAGGCCTTCCCGACCTCCGGCGTCTTCCGCTCGGGACTCGCCGCCTTCACCAAGCTCTTCTCCGACCGCTACGCCGCCGACAACGTCAGGATGAACAACATCCTGCCGGGCTTCATCGACAGCCTGCCGGAGAAGCCGGGCATCCGCGACCGCATCCCGATGGGCCGCTACGGCCGCGAGGACGAGATCGCGGCGGTGGTCTCCTTTCTGGCCTCGGAGGGCGCGGGGTACATCACCGGGCAGAATTTGCGGGTGGATGGGGGGATCACGCGGTCGGTGTAGGGGCGCGGCCCAACCGGCGGTGCGGCTTCGGACCGGTGGTCCTCATAAACCCTCGATGTCATCCCGTGGCGCGGCGCAGCCGAGAACCCGGGATGACGCGGAGGCCGTGAGGACCGCCGGTTCCGGCATGGGGCGCGGGGGAGGGTCGCCGTGACGGCGCCGCGGGCGAGCGCCCTCAGCCACCCGCCTCCACCGGCTCGATCCCGCTCCGATCCAGCCGCGCCAGCGCCTGCGCCACCGTCTCCCCGCCGATCACCAGGTCCGGCGCGATCTCGGCGAGCGGCACCAGCACGAAGGCGCGCTCGCGCAGGAAGCGGTGGGGCAGCACCAGGCGCGCGTCGGAGACCGTGGCGCCGGCATAGTGCAGCACATCGATGTCGATGACCCGCGGGCCCCAGCGGCGCTCGCGCACCCGGCCGAGGTGGGTCTCGGCGGAGAGGCAGGTTTCCAGCAGCGCGTGAGGCGACAGCGTCGTCTCGATGCCGATGGCCGCGTTGAGGAACCAGTCCTGGTCGGTGTCGCCCCAGGGCGGGGTGCGATAGTTCCTCGAGCGGGCCGTCACCGCGAGGCCGGGCGTGGCCGCGAGGGCCGCGACCGCGGCGTCGAGCATGGCGGCCTTGTCGCCGAGATTGCTGCCGAGCCCGAGATAGGCCTCAGTCACGGCGCGTCCTCGTGATCTCGACCGCGACGCCGTCGAGCACCAGCGGCACCGGCGCGCCGGGCTTGTCGATCCGCACGGTCAGGCTCTCGATCGCCGGAAAGGCGGCGAGCGCTTCCTGCGCGATCGTCTCGGCCAGGGCCTCGATCAGCCGGAAGCGGCGCTCGGTGGCGATGCGGTGGGCGAGGCCGGCGAGGTCGGCGTAGCTCACCGTGGCGCCGATGTCGTCGCGGGTGCCGGCGTCGCGCAGGTCGAGGCCGGCCTCCAGCGAGAGGTAGAAGCGCTGGCCCAGCACCTCCTCCTCCGGCAGCACGCCGTGGCGGGCGAACACCGCGAGGCGGTGGATCAGGATGCGGTCCACCGGGTTCAGGCTCCGGCGCGGGAGGCGGGGCGGGTGATCGCGTCGACCACCTGGCAGGCCTCGACATGGGGGCGCACGTCGTGCACCCGCACGATGTCGGCCCCGAGCGACGCCGCGGCGACGTGGGCGGCGATCGAGCCGAACAGCCGCTCGGCCGGCGCGGTCGCGGCGTTGTGGATGCGCCCGAGCACCGACTTGCGCGATACGCCGACGAGGAGCGGGAAGCCGAGCGCCTTCAGTTCGGGCAGGCGCCGCAGCGCCTCCAGGTGCTGCTCCCAGCTCTTACCGAAGCCGATACCGGGATCGAGCACGATGTCGTGGTCGGGAATGCCGGCCCGGCGGGCGATGGTGAGCGAGCGCTCGAAGAAGGCTCGCATCTCGTCCACGATGTCGAGGCTCGGATCGATGGTCTCGCGGTTGTGCATCACGACGACCGGGGCGCCGTGATGGGCCGCGACCTGCGCGATCTCCGGCTCGCGCTGCAGGCCCCAGACGTCGTTGACGATGCGGGCTCCCGCTTTCAGGGCCACCTCGGCGGTCGAGGCCTTGTAGGTGTCGATCGAGATCGGGACGGGGAGGGCGGGGCTCAGCATCCGGATCGCCGGCAGCACGCGGGCCTGCTCCTCCTCGGCCGAGACCGGCACGTGGCCGGGACGGGTCGATTCCCCGCCGATGTCGAGGAGCGCCGCGCCTTCCTCGACCAGGCGGGTCGATTGATCCCGCGCCGCGTCGAGATCCTGGAAGCGGCCGCCATCCGAGAACGAATCGGGCGTGACGTTCAGGATGCCCATCACCAGGGTGCGGCGGCCGAGATCCGGCAGCAGGGCGGCGAGTGCAGACACGGGCGGAGGATCCTCGAGGCGACTGCCCCGGGATAGGCCGGCAGGCGCCGGCGCGCAACGGCACCCCGCCGATCACGGTCCGGCGAGAGGAGGCGCGAAACCGCGCCCCTTCAGGGACTTACCCTGGTGCGGGGCGCGCCCGTCCTCTACATTGGTCGAACCAGAGAGGTCCGTCGGGGCCCGCATCCGGGAGAACGTCATGAGAGTGCTGGCGGCCTTGAGCGTCGCGGCGATGCTGGCCGGGCCGGCCGCAGCGCAGGACGAGCGGCCCGAGACCACCTGGACCGAGCTGCGCCCCTCGATCCTCGGCGAGCGCCCGATCCGGGACGGAGCCGGGCTCGTGAGCCTGGAGGCGCCCAAGCGCGCCGAGGACGCCGCCCTCGTGCCGGTGACCCTGCGGATCGCGCT
Organism: Methylobacterium sp. 17Sr1-1; assembly: GCF_003173775.1. Lineage (NCBI taxonomy): Bacteria > Pseudomonadati > Pseudomonadota > Alphaproteobacteria > Hyphomicrobiales > Methylobacteriaceae > Methylobacterium > Methylobacterium sp. 17Sr1-1. The sequence goes on along the minus strand of NZ_CP029552.1, from coordinate 6,179,913 downwards.
GCCCGAGGGCGACCCCCGCCGGGTGAAGAGCCTGACCCTGGTGGTGGACGAGAACCCCTCGCCGGTGGTCGGTACGATCCGGTTCGCGCAAGGACAGCGCCGCTTCGACCTCTCCACCCGCATCCGGGTGAATTCCTACTCCTATGTCCGCGCCATCGCCGAGACCGAGGAGGGCGGGCTCTACATGACCAGGGCCTACGTCAAGGCGGCGGGCGGCTGCTCGGCGCCGGCGGTCAAGGACCCGGCCGAGGCCAAGGCCCATCTCGGCGAGATGCGCTTCCGCGCCTTCGCGGAGCGCGGCGAGGCCCAGGTGCAGGTCCGCCACCCGAACTATTCCGGCCTGCAGATGGACCAGGTGACCCGGCTCTACACCCCGGCCTGGTTCGTCGAATCCCTCACCGTGCGCCAGGGCGAGACGCCGCTCTTCTCGATGACCGGCGGCATCTCGATCAGCGAGGACCCGACCTTCCGCTTCTCCTTCACCGGCCATTCCGAGCCGGTGACGGTGGCGGCCAAGGACACCGAGGGGCGGGTGTTCACCCGGACGTTTCCGGCGGGCGGCGGAACGTGACGGCCCGAGGGCCTGTTGCATGGAGCGGATTCGTCGATGGCCTTGAGGCGGATCAGCCGCCCCTGTTCGTCGCAACCGGTTCTGGATGTCAAATTATGCTCGACGTAATGTATGATATTTATGGCAAAGAATCAGATTATTCAATTATATTATCCCATTTTCAAATGCAGTCGCCGGATTTCATATCAATTGTATAGGCCAGTTATACGCTCGCGAGTTCTTGACGACAGTTGCTCGATTCGCATATTGCGGATGTAGCTGAGGGAGATCCCCAGCTCGAACCAAGGGACTTCCCTGATGGCCGCCACGTCCTCTCCCGGCAGCAACCTCGACCTCGAAGAGCAGATCGCCCGCATCCGCCGCGCCCAGGTCGAAACCGACAAGTTCGCGGCCGAACAGCGCAAATTGAGTGCCGAGGCCGCCAAGTTCGAGCGTGACCGCGCCCTTGCTCCGTGGCAGATCGTCGTTGCCAGCATGGCAGCCGGCGCCGCGTTCTTCGGGGCCGGCGCCGCCTTCATCAAGCTGCTGGCGTGACGACCGACCGCCTGCGCGAAATCCTCGCCTTGCTCCGCTGGTCACAGCGGGGCCTGGCTGAGGCTCTGGACTGCGACGAGCGCATGGTGCGCCGGTGGGCGTCGGGTGACGGCGAGATCCCGGCTGCCCTTGCGACATGGCTCGAAACACTCGCCCAGGTCCACGAGGCCGCGCCGCCGCCGACAACTTGGCGCCGGCGACGGCGGGCCGTTCAGATCGTAGAGGGATAAGAGAGGTTCTTAGGAGATCGGCAGGCGCCGGCGCACCAGGGCGACGTGGTAGGCGACGCCGTGGGGCAGGGCGTCATCGTCGAAATCGTAGGTCGGGTTGTGAAGCGGTGCCGAGCCCTCGCCGTTGCCTAGGAAGACGAAGCAGCCCGGCACGTGGGCGAGGAAGCGGGCGAAATCCTCCGATCCGGTCATCGGCGCCCGCGCGACGGCGACCGCGTCCGCCCCGAGCGCGCCTGCTGCGGCGGCGAGCGCCTCCTCGGTGAGGGCAGGGTCGTTCAGGAGCGGCACGAACTCGCGGGTGTAGGCGACGTCCGCCGTCACGCCGTAGGCGCGGGCGGTGCCCTCCGCGATCGCCCGCATCTGCCGCTCGATCTCGGCGCTGACCTCGGGCCGGAAGCTGCGCGCGTCGCCGAGGATGCGCGCCCGGCCCGGCAGGGCGTTGCGGGTGCCGTCGGTGATCAGCTCCGTCACCGAGACCACCCCGACCTCGGTCGGATCGAGGCGGCGCGACACGATCGTCTGCAGGCTCATCACGGTGGCGCAGGCGGCGACCAGGACCTCGCTGCCCGTATGCGGCCGGGCGGCGTGGCCGCCGACGCCGGTGAGGACGATCTCGAAATTGTCCTCCGCCGACATGACCGGGCCGGGGCGGGTCTCGAGCCGGCCCAGACCCAGACCCGGCAAGTTGTGGAGGCCGTGGATCTCCTCGAAGGGGAAGCGCTCCATCAGCCCGTCGTCGAGCATCGCGAGGGCGCCGCGGCCCCATTCCTCGGCGGGCTGGAACAGGAAGCGCACCGTTCCGTCGAAGCCGCCCTCGGTGGCGAGAATCCGAGCGGCGCCGAGCAGCATCGCCGTGTGGCCGTCATGGCCGCAGGCATGCATGGTGCCGGGGTTGCGCGAGCGGTGGGGATGGGTGCCGTGCTCGGGGATGCGCAAGGCGTCCATGTCGGCGCGCAGCGCGATCGATCGTTGGCCTCGGCCGCGCCGGAGGGTGCCGACGATCCCGGTGCCGCCGACACCCTCGGCGACCTCGTCGAGGCCGAACTCCCGCAGCTTCGCCGCCACGAAGGCGGCGGTGCGCCGCTCCTCGAAGCCGAATTCGGGATGGGCGTGGAGGTCGCGCCGCCAGGCGACCAAGTCCTGCAGGGAGATCAAGTCCTGCAAGGAGATCAGGTCCTGCGAATGGGTGGGCTCGCTCGTCATCGCGCATCCTCCGCGTCTTCCTCGGGCAGGGCGCCCTCGGTGACGAGGATGAGGAGGCGGCTGTCGCGGTCGAGCCGCAGTTCCGCCGCCCGGTCCGGATCGGCGAAGGCCGCCAGGGCGCCGGCGAGGCCGGCCGCGCCGGAGGGCGTCGTCGCGGGGCCGCCGGCCTCGGCGAGGATCTCGGGCGCCCGCCTCAGCTCGGCCTCGGTGACGGCCGCGACCCGGGCGCCGTGGCGGCGCAGAACCGCGAGGGCCGGGGCGCTGGCCTCGCCGCAGGACAGCATCTCCGCTTCGGTGTGGAGGTCCCCCGGCACCCGGACCGGGCGGCCGGCGGCGAGGGCGGGCGCGAGGCAGGCCGCCTGCTCCGGCTCCACCGCCACCACGAGGCCGGGGGAGGCGAACCAGCCGGCCAGCCCCTCAGCCATCGCGGCGGCGAGGCCGCCGACGCCGGCCTGGACGAAGAGGTGGGTCGGACGGACCCTGGCCTGGTCGCGGATCTCCGCCGCCATCACGCCGTAGCCGGCCATGACGTCGCGCACGATCTCGTCCTCGGGGTCGTCGGTGGTGTCGGCGACGAGGAGGCCCGCGCCGGCCCGGGCCGCGCCCGCCGCCGCCTCGACCGCGTCGTCGTAGGTGCCGGCGACCCGGACGATCTCGGCGCCCTCGTCGGCGATGCGCCGCGCCCGCGCCGGCGGCACGCCCGCGTGCAGGAAGACCCGCGCCGGCGCCCCGGCGAACCGCGCCGCCGCGGCGACCGCGAGGCCATGATTGCCGTCGCTGGCGCAGACCAGGGCCGGCTGCCCGGCGGGCCGGGCGGCGAGCAGCCCGGGCAGGCTCGTCTTGGCCGCGCGAGCGAGCGCGGTCAGGCCCGCATAGGTGCCCCCCAGCGACTTGAAGCTGCCGAGCATCCGGCGCCCCTCGTCCTTGGCCAGAACCTGCGCGATGCCGAGCCGCTGGGCCAGGGCCGGGAGCGAGAGGAGCGGCGTCGGCGCGTAGGCTGGATCGAGGCCGCGCAAGGCCGCGGCGATCGCTGAGGGATGCGGGGAGGGAGCGGGGTTCGTCATGACCCGAAGAGTGCCGGATCCGCATGACGGTTGGCGCCGAAATCATGCTAGCTTGCGGCGAATTTCGCCGTTCTCGAGCGATCCATGCCGGAAAGCGTCACTCTCGACCGGTTCGACCGTACCCTGCTCGAAGCGGTCCGGGCCGACAATCTGACGCCGGCGCGGATCCTGGCCGAGCGGGTGGGGCTGTCCGAGAGCGCGGTGCTGCGGCGCCTGCGCCGGCTGCGCCAGGAGGGCGTCATCGTCGCCGACGTCGCGGTGGTGCATCCGGCAGTACTGGGGACGCCGCTCTGCCTTCACGTGCTCGTCTCGCTGGAGCGCGAGACCTCCGAGCGCCTCGACGCGTTCGTGCGGACCTTGCGCGAGCGGGCGGAGGTGCGGGCGGCGTGGTACGTGACCGGCGAGGCCGATTTCGTGCTGGAACTGCGCCTGAAGGACATGGCGGAGTACGAGGCCTTCACCCGCGCGGTGTTCCACGACGACCCGAACGTGCGGGCGTTCCGGACGCTGGTGGCGATGCGGCAGGTGATCGGCACGTGATGATCGGGATTTGATCGCGGTCTGACCGGGAGCGGCGGATGCGGATTCTGATCCTCGGCGGCACGCAGTTCCTCGGGCGGGCGATCGCCGCGCACGCGGTCGGGCTCGGCCACACGGTGACCTGCGCCGCGCGCGGCCTCTCGGGCGTCGCCCCGGCGGGTGCCCGTCTCGTCGCCATCGACCGCAACCGGCCGGACGGTCTGGCAGGGCTCGCCCGGGAGCGGTTCGACGCGGCCGTGGACGTGGCCCGCAATCCCGATGAGGTCCGGTGGGCGCTGGCGGCGCTCGACGGCCGCGTCGGGCACTGGACCTTCGTGTCGACCACGAGCGTCTACGCCGACACCGTGACCAGGGGGCAGCGGGCCGATACCGCGCCGCTTCTCGCGCCGGCGGAGGACGGCCCCTACGGCGCCGCCAAGGTCGCCTGCGAGCGGGCCTTCGGTCGCGACACCCTGATCTGCCGCGCCGGGCTGATCGCCGGCCCGGGCGATCCGACCGGGCGGTTCGCGTACTGGATCGCCCGGCTCGCCCGCGGCGGCGAGGTGCTGTCGCCGGCCGACCCGGAGGATCCGGTTCAGTTGATCGACGCGCGCGACCTCGCAGGCTGGCTCGTCCGCGCGACGCGAGCCGGCCTCTCGGGCACGTTCGACGCGGTGGCGCCGGCCAGCACGCGCCGGGGCTTCCTCGACCGATGCGCCGTCGCCCTCGGCAGGTCGTACAAAGTCACCTGGGTCGATCCGGCCTTCCTCGACCGCCACGGTGTGGCGCGCGAATCCGGTCCGTTCTCCCTGCCGCTCCCACTGCCGGACACGATCGGCGACGCCTCCCGCGACGTGTCGCCGACGCTCGCGGCGGGGCTGACGGTGCGGCCGCTGGAGGAGACCGCCCGCGACGCCCTGCGCTGGCTGGAGGCCGGAGGCGGTCCGGTCACCGGTCTAACGGCGGACGAGGAGGCGGGGCTCCTCGCCGCCTGGCACGCGGAGCGGGGCTACCGCCCCACCGGCCCGTAGGCCGCGAAAAACACCCGCACCGCCTCGGCGATCCAGTAGGTCGTCTCGGCCTCGGTCGGCGGGTCGCCGACCGAGAAGAGCAGCCGGCGCATCGTGGTGGCGGCGCAGAGGTCGAAGAAGTGCCGCGCAGCGAGGTCGGAATCCATCGGGCGCAGGCGGCCGGCGGCGACCTGGGCGTCGAGATAGGCGCGCAGCCGCGCCCGGCCGAGCAGCGGCCCGGCCTCGTAGTAGGCCCGGCCGAAGCGCGGGAACTTTTCCGCCGCGCCGATCACCATCCGGACCGAGGCGATGTGGTCCGGCCGCACCATCTCCTCCATCAGGCTGGTGCCGAGGCGGCGCAGCACGGCTGCGACGTCGGGGTCGTCGTGATCGAGGCGGCAGATGTTCTCGGCGAGCGTCCGCTTCTCCTCGATCGTCAGCGCCTCGAACAGCGCCTCCTTGCTCTCGAAATACACGTAGAGCGTGCCCTTCGAGACGCCGGCCGCCTTGGCGATCGCCCCCATGCTGGCGCCGTCGAAGCCGCTGGCGAGAAACACCTCGCGGGCCCCGTCCAGGATCTGGCGGCGCTTGTCGGTGTCGGCGTGGCTGAGGGGGGCGTCGCTCATGATCGGGGCCGTGGGAGGGGGCTTTCGCCATTGTGGGTGTGCGGCCGTCCCGGTTCAACCGGTGTGCCGCAGCGCACACACCGTCGATTGACCGAACGGTTCGGTCAAAGTAGTATCGTGACCGTTCGAGAGCCGTCAACCGATTCGCACGGATGATGGCGGCGACGGGTGGACGACGATGGCGTTTCGAGACGATTACGCGCAGGGCCGGCCCGCCGGCGAGGCAGCTCCCAAGGTGGCGCCTCCGGCGGCGGCTTCCGTGCCGGCGGCACCGGCTCCGGCCGCGGCGCCGCCAACGACGCGCAAGCGCCCCTTGCGCCGGCTGATCCTCGCCGCGCTCCTCCTCGGCGGCGGGGCCTACGGCGCCTCTGCCGGCCACGAATGGTGGACGACCGGCCGCTTCTTCGTCTCGACCGACGACGCCTACGTCCAGGCCGACATCTCGACGCTCGCCGCCAAGGTCTCGGGCTACCTCGAGGCGGTGCCGGTGGTGAACGGCCAGGCGGTCAAGGCCGGCGACGTCATCGCGCGGATCGAGGACGGCGATTACCGCCTGGCGCTGAAGGCCGCCGAGGACAAGCTGGCGACGCAAGGCAGCACCATCGCCCGCATCGCCCGTCAGGCCGAGGCCGCCCGCGCCCAGGTGCTCCAGGGCCGGGCCCAGATCGACGCCGCCAAGGCCGACCAGGTCCGCGCCGCGGCCGATTACCAGCGCCAGCAGCTCCTCGCGCAATCCGAGTTCGCCGCCAAGGCGCGCCTGGAGCAGTCGCGCGCCGACCGCGACCGCTCGGACGCCACCGTGAAGGGCGCCGAGGCCAACCTGATCGCGCTCCAGGCCAACGTCGCGGTGCTCGAGGCGCAGACCAAGGAGGCCGAGAACCTGGCCGCCGAGCTGCGCACCGCGGTCGACCGGGCCAAGCGCGACCTGTCCTTCACGGTCCTGCGCGCGCCCTTCGACGGGGTGATCGGCAACAAGGCGACGGAGGCCGGGGCCTACGTGGCGCCGGGCTCGCGCATCGCCGCCCTGGTGCCGCTCCAGAGCGCCCGGGTCGACGCCAACTTCAAGGAGACCCAGCTCGGCCGGGTCCGGGTCGGCCAGCCGGTCCATATCCGGGTCGATGCCTGGCCGGACCGCGACATCGTCGGCACGGTCGAGAGCCTGTCGCCGGCCTCCGGCTCGGTGTTCAGCCTGCTGCCGCCGGACAACGCCACCGGCAACTTCACCAAGATCGTCCAGCGCCTCCCCGTGCGGGTGCGGGTGCCGGAGGCGGTCGCCCGCGAGGGCCTCTTGCGACCCGGCCTCTCGGTGGTGGTGCGGGTCGACACCCGCGGCCTCGACGAGACCAAGCCGCCGGCGCCGATCGAGCCGCATCAGGCGGTGTCGGAGCAGGCCGCTCCGGCCTCGGTGCGGACCGCGGGACGCTGAGGCGGGGACGATCCTCGGCCATCGGGTCCGCTCGACAGAATTGACACCCTCCGCGTCATTCCGGGGCTCGCCGCAGGCGAGAGCCCGGAATCCAGAAACGCAGGTGGTGCAGAAAAATGGCGACGAGCGTCCCGCTCCATCCTGAACCATCAGCGGTTCTGGATCCCGGGCTCCGCTTCGCGGCCCCGGGATGACCCTGTGGAGCGGCGACGTCGTCTGGAACTCAACGACTCTCCCTCACGCAGGCACCCCCACCATGGCCGCGACCCCCGCGCCCGCCGACGCACCGATCGACCGCCGCCGGATGGTGGCGTTCGTCTGCATGGTGTTCGGGATGTTCATGGCGATCCTGGACATCCAGATCGTCTCGGCCTCGCTCGCCGAGATCCAGGCGGGCCTCTCGGCCTCCGCCGACGAGATCCCGTGGGTCCAGACGAGCTACCTCATCGCCGAGGTGATCTCGATCCCGCTGTCCGGCACCCTGTCGCGGGTGCTCTCGACCCGCTGGATGTTCGTGATCTCGGCCGGCGGCTTCACCCTGATGAGCCTGATGTGCGCCACCTCGTCGTCGATCGGCGAGATGATCGTCTGGCGCGCCGCCCAAGGCTTCATCGGCGGCGGCATGATCCCGACGGTGTTCGCCTCGGCCTTCACCATCTTCCCGGCCTCGAAGCGCAGCATCGTCTCGCCGATGATCGGCCTCGTGGCGACGCTCGCCCCCACCATCGGCCCGACGGTCGGCGGCTACCTCACCGACCTGTTCAACTGGCACTGGCTCTTCCTCGTCAACATCGTGCCGGGCATCTTCGTCACGGTCTCGACCTACTTCCTGGTCGATTTCGACAAGCCGAACCTCGACCTGCTCAAGCGCTTCGACTGGACCGGCCTCGCCCTGATGGCGGCGTTCCTCGGCTGCCTCGAATACGTGCTGGAGGAGGGCCCGACCCACGACTGGTTCCAGGAGGAGGCGATCTTCCTCGCCGCGATCGTGTGCGGCGTGGCCTGCGTCGGCTTCTTCTGGCGCGCGCTCACCGCCGAGCAGCCGATCGTGGACCTGCGTGCCTTCTCCGACCGCAACTTCGCCGCCGGCTGCTTGTTCAGCTTCGTCATGGGCATCGGCCTCTACGGCCTGACCTACCTCTATCCCGTCTATCTCGGCCGGGTGCGCGGCTACTCGGCGCTCCAGATCGGCGAGACGATGTTCGTCTCCGGGCTCTGCATGTTCGCCACCGCCCCGATCGCCGGGCGCCTCTCGGGCAAGGTCGACCCGCGGATCATGATGGCGATCGGGTTCACGGGGTTTGCCGCCGGCACCTGGATCGTCACCGGCATCACCAAGGACTGGGATTTCTACGAGCTCCTGCTGCCGCAGGTCCTGCGCGGCTGCTCGCTGATGCTGTGCATGATCCCGATCAACAACATCGCGCTCGGCACCCTGCCGCCGGCCCGGATGAAGAACGCGTCCGGCCTCTACAATCTCACCCGCAACCTCGGCGGCGCGGTGGGTCTCGCGCTGATCAACACCGCGCTCAACGACCGCTGGGACCTGCACCTCGCCCGCCTGCACGAGCGCTTCACCTGGACCAACCCGATGGTGCTGGAGCGCCTCGACAGCATGGCCAAGGGCTTTGCCGGGCTCGCCGGCAACCCGGACGCCATGGCGCTGAAGGCGATGATGAACACCGTGCGGATGCAGGGGCTCCTGATGAGCTTCTCCGACGTGTTCCTGATCCTGACGGTGCTGTTCGTCCTGATGGCCTGCGCCACGCCGATGATCCGCCGGCCGCGCCCGGGCGGGGCGGGGGCGGACGCGCACTGAGGACAAAGCCGCCCGAGGGAGCGATGCGGAGCGCGGGAGACGCCCCGCGCACCGTCGCGCCGAGCCACGCTCGCGCGCTGCAACCATCACAAACAAAGGCGTCCCTCCCCGACACGGAGAGAGACGCCAAGTCTGCGACACGTCTCGGGAGGAGATGCGGACGCCGTTCAGGTCCTTGGACGCAGTGAACGGCATCGACGCGTGTCACCCTCATCAATACACGCCCTTCTATACCTCGCAAGCTGCTACGGCACCCGACCTTGGTCTGAAGGATCGAGGGCACCAAAGTTACCGTTATCACGGTCAAGCTGTTTCCCGCCGGCGAAATCAGGCCGCCCGCTCGCGCGAGACGCGCCCGCGCGCCGGCCCTTCCCGGACCCGGCCCTCCCGCGCTAGATGTCGGGTTCCCGCCCGCCCGCGCCGCCCGGACGCCGTGACGACGCCTTCCCTCTCCACGACCCCGCCCGCCACCGGCCGCCTCCGCTTCGAGGGGGTGTCGAAGCGCTTCGGCGACCACCTCGCCGTCGACGGCGTCGACCTCGACCTCGATCCCGGGGCGGTGTTCTGCCTGCTCGGGCCCTCGGGCTGCGGCAAGTCCACGCTGCTGCGCATGACCGCCGGCTTCGAGGAGCCGAGCGCCGGACGCATCCTGCTCGACGGGCAGGACCTCGCCGGGGTGCCGCCGCACCGCCGGCCGGTCAACATGATGTTCCAATCCTACGCCCTGTTTCCGCACCGGAACGTGGCGGGGAACATCGCCTACGGGCTGGAGCGGGAGGGCTTGCCCAAGTCCGAGATCGCCGCCCGGGTCGCCGAGATGCTGCGGCTCGTCCAGCTCGACCCCCTGGCCGTCCGGCGGCCCGACCAGCTCTCCGGCGGCCAGCGCCAGCGGGTGGCGCTCGCCCGGGCGCTCGCCAAGCGCCCCCGGGTGCTGCTCCTCGACGAGCCGCTCGGCGCCCTCGACCGCGCCCTGCGGGAGGAGACGCAAGCCGAGCTGCGGGCGCTCCAGCGCCGGCTCGGCACCACCTTCGTGGTCGTCACCCACGACCCCGCCGAGGCGATGGTGCTCGCCGACCGCATCGGCGTGATGGCGGCGGGCCGGCTGGTCCAGGTCGGGCCGGCGGCCGCGCTCTACGAGCGTCCGGCCACCCGCTACGTCGCCGGCCTCCTCGGCGACGTGAACCTGATCGAGGGCCGGCTCGGGGAGGGCGGGGCCGGGGCCCTGCGCGGGCTCGACACGCCGCTCGGCCCCTTGATCGCCTTCGACCACCACGGTGCCGGGCCGGCGGGAGCTCCCGGCCTGCTCGCCCTGCGGCCCGAGCGGCTGACCCTCGGGAGCGAGGGATTGGCCGGCACGCTCCTCGACGCGACCTATCTCGGCGAGAAGGTTCTCTACCGGGTCGGCCTCGCCGACGGGCGGAGCTTACGCGCCTCCGGGCCTCCCGGCGTCGGGCCGGCCGTCGGCGCTCCGGTGCATCTCACCTTCGCGCCCGAGGCCGCCTCGCTGCTGCCGGCGGATGCCGCATGAGGACGCGCCTGCGCGAGGCCCTGCGGCGCCTACGCCTGCCGGCGGTTCCGCTCCTCTGGCTCCTCGCCTTCTTCGGCCTGCCGTTCCTGGTGGTGGTGAAGATCAGCCTGTCGGACCCGGCGACGGCCTTGCCGCCCTACACGCCGGTGCTCGCCTGGGACATGGGCCTCGCCGGTTGGTCCGACGTGCTCGCCGCCCTCGACTTCGAGAACTACCGCACGCTGATCGCCGACCCGCTCTACCTCGAGGCGGGCCTGACCTCGCTCGTCGTGGCGCTCTCCGCGACCGCGCTGCTGATCCTCGTCGGCTATCCGATCGCCTACGCCATGGCCCGGGCGCCGAAGGCCTGGCAGCCGCTCCTCGTCGCCCTGATGGTGATCCCGTTCTGGACGAGTTTCCTGATCCGGGTCTATGCCTGGATCGCAATCCTCAAAAGTGATGGGCTGCTCAACCAGGCGCTGCTGGCGCTCGGGCTGATCGCCAAACCCGTCGAGATCCTCAACACCCCGGCGGCGGTGATGATCGGGGTGGTCTACGCCTACCTGCCGTTCATGGTGCTGCCGCTCTACGCGGTGCTGGAGCGCCTCGACCGCGGGCTGATCGAGGCCGCCCGCGACCTCGGAGCGAGCCGGCTCGCCGCCTTCCGCACCGTGACCCTGCCGCTGTCGTGGCCCGGCCTCGTCGCCGGCGCGCTCCTGTGCTTCATCCCGATCACCGGCGAGTTCATCATCCCGGACCTGCTCGGCGGGCCCGACACCCTGATGCTCGGGCGGGTCCTGTGGAGCGAGTTCTTCTCCAACCGCGACTGGCCGCTCGCCTCCGCGGTCGCGGTGGTGCTGCTCGTGATCGTGGCGGGCCCGGTGGTGCTGTTCCGCGAGGCCGAATCGCGCCGCCTGGAGCGCCCCTGAGATGCACCGCGCCCACCCGCTCGCCTGGGCCGCGCTCGGCCTCGGGATGGCCTTCCTGTACGGGCCGATCCTGCTGCTCGTCGTCTACTCGTTCAACGCCTCGCGCCTCGTCACGGTCTGGGCTGGATTCTCGACGCAGTGGTATGCCGGCCTCCTCGACAACGGCCCGCTCGTCGATTCCACCCTCGTCACCCTCAAGGTGGCGCTGGCCTCGGCGAGCCTCGCGACGGTGCTCGGCACGCTCGCGGCGCTGGCGCTGGACGGGCGCCGGCGCTTCCCCGGCCGGCCGCTCCTCACCGGGCTCGTCTACGCCCCGATGGTGATGCCGGAGGTGATCACCGGCCTGTCGCTGCTCCTGCTCTTCGTGGGGCTCGGGATTCCCCGCGGCTTCTGGACCATCGTGATCGCGCATGCGACTTTCACGCTCTGCTTCGTCGCCGTCGTGGTGCAGGCGCGCCTGCGCCACCTCGACCACTCGCTCCTCGAAGCCGCCGCCGACCTCGGTGCGACGCCCGTCGCGGTGTTTCGCACCGTGACCCTGCCGCTGATCGCTCCGGCCGTGATCGCCGGCTTCCTCCTCGCCTTCACCCTGTCGATGGACGACCTCGTGATCGCGAGCTTCGTCTCGGGGCCGGGCGCCACCACCCTGCCGATGCGCCTCTACAGCCAGGTCCGCCTCGGCGTGACCCCGGAGATCAACGCGATCTCGACCCTCCTGATCGGAGCGGTGAGCCTGGCGGTGCTGGGGGCGTCGGTGCTGACCGCGCGGCGGGGGCGCTAGAGCCCTGTCCGATCGCGTTGCAACACGGTACACGACACGGCGTAGAGCAAAGGTGTAGCACGGCTGAGCTTTCTCGATCTATCAACTCGCTTCCGCTTCTCGCCCTTTCCCAGACGACTGGAGCGTCAGCGGAAGGAGATCTGGGATCCAGCACAAGGACTTGCCGCGAAGCGGCTCTGAATGCTGCACCGTTGCTGGCATAAAGACGCTTCGCGACTTTTTGTGCTGGATCCCGGATCTCCTTCCACTTCGTTGCAGTCGTCCGGGAAAGGGCGAGAAGAGGAAACGGAATGTCGCTCCAACGGATCTTGGCTGCTTGCAACCCTGGCCTTATCGGGACGGGCTCGTCCTCGTCGCGCAGATCGGCGATAATGATCGGGATGCGGGCGATGAGGGTCTCCGCAGTCGGCGCCTCGGCGCTCAATCCCTGCACGTCGCTCATGTACACGTCCCAGACGTCCGCTTCGGGGTCGTGGGCGATCCGGATAGTGGGTGGGGACATGGTGCGATTCTGGGCGACATGTACATCAGATGATACGCTGATGCCGTCTGTTCTCCAGGCCGGATACGGTTGGGATGGCGAGATGAGGATCTCCGTTGCGGAAGCGGAAGGGCAGTTGGCCGATCTTGTGCAGCAGGCAGAAGCCGGCCACGACGTGATCCTGACGCAAGACGGCCGGGACGTCGCGCGGCTCGTGCCGATCGCGGTGCAGTCCGCAGCGGACCGCGAGCGGATCCTCATGGCGGCACGGGACGCCGGCCGTGCAAGAGTGACGCCGGGGCCGTCGGCCGCCCGGAGCCAGGACTTCCTCTACGACGACGACGGCCTGCCCGCTTGACCGGCGCCTCTCCGGCCCGCGTCACTGGAAAACGGCCCCGATCCTGCAAAGCCCCTCCGGACGGCCTCCCGGCCGCCCACCGGAACCCGGAGCTTCGCGCATGGATGTCGGCGTGTTCATCCCGATCGGCAACAACGGCTGGCTGATCTCGGAGGCGGCCCCGCAATACAAGCCGAGCTTCGCCCTCAACAAGGCGATCGTGCAGAAGGCGGAAGGCTACGGGCTCGATTTCGCCCTCTCGATGATCAAGCTGCACGGCTTCGGCGGCAAGACCGAGTTCTGGGACTACAACCTCGAATCCTTCACCCTGATGTCGGGCCTCGCGGCGGTGACGGAGCGGATCAAGCTCTTCGCCTCGACCGCGGTGCTGACCCTGCCGCCGGCCCTCGTCGCCCGCATGGCGACCACGATCGATTCGATCGCCCCCGGCCGCTTCGGGGTGAACATCGTCTCCGGCTGGCAGAAGGCGGAGTATTCGCAGATGGGCCTATGGCCCGGCGACGACTATTTCGGCTACCGCTACGACTACTCCACCGAGTACGTCCGGGTGATGAAGGAATTGTGGGAGACCGGGCACTCCGACTTCCAGGGCGGGCATTTCCGGATGGAGGGCTGCATGATGAAGCCCGCGCCCTCCGGCCCGATCCCGATCGTCGCCGCCGGGCAGAGCGGGCGCGGCATGGAATTCGCCGCGCAGTACGCCGACTACAACTTCGTGCTGGGCACCGGCCTCAACACGCCGACGGCCTGCGCGCCGACCTGCGCCCGGCTGATCGAGGCGACGGCCAAGACCGGCCGCGACGTCGGCTCCTACGTGCTGATGATGGTGATCGCCGACGAGACCGACGCGGCGGCCGAGGACCGCTGGATGGCCTACCGCCAGGGCGCCGACGTCGCGGCCCTGGCCTGGATGCTCGACCAGAGCACGCAGGACAAGAACGCCTCGGCCGATTCGACCGCGACCTGGATGAACCTTCCCGAGGGCGCGGTGAACTTCAACATGGGGACCCTCGTCGGCTCCTACGCCAAGGTGGCGCGGATGCTCGACGAGGCGGCATCGGTGCCGGGGGTGAAGGGCATCATGCTGACCTTCGACGACTTCCTCGCCGGCCTCGACATTTTCGGGACCAAGATCCAGCCGCTGATGGCCTGCCGGCAGGATCGCCTGCAAGATCGTCGGGAGATCGCCGCGTGACGGTCTCCGACGCGCTCATCGCCCGCACCATCCTGGCCGGCACGGTGGCGGAGCCGGTCCCGGCCCGCGACCTGCCCTCGTCCTGGGAGCGGGACGCGCCCGAGCCGGCCCAGGCCGAGCAGCGCCTGCGCGAGGCCGCCGACGCGACCGCGGAAGCGGCGGCGATCGCACCGGCCCTGCCGCCCGTCGCCGACGGCCCGCTCCATACCCTCGGGATCGGCGCGCTCCAGGCCGCCTACGCGGCCGGGACGACCGATCCGGTGGCCCTCGTCGCGAGGCTTCGCGAGCGCATCGCCCGTCACCCGTCAGGGCGCGATGCGGTCCTGGCCCCGGTGCCGGGCGCGGACGAGGCGGCCGAGGAGAGCGCCCGGCGCATCAGGGCGGGGCAGGCCCGCCCCCTCGAAGGCGTGCCCTTCGGCATCAAGGACATCATCGACTGCGCCGGCGCCCCCGTCACCTGCGGCTCGCGCCTCACCGGCGACCGGGTGGCCGAGGCCGATGCGACCGTGGTGGCGCGGCTCAGGGCCGCCGGCGCGATCCCGCTCGCCATGCTCGCCACCACCGAATTCGCCTGCGGCTCGGCCCACAACCCGCGTTACGGCGCGGTCGCCAATCCGTGGGACCGGACACGCTGGACCGGCGGCTCCTCCACCGGCTCCGGCGCCGCGCTCGCCGCCCGGCTGCTGCCGCTGGCGCTCGGCACCGATACCGGCGGCTCGATCCGGGTGCCGGCGGCGTGGTGCGGCATCACCGGCCTCAAGCCGACCCGCGGGCTGGTGCCGCGGACCGGCGTCGCGCCGCTGTCCTGGACCCTCGACCATGTCGGCCCGATGGCCCGCTCGGCCGCGGATCTCGCCCGGGTGATGCCCTGGATCGCCGGCCCCGACGGCGCCGACCCGCACGCCGCCGGCCGCTACGACGCGACCCGGGCGCGGGATCTGTCGGGCTTGCGGGTCGGCGTGCCCGACGGCTGGTTCACGGCGATGCAGGACGAGGCCGTGCTCGTCGCCTGGCAGGCGCTGCTGCGGGAGCTGGAGCGGCAGGGCGCGCGCCTCGTGCCGGTCGATCTTGAGCCGGTCGGTCTTGGGCCGGTCGCCACCGCGCATCAGGACGGCTACACGATCGTGATGGCGGAGCTGGCCGCGCTCCAGGAGCCCGACCTCGACCGCGCCGCAGCGCTCGATCCCGGCACCCGCGCCCGGATGGAGCAGGGCCGGCTCTTTACCGCCACCGACTACCTGCGCGCCCTGCGCCGGCGGCCGGTCGTGCTGGCGCAGGTCCTCGACGCCTTGAGCGACGTCGACGTGCTGGTGACCCCGGGCCTCGGCGGAGAGGCGGCGTCCCTCGACACCCTCACGGTCGAGGTGAACGGCGAGGCCCATCCACTCCAGGCGGTGCTGCCGCGCAACACGATGCTGTTCGACTACACGGGCCTCCCGGCCCTGATGCTGCCGACCGGCCTCGGTCGCACCGGCCTGCCGGTCGCCGCGCAGGTGGTGGGCAAGCCGTACGACGATGCGCTGTGCTTACGCGTAGGGGCGGCGTTCCAGCGGGAGACGGGGCATCACCTCGCGAGGCCGCCGGAGGCGGGATGAGCGCTCAGCGCCCGAGGGTCCGTTCCGCCGCCGCGACGAGCCACGCCGCCATCGCGGGGGCGACCTCGTTGGCCTGATCGCTCCAGCGCGCCACCTGGATCTTGGAGCAGGGCCGCATCTCGGCCCGCCGCACCAGCCGGGTCAGCCGGCGACGGCGGAGCGCGTCGGCGACGAGGAGCGAGCGGGCGAGCACGACGCCGTTGCCGTCCTGCGCCGCGTGCAGGGCCCCGCCGATATCGCGAAAGCGCATCGCGGGCGGGCGCCGTCCCTCGTCGCCGAGCCACGTCGCCCAGGACCATTCGCCGCCGGCGGCGTCGGCGGCCTGCCCCTTCGCGAGCAGCGGCAGCCGGCGCCAATCCTCCTCCCGGCCGGCGCGGCGGAGCGCGGGGGCGGCGACCGGAAAGACGGTCTCGGCCGGAAACGGCACCTCGCACCGGCCGCTCTCCTGCAACGCGCGCGGGATCCAGAGCAGCGCCAGATCGGCCTCGTCCGGCATCATGCCCGGCTTGCCGTCCCAGAGCCGGCTCTCCCACGTCGTCACCTCGATCGTGCGGTCCGGAAACGCCGCGATCAGGTCCGGAAGCCGCGGCGAGAGCCACCAGGCGAGCAGCGTGCCGCTGACGCCGATCCGGAATGGCCGCGCGGCCCGCTCGCCCGACACCCGCTCCCGCAGCCCCGCCAGCGTCTCGAGCAGCGGGGCGATGTCCCGCGCGAGGCGCTCGCCCGCCGGCGTCGGCCTCAGGCCCGGATTGAGCCGCTCCAGCAGCGGGACGCCGAAATGCTCTTCGAGCCCGCGCAGGCGGTGGCTGACCGCGCTCTGGGTGAGGCCGAGCTCGGCCGCGGCCCGCGTCACGCTGGCGTGGCGCAGCACGGCGTCGAACGCCACGAGACCGGAAAAGGGAGGCAATCGGCGCATCGGCATCGTTCCGGCCCCAAGAAACGGGTTCATGCGGGTTGTGGCAACTCTCATTTGCTTCGCGTCGGTCGCGCCGTGCTGATCGCGATCATGACCATCTCCCGCGATCTCTCCGTCACCGTCGATCCCTCCGTCGCCTGGGATCGGCGCGCCCGCCTCACCGCCGGCGTCCTGGGCCTGGGCGCCTTCCTGACGCAGTTCGACGTGACCGCCCTGGTGGTCGTCATGCCGGAGATCGGCCGCGATCTCGCCGTCGGCCTGCCGGGCCTCGCCTGGGTCATCGACGCCTACAGCCTCGCCTTCACCGCTGCGCTCCTGGCCGCCGGGGCCCTGGCGGACCGCTACGGCCGGCGCCGGTCGCTGCTCGTCGGCAACGCGGTGTTCATCACCGCCTCGCTCGCCTGCGCGCTCGCCTCGACCGCGCCCGCCCTGTGGGCGGCCCGCGCCGGGCAGGGGATCGGATCGGCCCTGCTGATCACCGGTGCCCTCGCGTCGATCGCGGCCGCTTTCCCGGACGCCTCGCTGCGGGCGCGCGCCTACGCCCTGATCGGAATCCTGTCGGGCGTCGCGATGGCGCTGGGGCCGACTCTCGGCGGCCTGCTCGCCGCCTGGCTCGGGTGGCGGGCGATCTTTCTCGCCAACGTCCTGCCCTGCGCCTTCATCGCGCTCGCCGTGCCGCGCCTCGCCGGCGAGGGGCGGGCGGCATCCCGGACACCGATCGACTGGCCAGGACTGGTCCTCCTGACCTGTGCGCTCGGCTTCGCGATCGAGGGCTGCCTTCAGGCTCGGGATCCGGTCCGCTGCCTCGTCAGCCTGGCCGCCGGCCTCGCGCTCGCCCTGGCCTTCGCGTGGAGACAGCGTGGCCGGCCCCACCCGCTGATCCACCCGGTCCTCGTGTCGGATCGCACGGTCCAGGCCATCGTCGTTCTGCTGATCGCCGTCTCGGCGGGCTACTGGGCCGTTCTGGTCTACCTGCCGGCCTTCCTCCTGGCCGCCTTCGGGCTGGACGCGCAGGCGGCCGGCGTCGCTCTGCTCGCCGCGACGCTGCCGATGCTGGTGCTGCCGCCGGTGGGCGGCCGCAGGGTGCAGAGTCTGGGCTGGCGGCGTGCCTTCGGGAGCGCGCTCGTCCTGATCGTCGTCGGGAATGGGGTCCTGGCAGGAGCGTCCCTCGCCGGCCCACCGGCCGGCACCCCGGCCCTCGTCGGCGCCCTCGCCGGCATGGTCGCCGTCGGAGCCGGGGCGGCCCTCGCGCATCCCCAGCTCTCCGGCGCCATCGTCGCGCTGGCACGGTCCGAGACCGCGGGCATGGCCTCGGCGGTCACGATGGTGGCGCGGCAGGGCGGGTTCGCGCTCGGCGTCGCGGCCCTCGGCGTGCTGGCATCGACGGAATCGAACGGTGCAGGTTACGCACCCGTGTTCGGGTTCGCCGCCGTCACCGGACTGGTCGGGCTCGCGGCCTGCCGCCTGCTCCCGGATGACGCGACACGGCAGCGGTGAGGCGTCGTCGGGTCAGGCCTCTCGGCGCCTCAATACTCCCACTCCGCCCCCACCCCCACGGCCGTGCGTCCATCCGCCCCGGCCTCGCCCTGCACCTTGATCCGCCCGGTCACGTCGTAGGTGATGGTGGCCGCGCTGTCCTCCGGCCGGGCGCCGGCGCGGACGCCGACATTGACCCGCTCGCCCAGCGCCCGCGACAGGCCGACCGCGGCGCCGCCCTTCGAGCCGGCCTGGATGTCGAGGCTGTCGAGGCCCAGCCCCTTGCGGGCGCTCTCGAACACGTCGGGCCCGCCGGCCCCGCCGGAGAGCTGGGCGACGGCCTGCGCCAGTTGCAGCGCCTGGAACGGGGACAGGCCGCCGGAGGCCTTCTTGAACAGGAGGCGCGACAGCACCTCGTCCTGCGGCAGCGGCGGCTCGGAGGTCAGGGCGAAGTCGGGCTGGTTGGCCGGGCCGGTGACGGCGATCTTGGCGGTGACGTCGCCGGCCTGGGACTGGGCCAGGAAGTCGAGGTCCGGCGCGGTCAGGTCACCCGCGAAGGTCAGGCGGCCGCGGGCGAAGTCGAGGCGCTGGCCGACGATCTGGATCCGGCCGCGGCGCATCGCGAAGGCGCCGTTCGCCACCGGCGCCGCGGAGGTGCCGGTGAGGCGCAAATTGCCGCCGAGCTCGGCGTCGATACCGCGGCCGCGCACGGTGATGCGGCCGGGCGCGTTCACCGCGATGTCGAGGGTGGCGAGGAAGGGCGGAGCCTTGGAACCGCGCCGCGACGCCGCCTCGCGCTTGGCCCGCGCCGCGAGGCGGGCGCGGGTCTGCGGCGGCGCGTTGACGTGGCGGATGCCGGGCAGCGGCTGCACCGTAGCGGGCAGGCGGTCGGGCACCGAGACGTCGAGGGAGACGACGTCGACCTGGCCGGTGATCCGCGGGGTGCGGGCGAGCGGCCCTGTCAGCGACAGGTTGAGGCCGGAGATCAGGGTCATCAGCGGGCTCGAGACCAGCTCGGCCCGGTCGGCCCGGATGGTCAGGTTGCCGGGAAAACCCGCCGCCGGCTCGACGGCGACGCGGCCTTGCGCCTGCAGGGTGCCGCCGTTGCGGGTGGCGGCGGTCAGGCGCTCGATCACGATCGTGTCGCCGCGGCCGATAATCCGGCCCTGGATGTCGGTGAGGCGCACGCCCTGGAGCGGGTCGGTGAAGCTGCCGCCGGCGATCACCGCCGAGCCGTCGATCTTCGGGTCCTGGAGCGTGCCGGCGACGCCGGCATCGAGGGCGACCCGGCCGGTCAGGCGCTGCCCGCCCGCCGCCAGCAGCGTGTTGGCGAGCGCCGCGTCGAGGGTGCCGCGGGTGCGCAGGCCTAAGGCGCCGCCGGCCTCGACGGGGAGCGAGCCGGAGAGCGTGAGCTGCAACCCGCGTCCCGCCGTCACCGTGCCGTCGAGCCCGGCCCGGCCGTCCTCGATCCGGCCCGATGCCCTGGCGTCGATCGGCGGCAGGCCGGCGGAGCGGGTCTCGGGCGTCACGAGGCGCGAGACGCTCAGCGCATAGCGCCCCTCCGGGCTGGCGGCCGGGCCGGCGAGCACGGCCTCGCCGTCGAGGGTGCCGGAGAGGCTCAGGCTCGGCGCGGCGATGCGGGCCATCGCCAGCGGCAGGCTCTTCAGCCCGAGCCGCAGGTCGAGACGCTGGCCAATCGTGCCGTCGAGGCTGGCGCGCCCTGAGCCGGCGGCGATCGCGAAGCCCGCCACCGTCACGCCCTCGTCCCGGAAGGTGATCGTCGCCGGGCCGGCCAGCGCCAGCCGGTCGGCCCCGCGCACGGCGCTGAGGCGGGCGAGGTCGAGGCGCGGCTGCTCGGCCGGGACGAGGCGCGCGGCGCCGTCGAGGGCGAAGCCGCGGGCCCGGGCCTGGAGCGTGAGGTCGCTGCCGTCGGGCGCGGGCTTGGCGTCGAGGCGGATCGCCTCGATCGTCTCGGAGCCGGCGACGAGCCGGTCGGCATTGAGCCGGCCGGAGACCCGGGGGCTCGCCCAGAGGTCGGTGCCGGCGAGATCCGCGTCGAGCCGCGACAGCGCCACGCCGGCGCCGCGCACGCCCTCGCCGGTCGCCCGCACCCGCGCATCCTGCCGGCCGCCGGCGCGGGACAGGGTGATCGCGGCGTCGAGGCGGCCCTGCAGGCGGGTGAGCGCCAGGGCCGAGAGATCGTCGAGATCGCCGGCCTTGAGCGTCACCTCACCTTCGGCGAGGCGCGAGGCGGGATCGACAGCGGCGCGGCCCGCGAGGTTCACCGAGCCGAGCGTGAGCGCGAGCCGGTCGAGCAGCCAGTCGGCGTCGCGGCGGGCGAGGTGGAGGTCGCCGGCGAGCGGCTTGCCGTCGATCCGGCCGGACAAGGCGACCGTCCCGTCGAGGGCGCCGGTGGCGTCGGCGATCGTCGCGCGGGCTGCGAGGTCGCGGACCGGGCGGCCCATGGCGCGGGCCTCGGGTGCAGACAGGGTCAGGGCGAGGTCGGGCCGCTCCAGCGAGCCGGTGAGGCGGGCGTCGAGCGCGGCGCGGCCGGCGAGCTCGGGATCGAGGGTGGTGAGGTCGCCGAGATCGACCCGGCCGGTCATGTCGGCCTTGGTCTCGGTGGCGCGGCCGTCGACCGTCGCCGTCACGGCGTGTCCGGTCAGGCGCGCGGCCTGGACGGCATAGCCGTCGGGCAGGCGGGTCAGGCGGCCGGTGAAGCGCGGGTCGCGGCCGAGCGTCCGGTCGAGGGCCGGAGTGCCGAGAAACAACTTCTCGGTGCCCGCCTCGACATCGGCGGTGACGCCGGCCCGGCCGGGATCGCCGGAGAGGAGCGCCTTGACGGCGACGCGCCCGCCGAGCGGCCGGCCGGCGGCGAGCGAGAAGGCCGCGAGGTCGGGGAGCTCGGCTTGCAGCGTGCCCGCCACCACGTCGCGGCCGATCCGGCCGGCGTAGCGGGCGTTGGCGGTCGGTGCCTCGATGGTCACCGCGTCGAGATCGGCGACGCCGTTCGGGTCGATCCGGCCGGCGAGGCGGAACGACGCCTTCGGGCCGATCGCGCGGCGCAAGGCGGGATCGGCGAGGTGGAGGCCGTCCACGTCCGCATTCGCGGCGAGGCGGAAGGACTGGCCCTCGGGAGCGCGCGGCAGCGGCTCGGCGACGAGGTCGGCACTCGCCCGGCCGAGCCGGCTGCCCGCGGCGGACAGGCCGGCGGCGCGCAAGGTCCCGCGCACGGCCGGCGCATCGAGCGGCCCTTTGAGGCTCGCGTCGAGCATCAGCGATTCGAGCGTCGAGTCGCCGGCCTTGGTGACGCCGCCCTCGGTCGGAAGCGCCCGAGCCTGGAGGGTCAGGTCGGCGTTGCGCGCGGCGTCGACCCCGCCATTGAGGGCGAGGCGCGCGGTGCGGGACGTCAGCTCGAACCGGTCGACCTGGACCGCGCCGGCATCCGCGAAGCGCAGCGCCCCGTCGAGGCGGGTGGTGCCGGAGAAGACCGCTGCGAGGGGACCGGGCATCAGGCCCTCGACCCGCGAGGCGAGGTCGAGCACCATCCGCCGCTCCGTCCCGACCCGGTCGATGCGGGCCTTGCCGTCGGCGCCAATGCCCTCGCCGGCCTTGAAGAGGAGGCCGGCATTCCAGGAATCGAGCGTGCCCTTGCCGTCGAGGTCGAGGCTGACCGGGGGCAGGCCGGGCAGGTTCATGAGCCGCGCGGCAAGCCCCCCGGCGGGCTCGTCATGGGCGAGCTTCACCTCCAGGCGGGAGGTGTCCGGCACGTAGGCGAGCTTGAGGGTGACGGTGCCGGGCTTGTCGAGGCGGCGCAGGCCGAAGCCGAGGTCGAGGCCCTCGCGCGGGTCGCCGAGGGTGGCCTGGCCGGCCCCGCCGATGCGGGCCGCCTCGCCGATCACCGGCTCGCCGAGGACGAGGTCGCCGAGCGCGAAGGCCTTCACCACCACCTTGACCGGCAGGTCGGGCAGCAGGGCCTCCTTGTCCTGGGCGGGCGGGGTGGCGGAGGGCAGGGGGCGGCGGAGGACCTCGAGGCGGCCGATCTCGAGCCGGTCGATCTCCAGGCGGCGCGAGAGGAGCGCCGTGCGCCGCCAGATCAGCCGGGCCTTGTCGAGGCGCAGCCAGACGCCGTTGCGGTCGGCGATGGCGACGTCGCGAATGGTGGCGTCGGAGGAGAGCGCTCCGTCGACGGCGCCGATCGAGACCCGCGAGGTCGGGGTCGAGAGGGCGCGGGACAGGAGGTCGCCGAGGATCGTCGTCTCGCCCTCGGCCGCCTCGCCGGTGGCAGCGTGGCCGAGCCAAGCCAGGCCCAGAAGCACGACAGCGAAGGCGGCGGTGAGGAGGCGCGAGGCCCGCATCTGCATCATTCAGAAGGCCTGACCGAGGCTGATGTAGAGGGCGACCGGCGGCTGCTTGAGCTGCTTGTCGGGGTTCAGCGGCACCGCGAGGTCGACCCGGATCGGGCCGATGCCGGTGTAATAGCGAAGCCCCAGGCCCGCCGCGACGCGAATGCGCTCGTCGAAATCGGGCAGGGTGCCGGCGAAGGCCGTGCCGGCATCGACGAAGGGCACGATGCCGATCGTGTCGGTGATCTTGATCCGGCCCTCGACCGAGCCCTCGAGCAGCGAGCGCCCGCCGATCGGCAGCTGGTAGGGGCCGATCGGCCCCACGGTGCGGTACGAGTAGCCGCGGATCGAGCCGCCGCCGCCGGCGAAGAAGCGCAGCGAAGCCGGGATGTCGGCGAGATTCGCGCCGCTAACCGAGCCGAAGCCGAGGCGCGCGGCCAGGATGTACCGGCCCTCGTCGTCGAAGGCGTAGTAGGTCGACCCTTGCGCCTTGGCGATCAGGAGGTCCGGGCTGTTGCCGAGGCCCGCATAGGGGGTGAGCGAGGCGGTGACGCGAAAGCCCCGGGTCGGGTCGAGCAGGCTGTCGGTCGAATCGTAGGTGACGCCGGCATTCAACCCCAGCAGCCCGTAATCGACGCGGCCGAGGGCGTCGCGGTCCGAGCCGACCCGGCCGTCGAGGCCGATCTGCGCCGAGAACGCGTCGGCGAAGCGGTGGCGGATCGCGACGGTGCCGCCGGTGGCGTCGCTGAGATAGGATTGCTGCACCTCGCGGCCGATGAAGGCGCTGGCCAAGAGGTCGTTGCGGGTGCCGAACAGGGCCGGCTTGACGAAGGTCGCGGCGAGACGACCGCCGAGCCCGTTGGTCTCGATCCCGGCGAGCTTGCGGCGGCGGGCGTAATAATCGGTGCCGAGGCCGAGATAGGACAGATCGGCGTCGATCCGCAGGGTCTCGCCGCCGCCGAACAGGTTGCGGTCGGCCCAGTAGGCCCGCACGCCCGGCCCGTCGACGGTCGAGTAGCGCGCCGAGACGCCGACGATGTGCGGCGCGCGCTCGGTGACGTCGACGAAGACCGGCAAGCCGCCGTCGGGATCGAGCGCCGTGCCCTCGCGCACCCGCACGCCGCCGAGCGCCTCGATGCGCGAGACCGAGCGGCGGATGTCCGCGAGCGCCTGCGGCGAGTAGGGATCGCCCGGCTCGGCGTAGATGAAGGAGCGCACCACCGCCGGATCGACGTTGTCCGTGCCCCGCACGGCGATCGGCCCGAGGACCGCCTTCGGCCCGGGATCGAGCACGAAGGTCACGTCCATCGTGCGGGCGGCGTGGTCCACCACCGGCTCGCGCCGCAGCACCTTGGCGAAGGGGTGGCCCTGGCGGCGGAACTGGTCGACCAGCGCCGCCTCGCGGGCGAGCACGGTGGCGGAGCGGGCCGGCGCCTCGTCGTCGAGGCGGGTGAGGCGGACCGGTACGGCCTCCGGCGGAAACGGCCTGCCTTCGGGATCGAGTACCGCGATGCGGCGCAAGTGGTAGAGCGGTCCCTGGTCCACGGAGACCCGCACCGCCACGAGGGAGCGGTTGCGCGCGGCTTCCGCGGCGCGCACGGCGCTGCGGGCGGCGGCGTCGCCCCCCAGCACCACGTCCTCGATGCGGAAGGACACCGTGCCGGCATAGTAGCCGAAGCCCCAGAGCGCATCGACGAGGCGGCCCGCATCGGCCTCGGCCCGGCGCAGCAGGCCCTCGCCGTCCGGCGGCGCGTCGTTGCGCAGGCGGTAGAGGCTCGACGTGTCCTGGAGGGCCCGGAGCAGGTCCTCGTCCTCGACGCCCTGGAAGCGGACCGAGTAGGGCAGGGCGGCCGGGCTCGGCGCCGGCGGCGCCTCCTCGGAATTGAACAGGCCGAACAGGTCGAAGGCGCGCGCCGGCTCCGCCGCGCCGACCCCGAGCGCGAGGCCGAGCCCGAGGGCCTTGGCAACTCCTACCGACCGACGCACCGTCCGTGCGCCGTGACCTTCGCCCCGTTCCCGCATGCCCCCCGGCCGTGCTTGCAGGCCCCGCCCGTCCGGGCAACGCCGAGAAATACCGTCGCGCCCGCGGCGCGCCCCGTCTTACGCCCCCGGGTCTGGGTTCCTTCCCCAAGGGTCGAGGGAATTCATGTCCAAACCGTGTTCGTCGATCGGCCCGGTCACGGGACAACCTAGAGCATATGTCCGCGAAGAGGAACCGCCGCGCCGGTCGGATCGGGAGAAGACGGCGCGCTAAGCCTCTGACATCTGCGGCGGGATCGCGTCCGCCCGCGGCGCGCGGTCGCGCCTGCTGTCCGGCGCGCCGGCGCGTTGAGCGGGACCGTCCCGTCCCCGCTGTCCACAGGGTCCGTCGCATGGTTCCGGTCGTGTTCCACCCGGCCTACGAGGCCCCGTTGCCGGAGGGCCACCGCTTTCCGATGGGCAAGTACGGGCGGCTCGCCGCCGCGATCGAGGCCCGCGGCCTGGTGCCGGGGGGCTTCGTGACGCCCGAGCCCGCGGACCCGGAGCTGATCCGTCTCGCGCATGACGGGGTTTACGTCGAGCAGGTCGTCACCGGCACGGTGCCGCGGGCGGTCGAGCGGGCGATCGGCCTGCCGGTCGATGCCGGGGTGGCGCGGCGCTCGCTCGCCGCCTGCGGCGGCACGCTGTTGGCCGCCCGGCTGGCGCTCGAAGGGGGGCTCGCCGGCAGCACCGCGGGCGGGAGCCATCACGGCAGGCGGGACGGGGGCCGGGGCTTCTGCGTCTTCAACGACGTCGCGGTGGCGGCGCTCGCCCTCAAGCGGGAGGGCACGATCCGCCGGGCCCTCGTCATCGACCTCGACGTGCACCAGGGCGACGGCACCGCCGATTGCCTGCAAACCGAGCCCGACCTGTTCACCTTCTCGATGCACGCCGAGAAGAACTATCCCGCCGACAAGGTCCCGGGGGACCTCGATGTCGGCCTGCCCGACGGGCTGACCGACGACGACTACCTGGCGGCCCTCGCCCTCCACGTGCCGCGCCTGATCGATGCGCTGCGCCCGGATCTGGTGTTCTACAATGCCGGCGTCGATCCCCACCGCGACGACCGCCTCGGCCGCCTGGCACTCACCGACGATGGTCTGCGCCGGCGCGAGGCCCACGTGGTCGGCGCGGCGCGCCGGCGCGGCATCCCCCTCGTCGCGGTGATCGGCGGCGGCTACGCGACCGACATCGAGGCGCTGGCGGCCCGCCACGCCCTGGTCTTCGAGACCATGGCGGAGCTGGCGTGACGGACGGTCCGGAACGGCCGAGGCTGTTTCGCCGTTGACCTCCCGAAGACCGCAACGCCAGCACGCGAGAGGATGCGATGAGCCTCATCGGCCGAATCGTCACCAAGATCCTGGGGAACGACGATCCCCGCCTGCGCCCCGACAACCGCCCCTACGACGACCGGGTCACCTACAACGATTCCGGCAACCTCGTCGGCCGCCTCGTCACCAAGATCCTGCGCCGCTGACCCCCGCAACGCCGCAAGGCACGACCCGACACCCCCGCCGGACCCCCGGCGGGGGTGTCGCCGTTACGGGACGGGCGCGATCGTTCGGGACAAAATCCATCACCGGTGCGATTTCGCACTTGCGAACGCCGCCGGGACGCCTATCTTTCGCAGTGCACGGTCGCGATGGCGTCGCGGCCCTGCTGCCCTCTTTGGGCGTTTCCTCCCTAGACTTCGGGCCGCCCGCAAGGGTGGCCTTTTTTCTTCCTCCCGTCCGGGGGCGGGACGAGCGGAGGTTCACGAGCCGTCCGCCCATCGCTTCGACCGATGATCAGTCCAGCCGCTGCCCCAGCCGGCCGGCGAGATCCTGGATGTACTGGAACGCCGTACGGCCCGAGCGCGCCCCGCGGGTCGTCGACCATTCGAGCGCCTCGGCCCGCAGCCGCGCCGGCTCGACCGCGAGGGCGTAGCGCGCCACGTAGGCGTCGATCATCGCCAGGTACTCGTCCTGGCTGCACTTGTGGAAACCGAGCCAGAGGCCGAACCGGTCCGAGAGCGAGACCTTCTCCTCGACCGCCTCGCCCGGGTTGATCGCCGTCGAACGCTCGTTCTCCATCATGTCGCGCGCCAGGAGGTGGCGCCGGTTGGAGGTGGCGTAGAAGATCACGTTGTCGGGCCGGCCCTCGATGCCGCCGTCGAGCGCCGCCTTGAGCGACTTGTACGACGTGTCCTCGGCGTCGAACGACAGGTCGTCGCAGAACACCACGAAGCGGTGGGGATCGGGGCGCAGCCAGCCCATCAGGGCGGGCAGGCCCTCGATGTCCTCGCGGTGGATCTCGACGAGCTTCAGCGGCCGCTCCAGCGTGCCTTTCGCATTGATCTCGGCGTGGACCGCCTTCACCAGCGACGACTTGCCCATGCCGCGGGCGCCCCACAGGAGGGCGTTGTTCGCCGGCAGGCCGCGGGCGAAGCGCTCGGTGTTGTCGAACAGGATGTCGCGCATCCGGTCGATGCCGCGCAGCAGACCCATCTCGACCCGGTTGACCCGCGGCACCGGCTGCAGCCGGCCTTCCGGCTGCCACACGAAGGCGTCGGCCGCCGCGAAGTCGGGGGCGGGACGGGCCGGCGGGGCGGCACGCTCCAGGGCCGCGGCGATGCGCAGCAGCACGGGAAGAAGCGCGGAATCGGGGAGGGAGCTGGGGGTCGTGTCGGTCATCGCGGGGAAACTCGGGCTCCTGCGCAGGGGCGGACGTGCCGGCAGCGCCTCTTAATCCCAGGTGGCGGCGGACGAAAACCCGCCGGGATGGGGCACCGGAACGCCGATCCC
This sequence comes from Methylobacterium sp. 17Sr1-1, assembly GCF_003173775.1. Classification (NCBI taxonomy): domain Bacteria; kingdom Pseudomonadati; phylum Pseudomonadota; class Alphaproteobacteria; order Hyphomicrobiales; family Methylobacteriaceae; genus Methylobacterium; species Methylobacterium sp. 17Sr1-1. The sequence goes on along the minus strand of NZ_CP029552.1, from coordinate 6,152,525 downwards.
CGCAATTGCTTTCGGGTCGTCGGTGGCTATAGTCCGCGCGCTTTTGCAAGGCCGGCGGGGACCCGCGCGGCCCGATTTCGTCTTGTTCCGGGAGACCTCGAGAGTGATCACGCCCGCCTTCGCGCAGGGAGCCGGGGCGACCGGCGGCACGGACATCCTCGTGCAGGTCGTCCCCTTCATCCTGATCTTCGTGATCATGTACTTCCTGATCCTGCGCCCGCAGCAGCGCCGCGCCAAGGAGCACCAGGACATGGTCAAGAACGTGCGCCGCGGCGACACGGTGGTGACCACCGGCGGCATCCTCGGCCGGGTCACCAAGGTGACCGAGGCCCCGGAGATCGAGATCGAGATCGCCCCGAACGTGCAGGTCAAGGTGGTCCGCACCATGATCGCCGAGGTCCGGGCCAAGGGCGAGCCGGTCAAGGCCGCCTGATCCCACCCTGGACGAGGACGGCCCGGGCCCTCACCGCCGGGCCGCCCTATCTGACGTAGATCCCAAGGACCGGTTGGAACGCCGCGGATGCTCCGTATCTCCACCACGAAGGCCGTCGCGACGCTCGCCGTGATCCTGATCGGCCTGATGCTCGCCGTGCCGAGCTTCTTCTCGGCCGATCAGCGCAAGGGCTTCATCAACTCGCTGCCGTCCTGGTTCCCGACCTGGATCGTGCCGACCCGCGCCATCGTGCTCGGCCTCGACCTCCAGGGCGGCTCGCAGATCGTGCTCGAGGTCGACCGCAACGACCTCGGCCGCACGATGGCGCAAGGGTTGCGCGACGACGTGCGCCAGGCCCTGCGCGAGGCCGGCGTGCAGGCCGACGGCGGCATCCAGCTGCAGCCGCGCGGCGTGCAGCTGCGCATCAGCGACGCGGCGAACCGCGCCAAGGCGATGCCGAAGCTGCAGGCCCTGTCGCAGCCCGTCACCGACGCGACCCTCGGACAGACCGGCGCCCGCACCCTCGACGTGCGCGAGGAGCCGAACGGCCTGATCCAGCTCGCCTACACCGATCCGGGCTTCAACGCCCGGATCCGCCGGGCGGTCGCCCAGGCGATCGAGGTGGTGCGCCGCCGCGTCGACCTCGGCGGCACCACCGAGCCGTCGATCCAGCAGCAGGGCGCCGACCGCATCCTGGTCCAGGTGCCGGGCCTCCAGGACCCGGCCCGCCTGGAGGAGCAGCTCGGCAAGACGGCGAAGCTCGAGTTCCGCATGCTCGCCGACAGCCCGGCCGGCGACGTCGACATGCTGCCCTCCAAGGATTCCAACGGCCAGCGCGTGCCGGTGGAGCGCCGGGTGATGGCCGACGGCGCCGACCTGACCGACGCCCAGCCGGGCTTCGACCAGAAGTCGAACGAGCCGATCGTCAACTTCAAGTTCAACCTGCGCGGCGCCCAGAAGTTCGGCCAGGCGACGAGCGAGAATGTCGGCCGCGCCATGGCGATTGTGCTCGACAACGAGGTCGTGTCGGCCCCCCGCATCCTGCAGCCGATCACCGGCGGCCAGGGCCAGATCTCCGGCCGGTTCACGGTGCAGCAGGCCAACGACCTCTCGGTGCTGCTGCGCGCCGGCGCGCTGCCGGCCAAGCTGACGGTGATCGAGCGCCGCACCGTCGGCCCGGGCCTCGGCCGCGACTCGATCGAGGCCGGCAAGCACGCCACCATCGTGGCGACGATCCTCGTCGTCGTGCTGATGTTCGCGGCCTACGGGGTGTTCGGCCTCTTCGCCAACATCGCGCTCCTCGTCCATGTCGGCCTGATCCTCGGCCTGATGTCGGTGCTGGAAGCCACCATGACGCTGCCGGGCATCGCCGGCATCGTGCTCACCATCGGCACCGCGGTCGATTCCAACGTGCTGATCTACGAGCGCGTGCGGGAGGAGGTGCGGGCCGGCCGCTCGATCCCCTCGGCGCTGCAGGCGGGCTTCGACCGCGCCTTCGCCACCATCGTGGATTCCAACTCCACCATGGCGATCGCCGCGGTGATCCTGTTCTTCCTCGGCTCCGGCCCGGTCCGCGGCTTCGCGGTGGTGTTCATCCTCGGCATCCTGACCACGGTCATCACCGCCGTGACCCTGACCCGGATGATGATCGCCCTGTGGTACCAGCGCCTGCGGCCCAAGACCCTGCCGATCTGACGTTTTCCGGCGGGCGGCCTTCGGGCGGCCCGCATCCGCGCTGCGCCCGGTCGGGCGCGCCGACACACACCTTCCGAGACCGACGATGCGCCTCCTCCGCCTCTGGCCCGACGAATCCCACTTCGACTTCATGCGCCTGCGGCGCTTCAGCTTCCCGCTCTCGGCGTTCATCTCGGTCGCCACGGTGGTGCTGTTCCTGCAGGTCGGGCTCAATTTCGGCATCGACTTCAAGGGCGGCACCCTGGTCGAGCTGCGGCCGAAGCCCGGCGTGACCTCGGATGTCGGAACGGTGCGCCACACCGCCAACGAGTTCGGCTTCGGCGAGACCGAGGTGCAGGAGCTCGGCCAGGGCTCGATCTCGGTCCGCTTCCCGCTCCAGGCCGGCGGCGAGACCGGCCAGACCCTGGTGATGCAGAAGGCGCACGCCGCCTTCGACAAGGACTACGCCTTCGACCGCGTCGAGACCGTCGGCCCCCGCGTCTCGGGAGAGCTGGTCCAATCGGGCACGATCGGCGTCGTGCTGTCGGTCGTGGCGGTGCTGCTCTACCTGTGGTTCCGGTTCGAGCGCGAGCTGGCGCTGGGGGCCATCGTCGGCACCCTGCACGACATCGTCATCACGGTCGGGCTGTTCGTGATCACCCGCATCGAGTTCAACATGACCTCGATCGCCGCGATCCTCACTATCGTCGGCTATTCGCTGAACGAGACGGTGGTGGTGTTCGACCGTACCCGCGAGCTGATGCGCCGCTACAAGACCATGCCGACCGAGCAGCTGCTCAACCTGTCGATCAACTCGACCATGTCGCGCACGGTGATGACCGCGATGTCGACCGCCCTGTCGCTGCTCGCCCTGGTGTTGTTCGGCGGCGAGGCGATCAAGGGCTTCTCGGTGGTGATGCTGGCCGGCGTGGTGATCTGCACCTACTCGGCGATCTTCGTCTCGACCCCGTTCCTGATCTATATCGGTCTCCAGGCCGGCGGGACCCGGACGCAGACGCGGGACACCTCGACCCTGCCGCAGGCGGCCGAGTGATGGCGGGCGAGCGGGACAGCAGCCCCGGACGCCAGCATGACGGCTTCATCCCGGGCCGCTACCCGATCGATGCCTATGGCGGCGGCGGCTTCCGCTTCGCCGAGATGTCGCATCGCGGCTCGATCCTGGCGCTGCCCTCCGGCGTGCGCGCCTGGGAGGTGACAGAGCCCGCCGGCATCACGCCCGCGAGCCTGCTGCCGCTGGTGGAGGAGGCCGAAGGGATCGACCTCCTGCTCCTCGGCACCGGGGCCGAGATCGTGTTCGTGCCCGATTCCCTGCGCCGGTTCCTCAAGGAGGCGGGCATCGGCCTCGACGTGATGCAGACCGGCGCGGCGGCGCGGACCTACAACATCCTGATGGCCGAGAACCGCAAGGTCGCGGCCGCCCTGATCGCGGTGCCGTGAGCCCGACCCGATGAGCCAGCCCGAGACGCGGGATCCGGCCTGGGCCTACGCCCATTGCGAGGCCCTGGTGCGCGAGGGCGACCCGGACCGCTGGTACGCCAGCCTCTACGCCCCGGCCGACAAGCGCCCCCATCTCCATGCGCTGGCCGCCTTCAGCCTGGAGGTGGCACGGGTGCGCGAGGCGGTGTCGAGCCCGATGCCCGGCGAATTGCGGCTGCAATGGTGGCGCGATGCGCTCCAGGGCGAGGCGCGGGGCGACGTGCGCGCCCACCCGGTCGCCGCCGCTCTCGACGACACGCTCGTCAAGGCACGGCTGCCACGCCAGCCCCTCGTCGACCTGATCGACGCGCGGGTGTTCGACCTCTACGACGACCCGATGCCCTCGACGGGCGACCTCGAGGGCTACTGCGGCGAGACCGCCTCCTGCCTGATCCGCCTCGGCAGCCTGATCCTGGCGAACGGCTCCGAGCCCGGGGGCGCCGCGGCGGCGGGCCATGCCGGCGTCGCCTACGCGGTGACGGGTCTCCTGCGGGCGCTGCCCTGGCACGCGAGACGCGGCCAGGTCTACCTGCCGGCCGACGTGCTCAAGGCCCACGGCGTCACCCGCGAGGACATCGTCGCGGGGCGGGGCGGGCCCGGGTTGCTCGGGGCCTGCGCCGACATGCGGGTGCTGGTGCGCCGCCATCTCGCCGCCTACGCGGCCGAGCGCGCGACGATCGCGACCGTGGCCGCCCCGGCCTTCCTGCCGGTCGCCCTCGTCGAAGGCTACCTCGCGCAGATGGAGCGGCCGGGCTACGACCCGCTGGCGAGCGTGATCGACGTGCCGAACTGGCGCCGGATCTGGCGGCTGTGGCGGGCGGCGCGATCGGTCAAGTAATCGTCAAGCTTCGCGCCTGCTTGCATTCCTCTCCGTCATCCCGGGGCCGCGAAGCGGAACCCGGGATCCATAACCGCCGACGATCGAGGATGAGGCGGACCACCGCCCGCCACTTCCGGAAACCTCGGCGGTTATGGATCCCGGGTTCTCGACTGCGCCGAGCCCCCGGATGACACGGAGGGTGTGAGGGCCGTCCGGCCCCCTTCGGCGGGCCGCCCGCGGGCTACTCCGCCGCCGCCGCCGGCAGTGGCGCCGGCTCCTCGCCGAGCCATTCGCCCAGCGCGACTCGCGCCCGGTCGGTCATCGCCCGCTTCTTGGCCTGCGCCTTCTCGGTTCCCCGAAACCGCTTGCCGTCGGGAGCCTTCGGCGTCCGGTCGAGGGGCGGGAAGAGGCCGAAATTGACGTTCATCGGCTGGAACGAGCGCGGCGTGCCCTCGTCCTCCGCCGAGACGTGCCCGCCGGTGATGTGGCCGATGAGCGCTCCGAGAGCGGTCGTCGCCGGCAGCGGCTCCAGCGAGCGGCCCTGGCGCTCGGCGGCGGCGAAGCGGCCGGCCATCAGGCCGATCGCCGCGCTCTCGACGTAGCCCTCGCAGCCGGTGATCTGGCCGGCGAAGCGCAGGCGCGGCTCGGCTTTCAGGCGCAGGGTGGCGTCGAGGAGGCGCGGGCTGTCGAGGTAGGTGTTGCGGTGCAGGCCGCCGAGGCGGGCGAACTCGGCGTTCTCCAGGCCCGGAATGGTGCGGAAGATCCGCACCTGCTCGGCGTGGCGCAGCTTCGTCTGGAAGCCGACCATGTTGTAGAGCGTGCCTAGAGCATTGTCCTGGCGCAGCTGGACGATGGCGTAGGCCTTGACGGTCGGATTGTGCGGGTTCGTCAGGCCGAAGGGCTTCATCGGGCCGTGGCGCAGGGTCTCGGGGCCGCGCTCGGCCATCACCTCGATCGGCAGGCAGCCGTCAAAATAGGGGGTCGACGCCTCCCATTCCTTGAACGAGGTCTTGTCGCCCTCGACGAGCGCCGTGATGAAGGCGGCGTATTGCTCGCGGTCGAGCGGGCAGTTGATGTAGTCGGCCCCGGTGCCGCCCGGGCCGACCTTGTCGTAGCGGGACTGGAACCAGGCCTTGCCCATGTCGATCGAGTCGCGGTGCACGATCGGCGCGATGGCGTCGAAGAAGGCGAGCGATTCGGCGCCGGTGAGGCCGCGGATGCCCTCGGCGAGGCCGGGCGCGGTGAGCGGGCCGGTCGCCACGATCACGCTGTCCCAGGAGGCGGGCGGCAACCCGTCGATCTCCTCGCGGGCGATGGCGATGTTCGGATGGCCTTCGATCGCTGCCGTGACGGCCCGGCTGAACCCCTCGCGGTCGACTGCCAGCGCGCCGCCGGCCGGCACCTGGTTGGTGTCGCCGCAGCGCATGATCAGCGAGCCGAGGCGGCGCATCTCCTGGTGCAGCAGCCCGACGGCGTTCTGCTCGGCATCGTCGGAGCGGAACGAGTTCGAGCAGACGAGCTCGGCGAGGCCGTCGGTCTGGTGCGCCTCGGTGCCGCGCAGGGGCCGCATCTCGTGCAGCACGACGGGCAGGCCGGCCTCGGCGATCTGCCAGGCGGCCTCGGAGCCGGCGAGGCCGCCGCCGACGACGTGAATGGGATCTGATCCGGACATGACGCGGCATATCGGATCCGGCACCGTCGATGCAACTCCGACGGATCGATGCAAGCGCCCGATGCGGGGGGCCGTACAAGCGAACGCCCGCCGGGAAGGGCGGGCGCGCAAGACGATGGTTGAGCCCGAAGGCCTTCGATCGACTGAGGTACGCAGAACTCGGATACGCAGAACTCGAAGTACTCGATACGCGGTACTAGCTACGCGTGTAGACGCTTACGCAACCGAGCGGGCGATACCCTGGATCTCGAAGCGGCTGATGCCGAGATCGTCGAGCTCGCGGTCAGACAGACGCGACAGCTCGTGCACGGTCTCGCGGTAGCGGAGGTACGAGCGGATCTTGCTGAGGATGAGGGAGACGAACATCGGATTTGACCTCTGTGCGGGCAGCCGGTGCGAACCGTTTCGGCACCGCCTGCCTGCTTCTGTTGCAACGCACCATATGGGAATTGGCTTCGGTGGTGGGAGACGGGGCCGCGTAAGCCAGCCATGCGCGATTCACATGCAGCGCGCAGGGAATCGTCAACCAACCCAGGTGCCCGCCGATTTGGCAGCACTCTGACGCATGAATCGCAGGAATTCCGGGCGTTTAGGCACTATGCTGCACACGCGAAGGGCGGGGGTCCCAAGCGGACTGGCGGAGCCGTGCGGCGGGGCCAGGCGCAGGGATGCGGCAGCCGGTGGCGATCCGGTGTGCAGTGCCGCGAGGGGCGCATTCGATGCCGGTTCTGGAGGCGTGGACTTACCTGCACGGAGCGCAGGTTCTCGTCCCCACGAGCTGCGAGGCCGTCCAAGACGGACGGGTACGGTAACTCGCCTCTCCGTGCGGGTGACGAAACGGTACAGGGAGAGGAATGACGCGGGTTTCTCCCTCCCCCTTCTGCGGGGGAGGGCGGCCCCCGCGTCAGCGGGGGTCGGGAGAGCGGCAGCGCGACGCTGATCCAGGGAGTGCCCTGCAGAACGGCCCCGCCATGTCCGGAAGCGTGGTTCCCCTCTCCCGCCCCACTCCGTGGGGCACCCTCCCCCGCAGAGGGGGGAGGGGGACACCCGCGCTCTTCTCGTCTCGGAGGCTTCCTCGCACAGCCCTGCAAGCGCGGGGAAAGGGCGCGTGCGACCCGCCCTCAATGCAGCCGCGGCGCCACCAGGAAGGTCGACCGGTCGGCCGAGGCGACGGCAATGCTCAGGGTCCGCCCGTCGCGGTGCACGGTGAGCGGCACGGCGACGCCCGCAGGCCCCAGCGCCCAGACGGCGCGCAGGAAGCTCGCGAGGTCGCTCACCTCGGTCTGGCCCACCGCCATCAGGATGTCGCCGGCGCGCAGGTCGGCGGTCTCGGCGGGGGCGCGGGGCGAGAGCCCCATCACCACGACCTGGTCGTCCATCTCGGTGGCGTAGAGGCCGAGCCAGGGGCGGGGCGGGCCGGAAACCCGGCCGAGCGTCGTCAGATCGTGGAGGATCGGCTTCAGGAGGTCGATCGGCACCGCCATGTTGATGGCGCGGCTGTCGCGGCCGCCCTGCTGGAGCTGGAGCGAGCCGATGCCGGTGAGCTCGCCCGCCGGACCGATCAGGGCGGCGCCGCCCCAATGCGGGTGCGAGGGCGCGGTGAAGATCGCATCGTCAAGGAGGTATTCCCAGTAGCCGGCGAATTCCTGCCGGGCCACCACCTCGGCGGCGACGGCCCGCGAACGGCCGCCGGCCCCGGCCATCACCAGCCGGTCGCCGACGCGCAGGCCGTCGGCACTGCCGAGCGGCAGATGCGGCAGGTCGAGGCGGCCGAGCGCCTGCACCAGGCCGAAGCCCGTCGCAGCGTCGTAGCCGACGACGTGGCCCGGCGCGGTGCGCCCGTCATGGGCGGTGAGCCAGACGCTCTCGGCCTCGGTGATGAGGTAGCCGATGGTGAGCACCAGCCCGTCCTCGCCGATCAGGACGCCATTGCCGGCCCGCTCGGTGCCGAGGATCTCGGCGGTGTAGGCGCCGTCCGGCACGCGCGAGGACAGGGCGACGACGGCGGTGAGGGTCTGGTCGAGGTCGTAGGAATAGGCGGCCGGGCGGGGCTGCACCGCGGAGGGGATCTTCCAGTCGCCGGGCGCTGCCATGATGGACTCCTGCCGGGGCATCGAACGCCCCGTGTCACGTCTCGTCGGCGGGGTCGTCTCGGCCCCGCCCGCTCGCTCCCGTTATAGGTCGCGCAGGCGGCGCCCGACAGGCATCGCGCACACGCGAGAACGCCCGGCTCGCGGAGCCGGGCGCTTCTGCGCGAGACGCTACTCCGCGGCCTGCTTGCGGGCCGCCGGCTTGCGGGTCCGCGGCGCCTTCGCGGCCGGGGCCGGCTTCGCGCCGGCCGGGCGCCGGGCCAGGACCTCGCGCAGGAAGCGGCCGGTATGGCTCGCCTCCGAGGCCGCGATGTCCTCCGGCGTTCCTTGCGCCACGATGGTGCCGCCGCCGTCGCCGCCCTCGGGGCCCATGTCGATCACCCAGTCGGCGGTCTTGATGACCTCGAGGTTGTGCTCGATCACCACCACGCTGTTGCCCTGGTCGACGAGCTCGTGCAGCACCTCCATCAGCTTGGCGACATCGTGGAAGTGCAGGCCGGTGGTCGGCTCGTCGAGGATGTAGAGGGTGCGGCCGGTGGCCCGCTTCGACAGTTCCTTGGAGAGCTTGACCCGCTGCGCCTCGCCGCCCGACAGGGTGGTGGCCTGCTGGCCGACCCGGACGTAGCCGAGGCCGACCCGGGCCAGGGTCTCGAGCTTCTCGCGGATCGCCGGCACCGCCTTGAACAGCTCGGCCGCCTCCTCCACCGTCATGTCGAGCACGTCGGCGATCGAGCGCTCGCGGTACTTCACCTCCAGGGTCTCGCGGTCGTAGCGCTTGCCCTTGCAGACGTCGCAGGTGACGTAGACGTCGGGCAGGAAGTGCATCTCGATCTTGATGACGCCGTCGCCCGAGCAGGCCTCGCAGCGCCCGCCCTTGACGTTGAACGAGAACCGACCGGGCTGGTAGCCGCGGGCCTTGGCCTCGGGCAGCCCGGCGAACCAGTCGCGGATCGGCGTGAAGGCGCCGATATAGGTCGCAGGGTTCGAGCGCGGGGTGCGGCCGATCGGCGACTGGTCGATGTCGATGACCTTGTCGAGGTGTTCCAGCCCCTCGATCCGGTCGTGGGGCGCGGGGTGCTCCAGCGCCCCGTTGAGCTTGCGCGCCACCGCCTTGTAGAGCGTGTCGACGACCAGCGTCGACTTGCCGCCGCCGGAGACACCGGTGATGCAGGTGAAGGTGCCGAGCGGGATCTCGGCGGTCACGTCCTTCAGGTTGTTGCCGCGGGCGCCGACGAGGCGCAGCATCTGGGCCTCGGGCGCCTCGACCTTGGCGGCCGGGTTGCGCTTGGCCTTCCGGCGCATCTTCGGCACCCGCACCGAGAGCTTGCCGGTGAGGTACTGGGCGGTCAGCGAGTTCTCGTCCGCCAGCAGCTCGGACGGCGTTCCCTTCGCCACGATCTGCCCGCCATGGATACCGGCGCCGGGGCCGACATCGACGACGTAGTCGGCCTGCAGGATCGCGTCCTCGTCGTGCTCGACCACGATCACCGAATTGCCGAGGTCGCGCAGCCGCTTCAGCGTGCCGAGCAGCCGCTCGTTGTCGCGCTGGTGCAGGCCGATCGAGGGCTCGTCGAGGACGTAGAGAACGCCGGTGAGCCCCGAGCCGATCTGCGAGGCCAGCCGGATGCGCTGGCTCTCGCCGCCCGACAGCGAGCCGGAGCCGCGGGCGAGCGTGAGGTATTCGAGACCGACATCGACCAGGAAGGTCAGCCGGTCGCGGATCTCCTTCAGGATGCGGGCCGCGATCTCGTTGTGCTTCTGGCTCAGGTGCTCGGGCAAGTCGCCGAACCAGCGGTGGGCGTCGCGCACCGAGAGCACCGTGGAATCCCCGATGTCGAAGCCGGCGATCTTGACCGCGAGCGCCTCGGGCTTCAGCCGCTTGCCCTTGCAGGCCGAGCACGGCGTCTCGGCCATGAACCGGCCGATGTCCTCGCGCGCCGCGTCGCTGTCGGTCTCCTTGTAGCGCCGCTCCAGGTTCGGGATCACGCCCTCGAAGGGCTTCGAGACCTCGTAGGCGCGAAGCCCGTCATTGTAGGCGAAGCGGATCTCGTCGCCGTCCGAGCCGTAGAGCACCACCTGGCGGGCGGCCTCGGTGAGCTTGCCCCACGGCGTGTCGGTGCGGAAGCGGTAGTGCTTCGCCAGGGCGTCCAGGGTCTGGCCGTAATAGGGCGAGGTCGATTTCGCCCAGGGCGCGACGGCACCGCGCGACAGGCTCAAGGCCTCGTCGGCGATGACCAGCGTCGGGTCGATCCGCATCTCGTGGCCGATGCCGCCGCAGGTCGGGCAGGCGCCGAACGGATTGTTGAAGGAGAAGAGCCTGGGCTCGATCTCCGGAATCGTGAACCCGGAGACCGGGCAGGCGAAGCGCGACGAGAACGTGATGGGCTCCGGCGCCTCGCCGTCCTCGGGAGTGTCCGCGAAAGCGACCACCGCGATGCCGTCGGCCAGTTCCAGCGCCGTCTCGAACGAATCGGCCAGCCGCGAGGCCATGTCGGCCCGCACCACGATCCGGTCGACCACCACGTCGATGTCGTGCTTCAGCTTCTTGTCGAGCTTCGGCACGTCGTCGATGGCGTAGTACTCGCCGTCGATGCGCAGGCGCTGAAAGCCCTTCTTCTGGAACTCGGCGATCTCCTTGCGGTACTCGCCCTTGCGGCCGCGCACGACGGGGGCCAGCAGGTAGAGCCGGGTCTTCTCGGGGAGGGCCAGCACCCGGTCGACCATCTGGCTGACGGTCTGGCTCTCGATCGGCAGGCCGGTCGCGGGTGAGTACGGAATGCCGACCCGCGCCCACAGCAGGCGCATGTAGTCGTAGATCTCCGTGACGGTGCCGACCGTCGAGCGCGGATTCTTCGAGGTCGTCTTCTGCTCGATGGAGATCGCCGGCGACAGCCCGTCGATCTGGTCGACGTCGGGCTTCGCCATCATCTCGAGGAACTGGCGCGCATAGGCCGAGAGCGACTCGACGTAGCGGCGCTGCCCCTCGGCGTAGATGGTGTCGAAGGCGAGCGACGACTTGCCCGAACCGGACAGCCCGGTGAACACCACGAGCTTGTCGCGGGGAATCGTCAGGTCGACGTTCTTCAGGTTGTGCTCGCGGGCGCCCCGCACCGCGATCACGCGGCCCTCCGCGGAACGGTCGAAGAGCTTGTCGAGAGAGGCCATGCAGAGGGGCTCCGGGCCGGGGTCGACACGGCCAGGCTTGATGGGACCGGGATCGGCCGGGAGCCCGTGACGTTCGGGGAGCCCATCGACCGTGATGGTGACCAGATGGGGCGCGGGGGCGCCCGAGCCAAGTCTGCCCTCACGACTAGAACAAACTGCGTACAGGAGCAACCGCGCCGCCGGCTTGGCCGTCTATGCAGGCTCTCAGTCGGCTCAGGACGGAACGCTCAGCGCCAGGATCCGGCTGATCTCCGTGAGATTGCGCCCCGATTGGGCGGACCACAGATTGAAGGCGCGCTGGACCAGCGCCAGACCGCGCGGAGTGCTCGGCGCACGCGCGACGACGCCTTCCCGGATCAGCGCCGCGACGACGTCCCTGGTGGTGACGAAGGCCGGCTTGCCGATCGCCCGCAGGACGCGCATGCCCGAATCGCCGCCGAGATGACGGCCGCGCTCCCGCAGCAGTCGCAGCAGGCCGACGAGGTCGTCCTCGGGCCAGTCCGCCAGGACTCGGGCGGCCGAGCCGTGCTCGCGCGCGAGCGCCAGGAGCAGGGCCGCGTTGACGCGCACCGCATCGATCTTGGCGCGGTTGCGGACGATCGCCCGATCGGCGGCCAGGGCGTCGATGTCGTCTTCGGTCAGCGCCGCGCAGGCCGGCGGATCGAATTCCCGGAAGGCGCTCTCGAAGGCCGGCCATTTCGCGTCGATCACCTGCGCGGAGAAGCCGGCGCTGAAGATGCGCCGCGTCATCGCGGCCAGGATGCGGTGATCGGGCAGCGCGGCGATCCGGTCGCGCGGGAGAACCGGCGTCTCGCCGAGCATCGCCTCCAGGGCCGCGAGCCCGCCCTTGCGGGACGCCGCCTCGGCCAGGATGTCTTCGAGGGGCCGCATCACGCCGGCTCGCCCGTGAACCAGGGCTCGCACCAATCCTGCCGCATCACCGGCCGGAACTCCGTGAAGGTGAAGCGGGCGACGCCGTTCTGGCGAAACGGCTCGGCCTCGAACAGCGTTTCGAGATCTTCGCGGGTCTCGGCCCGCGCCACCAGGAACCCGCCGACCGGCGGTTCCTTCGGCCCCGAGCACAGGAAAAGCCCGCGATCGTATCCGTCCTTCAGGAAGTTCCGATGACTCGGTATCAGAGGAGCGACGGCCTCGAACGGAACGAGATACGTCGCCTCGACGATGAAATGCTTCATCTCATGATCCTCACGCGGAGAGGATGCTTTTTGGCTCCGGGACGGATGCCGCGCCGGTACCGGCGACACGCGACACCGTGACCTGAACCGGAGGGACTTGCCGCTATGGCAGGCCGGTGCTCGACTGTGGTACGAACCGGTCGGTCACATGTCAATCGAGGAACCACGATGGACCAAGCGCCGACGAGACCGACACGGGCGCGCGACAAGATCTTCGCGGTCGCGGCCGAGCGGTTCTACCGCGACGGGATCCGGTCCGTCGGCGTCGAGGCCATCGTCAAGGAGGCCGGGGTCACCAAGATCAGCCTCTATCGCAGCTTCCCGTCGAAGGACGATCTCGTCCTCGCCTATCTGGAGGAGCGGTCGCGGCAGTTTCTCGAACGCTGGGACGAGACGTTCGACCGATACGACGACCCGGACGAGCGGCTCCGCGCGATCATGACCTACTTGGTCGAGCGGACGACGCAGGAGGGATACCGGGGCTGCCCCTTCATCAATTTCTGCGCCGAGTTCGCCGATCCGGCCCATCCCGGCCGGCAGATCGCGCGGGCCACGAAGACGGCATTGCGGGAACGCTTCCGGCACCTCGCCGGGGCGCTGCAGGCGAGGGACCCCGGCCAGCTCGCCGACGGCCTGCTGTTGCTCGTGGAAGGAGCCTACGCGATCAGCCAGACCCATGGCGGCGGCCCGGACGGCGTCGGGCACGCGCTCGTCCAGGCAGCGGAGGCGCTCGTGGCGCAGCAGCGGGCCCGATAGGAAGACCCTCGCGGCACCTCTCGCGCCGTGCTCCCTCACAAGCTCAAGGGCGCGTTGTCGATCACCTCCTTCATGACGAAGAAGGTCCGGGTCTGGCGCACCCCGGGCAGGGCGATCAGGATCTCGCTGTGCATCCGGTTGAAGTCGGCCATGTCCGAGACCCGGATCTTGAGGAAGTAGTCGAAGTCGCCGGCGACGAGGTGGCAGTCGAGGAGGGTCGGCATGGCGAGCGCCGCGGCCTCGAAGGCCGAGAAGGCCTCGGGCGTCGAGCGGTCGAGCACCACCCCGACCAGGACTAGGGAGCCGCGCCCCACCCGCTCGGGGGCCACCACGGCGCGCACGCCGCGGAGATACCCTTCGTCGAACAGGCGCTGGGTGCGGCGGTGGCAGGTCGCCGGGCTGGTGTTGACGCGCTTGGCGAGCTCGGCGTTGCCGATGCGGCCATCCTCTTGCAGCAGACGGAGAATCTTGAGGTCGATGCGGTCGAGCCCGGCGGGCATGAAAGATCCTTCCGCAAGATGGCTGTTTCACGGAATGCAGTAGCACATGGAACCGGTAGCGGGGCCGGCCAGCGCCAAAATTCGTCCAACTTCGAGAGCACCTTCCGCCGGGAGCCTGCTACAACGATCGCGGCTTCCACACAGGACCCCGGCGATGACCCAATCGATGCTGTCGCAGTTCGAGCGCTACCCCCTGACCTTCGGCCCGACCCCGATCGAGCACCTGCCGCGCCTGACCGCCCATCTCGGCGGCGACGTGCAGATCTACGCCAAGCGTGAGGACTGCAACTCGGGTCTCGCCTATGGCGGCAACAAGCTGCGCAAGCTCGAATACATCGTGCCGGACGCGATCGCCTCGGGCGCCGACACCCTGGTGTCGATCGGCGGCGTGCAGTCGAACCACACCCGCATGGTGGCGGCGGTGGCGGCCAAGATCGGCATGAAGTGCCGGGTGATCCAGGAAGCCTGGGTGCCGCACGAGGACGCGGTCTACGACCGGGTCGGCAACATCATGCTGACGCGGATCATGGGCGCCGAATCGCAGCTCGTCGACGACGGCTTCGACATCGGCATCCGCGACAGCTGGAAGCAGGCGATCGAGGACGTGAAGGCCAAGGGCGGCAAGCCCTACGCGATCCCGGCCGGCGCCTCGGTGCACAAGTTCGGCGGTCTGGGCTACGTCGGCTTTGCGGAAGAAGTGCGCAAGCAGGAAGCCGAGATGGGCCTCCACTTCGACTACATCGTGGTCTGCACCGTCACCGGCTCGACCCATGCGGGCATGCTGGTCGGCTTCAAGCCCGACGGCCGCGCCCGCAACGTCATCGGCATCGACGCCTCCTGCACCCCGGCGCAGACGAAGGCACAGGTGCTCGAGATCGCCCGCAACACCTCCGCTCTCGTCGGCGCCGGCGAGATCACGGAGGACGACGTGGTGATCAAGGAGGAGTACGCCTACCCGGTCTACGGCGTGCCCTCGAAGGAGACGGTCGAGGCGATCCGCCTCGCGGCCCGGCTCGAGGCGATGATCACCGACCCGGTCTACGAGGGCAAGTCGATGCAGGGCATGATCGACCTCGTCCAGAAGGGCTTCTTCCCCAAGGGCTCGAAGGTGCTCTACGCCCATCTCGGCGGCGCGCCGGCGCTGAACGGCTACAGCTACACCTTCCGCAACGGCTGAGCGGGGACGGGGGCCGTTCGCCAGGCTGCACTTCCTCGAACAGCCCCCGGACCTGCCACCCTCCATGTCATCCCGGGGCCGCGCAGCGGAACCCGGGATGACTTGGAGGAAGTACAGTTTGTCGGTGTCAGCCGGATCCTGCGAATGAAAGAAGCCCGGCCGCTCGTCGCGGACCGGGCTTCTTCGTCTTCGCTACCTCACGAGCATCATTTGTCCGTGCAGAGCCCCGCCTCCGACAGCCGGCGGTGATGGCGGGGATCGCAATCGGTGGCGAGGAACGAGGCCCATTCGGCCTTGGTGCCGTAGAAGGCGTTGCGGTCGACGTCGCCGCGCACGCCCGGCACCCGGCCGGTCGAGGTGAACTGCCACAGCATCCAGTCGCGATTGACGTAGCGCTGCTCCGGCTCGGCGGCGGTGGAGCGGACCCAGTGCGGGTAATCCGGCAGCTCGCCCTCCAGCACGTCCTTGTGGAACGTGATGTCGGTGTAGATGATCGGCCGCTTGCCGGTATAGGCCTCCATCTCGCGGAGCATGTACTCGGTCATCGCGAGGGCCTGGGCCTTCGGCAGCTTCTTCGGGCAGAGCTGCGAGTGGCCGTTCCACTCGACGTCGAGGACCGGGGGCAGGGCGGTCGGGTCGTTGGGGACGTTGCGCTTGAACCAGTCCATCTGGTCCTTGGCCGAGCGGCACCAGAACACGAAGTGGTAGGCGCCCCGCGGTACGCCGGCCCGGCCGGCGCCGTCCCAGTTCTCGCGGAAGCGGTCGTCGACGTGGTCGCCGCCCTCGGTCGCCTTGATGTAGGCGAACTGGGTGCCGGCGCCCTTGACCGAGGTCCAGTCGATCGGCCCCTGCCACTTCGAGACGTCGATGCCCTGGATCGGGTGGTTCTTCGCCTTGGCGACACCCGGATGGGGCTTCACGTCGCCCTTGGTCGGGTAGAAATCGGCGCCGCCGCCGGCGCAGGCCGCCAGCGCGGCGAGGCTCGCCGCCGCGAGGGCACGCTTGCCCCACCGGACGCTGCGCGACAGCACGGTGGACCACGGGGCGGAGGGGATCGTCGACTCCATCGGCATCGGGGCGCGGCCTGACTTCACGCGGAACACTATGGCTATTCGATGCGGTGGGGCGGGTTAATGGAAGCTTGACGAGATCTGAACGGAATTCCGGAACGCGTGGCCGATAAGCCACGTAGGGCCGGCGCACGGCTCGCCCGGGCCTCGTCCATCGGGCATAAGCCCCCGTCGAACTTGATGTTTGCCGGGGCGGAGAATGGCCAAGGTTCTGTTTACCATCGGGTACGAAGGCGCCGATCCGGAGCGCTTCACCGCCGCCCTGCGCGATGCCGGCGTGGCGACCCTGGCCGATGTGCGGGCGGTGGCGGCCTCGCGCAAGCGGGGATTCTCGAAGAGCGCGCTGGCCGCGGGGCTGACCGGCGTGGGCATTGGTTACGCGCACTTACGCAGCCTCGGCACGCCGAAGGCCGGCCGCGAGGCGGCGCGCGCCCATGACGCGGCACTGATGCGGCGGATCTACTGCGACGAGGTGCTGGACACGGCCTCGGGCGCGGCCGCCCTCGACGAGCTGGCGGCCTTGGCGGCGGCAGGGCCGACCTGCCTGCTCTGCTTCGAGCGCGACCCCGAGCGCTGCCACCGGCGGGTCCTGAGCGAGCGGCTGGCGGGGAGGGGGTTCGAGATCGTCGATCTGTTCGCGTGAGGCGGCGCAGCCGCTTCCCGGGCCCGCTCGCCGATTCGACCTGGACCCGCGAACCGCCGCGCCGCATCATGCCGGCTGCCCGCTGCCCGACCGTCGCCCGAAGATGCTCATCCCGTCACCGACGGCCCGTGCCGTCGCTGCCCTCTCCCTGACGCAGATCATCGGGTGGGGCGCCACGTTCTGGCTGCCCGCGGTCACGGGACCGGCCATGGCCGGCGAGCTGGGCATGGCGCTTCCCCTCGTCATGGCCGGGCCGACGGTCATGCTCGTCGTCATGGCCGCCGCGACCTGGCCGCTGAGCGGCGTCTTCGAGCGCGTCGGTGCGCGCCCGGTCATGATCGCCGGATCGGCCCTGGGCGCGGCCGGCCTGCTGATCATGGGTTCGGCCGACGGCCCGGCGCTCTACTTCGTGTCGTGGGTCGTCATCGGGCTGGCGGGCGCCGGGATGCTGACCACCCCGGCGCAGATCGCCGTGACCGAGATCGCCGGCGGCGCGGCGCGCCGGGCGCTCGGCCTGCTGGTCCTGGCCGGCGGGTTGACCTCGACGATCGTCTGGCCGCTCTCGGGGCTCCTGCAGGACCGGTGGGGCTGGCGCGCGACGACGCTGTGCTACGGCGTCACGATGCTGCTCGTCTGCGTGCCGCTGCACTGGGCGACGCTCGCGCGGCGGCCCGGGACGCGATCCGGCGCGGAAGCCGCCGGGCCCGCCGGCATCGATCGGGCGCGGTTCACCCTTCTCGCCTTGAGCTTCGCGGCGAACGGCTTCTTCACCTGGGGCTTCGCCCTGACCTTCATCATCCTGTTCGAGGCGGCGGGGCTCGACCATGCCGCCGCGCTGGCTGCGGCGTCCTTCATCGGCATCGCCCAATGGGCGGGGCGCATGGTCGAGGTCCTGGGCGGCCGGCACTGGTCGGGCTTCACCCTCGGCCTCGTCGCCTACGCGCTGTTTCCGCTGAGCTTCGTCGTGCTGCTGCTGACCCGCAGCTTTGCCGGGGCGATGCTGTTCGCCACGCTCTACGGCGCCGCCAGCGGCATCGGCGCCGTCACCCGCGCCACGCTCCCGTTGCAGATCTTCCCCGCCGGCGCCTATGCCCGCGCCTCGGCGCGTCTGGCAGTGCCGCTCAACCTCTCCTTCGCGGCCGCGCCGCCGGTGTTCGCCGCGCTCGTGACGAGGGCGGGTCCCCACGCCGCCCTGTGGCTGGCGCTGACGATCTCGATCGTCGCGGTCGGCCTCCTGGTCGGGCTGCGGATGCTGCACCATCGCATGGCGCCCGAGCCACGGCAGAGCCTCGCGCTGAAGGCCGAATGAATCGGGCGGGCGTGGCTGTGATGCGAGCAGGCCGGGCAGCGGTTCGCCATCCACTCGGCCGCGTCGCTGCCGGCTGTCGTTACCCCTCGCCCACCCGCGGCACCGGCGCCTCGCCCGGCAGGGCCCGCGGCAGGCCCGGCCGGCGCTGCGGCGCCGGCATCCCGTCGGCATGGGCGGCCTCGATGTTGCCGTAGAACTGGTCGGCGCTCGCCTCCCAGGTGTAGCGCAGGGCCTCCGCCCGGCAGGCGTCCCGCGGGATCGCGAGCGCCGCGCGGGCCGCCGCGCCGAGGTCCTGGTCGAGGACGCCCACGTCCGTGCCCCCGACCACGTCGAGCGGCCCGGTCACCGGATAGGCCGCGACGGCCAAGCCGCTCGCCAGCGCCTCCAGCAGCACGATGCCGAAGGTGTCGGTGAGGCTCGGGAAGACGAAGACGTCGGAGGCCGAATAGACCCGGGCCAGGGCCTCGCCGGTGAGGGTGCCGAGGAAGCGGGCTTCGGGATCGATCCCGGCGAGCCGCGCCCGGTCCGGCCCGTCGCCGACGACGAGCTTGGTGCCGGGCAGGTCGAGGCGCAGGAACGCCTCGACGTTCTTCTCCACCGCCAGCCGCCCGACGAACAGGAAGAACGGGCGCGGCAGCCCGGCCAGGGCGGCCGGCGGGGCCTCGCCGTCGCGGGGGCGGAAGAGGCCGGTGTCGACGCCGCGGCTCCAGCGCATCAGCCGGGTGAAGCCGCGCCCGGACAGGTCGCGCTCCAGCGAGGGCGTGCTCACCATCGTGCCGCTCGCGGCGCCGTGGAAGCGGCGCAGCCAGGCGTAGCTCCAGCGTTCCGGCACCGGCAGGCGGGCGGCGAGGTACTCGGGGAACCGGGTGTGGTAGCTGGTGGTGAAGGGGCGCCCCTGCGCCAGGCAGACCCGGCGGGTGGCGAGCCCGATCGGCCCTTCTGTGGCGATGTGGACGTGGGTCGGCGCCAGGGCGGGAAAGCGGGCCGCGACGCCACGGGCGGTGACGAGCGAGAGCCGGATCTCGGCATAGCCCGGCAGCGGCACGTTGGCGAAGTCGAGGGGCGTCAGCATCACCGGGTCGTGGCCGCGCCGGCGCCCTGCCGCCACCATGTGCTCGAGGGAGCGGACGACGCCGTTGACCTGGGGGTGCCAGGCATCGGTCGCGACGAGGAGCCTCACGCGACGGCCCGGGTGCTCTGGGCGGCCGGGGGCAGGGGGGCGCGGGCGGCGGGCGCCAACTCCTCGATCGGGGCGACCTCGCCCGCGGCGACTTGGCGACTGTGGGAGGTCAGCGGCGTGGGGGCCTCGGCATGGGCCCGCTTCCACTCGGCGAAGCGGATCACCTCCATCGTGCCGTCGTAATGCTCGACGACGGCCGTGCAGGATTCGACCCAGTCGCCGGTGTTGAGGTAGTGCATGTCGCCGACCATGCGGCTCGCCGCATGGTGGATGTGGCCGCAGATCACCCCGTCGGCCTCGGCCCGGCGCGCCTCGGCGATCAAGAATTCCTCGAAGCGGCCGATGAAGTTGACGGCGTTCTTCACCTTCAGCTTGGCCCAGGCCGACAGCGACCAGTAGGTCAGGCCGAGGCGCCGGCGCACCCAGTTCAGGTGGGTGTTGACGAAGAGCGCCGCCGAGTAGGCGCCGTCGCCGAGATAGGCCAGCCAGCGGGCGTGGCGCACCACGAGGTCGAACTGGTCGCCGTGGATGACGAGGTAGCGCTTGCCGTCCGCCGCCTCGTGCAGCACCTGGTCCTGGATCTCGATGCCGCCGAAATGCATGTCGAGGAAGTCGCGCAGGAACTCGTCGTGGTTGCCGGGCACGTAGACGAGGCGCGAGCCCTTGCGCACCTTCCGCAGGAGCTTCTGCACCACGTCGTTGTGCGATTGCGGCCAGTACCAGCCCGAGCGCAGCTTCCAGCCGTCGACGATGTCGCCGACCAGGTAGATCTCGTCGGCATCCACTTCGCGCATGAAGTCGAGCAGCAGCTCGGCCTGGCAGCCCTTGGTCCCCAGGTGGATATCCGAGAGGAACAGGGTTCGCACGCGCAGCGCGTCGGCGTCCTCGGCCACGTGCAATCTCCTTGGCGGCGTCTCGCGCCAGCCAAACCCTATTCGCGTATCACTTTGATGACGCGGCTGCCGCGGGCGGAACCTTGGCCGGGGACCGGGACTCGAATTCGTTTGCGGAGCCTTAATCCACATCATGCGGATTGCGCAGGTCAGCCGCCCGCACCCGCCTCTACCTCGGCCGTGGCGATTCGTGGTTCTGACAAGCGGCCCCACCGCGCTCCCGCGGTCTCGGCCACTCCCCCGGTTTCAAGAAAAGCGCCCCGCCCATGGCAGCCCCCCTCGTCGTCCCCGGCCGGTCGGTCACCGGATCTGGCGCGTCGGGACGAGCGGCCGCCCGCCCCTATCTCGGCATCGGGCTCAAGGTCCTCTCGGCGCTGGCCTTCACGCTGATGTCCGCCGGCGTGAAGACGCTGGCCGACCGGTTCCCGACCGGCGAGATCGTGTTCTTCCGCTCCTTCATCGCCATCGCGCCGCTGCTGCTGTGGCTGCGCTGGCAGGGCGGCGTGCGGGAGGCGGTGGCGACGCAGAACCTCAAGGGCCACGTCCTGCGCAGCATCATCGGCGCCTGCGGGATGTTCGCGGGCTTCGCCGGCCTGTCCTTCCTGCCGCTCTCCGACGCGGTGGCGATCGGCTACGCCTCGCCGCTCCTCGTGGTGGTGCTGGCGGCCGTCGTGCTGCGCGAGCGGGTCCAGGCCTATCGCTGGGCCGGCGTCTCGGTCGGCTTCCTCGGCGTGCTGATCACGCTCGCCCCCCACCTCGAATTCGGCGGGACCGGCGGCGGCGGGTCGACCGGCGCGCTGTTCGCCATCCTGGCGGCTGGCTGCTCGGCGGCGGCGACGATCCAGGTGCGCAAGCTCACCGGCACCGAGCGCACCGGCGCCATCGTGCTCTACTTCTTCCTGTTCACCTCGCTCCTCGGCCTCTCGACCCTGGCGCTCGGCTGGCGGATGCCCGGCTGGTCGGACCTGGCGCTGTTCCTGGTCGTCGGCGTGCTCGGCGGCATCGGCCAGATCCTGCTCACCGAGAGCTATCGCCACGGCGACGCCTCGCTGGTCGCGCCGTTCGAATACACCACGATGCTGTGGTCGGTGCTGATCGGCTGGTTCGTGTTCGGCCAGCTCCCCACGGCCTCGATCGCGGTGGGCGGCGGCATCGTGGCGGCGGCCGGCGTGTTCGTGGTCTGGCGCGAGCGGCGCCTGGTGGTGGAGCGGGCCCGCGAGGCGGCGGCCGGCGGGGCGCGGGCGGGCTGATCGCGAGCCGTTGACGCCCGCACGCGCACGCCCTTACTCCGGGGGATCGAACGATCGGCCCGGGGTTCCGGGCCCAGCCGGGAACCGCCTCGATGCCCGCACGTCCCTACCCGCGTCCCGCCGGAGCCCGCCCGTGAAGCCCGACGGTGGGCACGCGACCGTGCCGGTGGACCTGCGGCTCTACGGCCTCCTCGATGTCGGGGTCTGCGGCGGCGACGCCGATCACCTCGCCCGGATGGCGGCGGAGGCGGCGGCCGGGGGCTGCACCCTGCTCCAGTACCGCGAGAAGACCATCGTCAATGCCCGCGAGACCGTGGCCCGCCTGCGCCGGATCCACGCGGCGCTCCAGGGTACCGGCGTCCCGCTCCTGATGAACGACCGGGTCGATCTCGCCCTCGCCGCCGGGCTCGAGGGCGTGCATCTCGGCCAGGAGGACCTGCACCCGACTGACGCCAAGCGCCTGCTGCCGCGGGGGGCGATCGTCGGACTCACCGTGAAGAACGCCGCCCAGGCCGACGAGCTCTACCGGTTGCCGGTCGACTACGCCTGCATCGGCGGCGTCTTCGCCACCACCAGCAAGGACAATCCCGATCCTCCGGTCGGGCTCGACGGGCTCAACCGCGTCGTGTTCCGGGCGCGGCTCGCCCGCGGCGGCGGCCTGCCGGTCGGGGCGATCGCGGGCATCGACCGCAGCAACGCCGCGGCGACGATCGGCGCGGGCGCGGACGGGATCGCCCTGATCTCGGCCCTGTTCGGCAGCGGCCGCGACGTCGAGGCGCGGGCGCGGGACCTGCGCGCGGTGATCGACGGGGCGCTCGCGGCGCGAGGCTCGGCATGATCGGGCTTCGCACGATCGGAGACCAGGCATGACCGTGCTCGACAAGGCCGGGTCCGGCATGATCGCCGTCACGATCGCGGGCTCGGATTCCGGCGGCGGCGCCGGCGTCCAGGCCGACCTTAAGACCTTCTCGGCGCTCGGCGTCTACGGCGCCAGCGTGATCACGGCGCTCACCGCCCAGAACACGCGCGGCGTGCAGGCGATCCACGACGTCGATCCCGACTTCGTCGCCCGCCAGATCGAGAGCGTCTTCACCGACCTCGACGTGCGGGCGGTGAAGATCGGCATGCTGTCGCGCGCGCCCGTGATCGCCGCGGTGGCCGAAAATCTCGCCCGCCACGCCGCCGGCCTGCCCCTGGTGCTCGACCCGGTGATGGTGGCGACGAGCGGGGACCGGCTGCTCGCCGACGCCGCCGTCGAGGCCCTGCGCGGCAAGCTCCTGCCCCACGCCGCGGTGCTGACCCCGAACCTGCCCGAGGCGGCGGTGCTGCTGGGGGAGGGCATCGCTGAGACTGAGGCGGCGATGCTCGACCAGGGACGGCGCCTGCTGGGGCTCGGGCCGCGCGCGGTGCTGATGAAGGGCGGCCACGCAGCGGGCCCCAAGAGTGTCGACCTTCTGGTCGGGCCGGACGACCGTGTGCTGCGCCTGGAGGGACCGCGGATCGCGACCCGCAACACCCACGGCACCGGCTGCACCCTGTCGGCGGCGCTCGCTGCCGGTCTCGCCCGCGGTCTTACCCTGACGGACGCCGCGCAGGCGGCCAAGGCCTACCTGAGCGCCGCGCTCGCCGCCTCCGAGCGCTTGCGGATCGGTCACGGCAACGGGCCGGTGCACCACTTCCATGCCTGGTGGAACTGACGCGTCATCCCGCTGGAATCAGCCCGCGCGGCCGGATGAACCCTTGCGTCGTCCGGGCGATTGCGTTTGATGGAGCGTACGGGCGTTCGGTATGCGGAACGCCCCCAGGGTGCTCCAGCGGGGGTCGAGGGCAGGCGATGGGCGTCGAGCGGGGGCGGGAGCGTCCCAAGGACCTGATGACCGGGGCGCAGGTGTTGTCGGGGCAGCTCGGCAAGACCATCCAGCGCCTGCGCAAGGCCTACAACCTGTCGCTCTCCGAGTTGGCCGAGCAATCGGGCGTGGCGAAGTCGATCATCAGCCAGATCGAGCGCAACGAGACCAACCCGACGCTGGCCACGATCTGGCGCCTGAGCCAGGCTCTCGACGTCTCGATCGAGCGGGTGCTCGCCACCGGCGACGAAGAACCCTTCATCGAGAAGTCGTCGCGAGCCGACACGCCGATCCTGGTCTCCGACGACGGACGGATGCGGCTCGCCATCATCGGCTGGATCAAGACCGTCGAGTGGCTGCAATGGTACGACCTCTCGGCCGATCCCGGCGGCGTGCTCGATTCCGACGCGCACCAGCGCGGCTCGGTCGAGTGCCTGTCGGTCACCGAGGGGGAGTTCGAGGTCGACGTGGCCGGCGCCGTGCAGCGGGCGCGAGCCGGCGAGACCCTGCGCTACCGCTGCGACCGGCCCCACACCGTGCGCTGCATCAGCGAGGGGACGGGGCGCGCCTTCATGGTGGTGATCATGAAGGCGGCGGTGATGGAGTAGGGGCTCGGAGGGTCAGGCGGCCCGGCCCATCGTGAAGTCGACATGGACCGAATCGAACGGGAAGCTGATCCGGTCGTTTGATCCCGATTCAACGACACCGGCCTTCCTCAGCGCGTCGATGTCGGCCCGCACCGCGTCGTCGTCGCGACTCAACACATCCGCCAGGGCCGGGAGCGGTAGCGGATCGCGGCCGACCAGGGCGCGCAACAGCTCCCAACGTTGCGGCGTCATCACGGTCCAGAGCAGCTCGACCGAGGCGAAGGAGATGAACGCGCCCTGCGGCTCTCCGCGGAAAATCGCGCCAGAACGCGGCGAGCAGATCATTGATGCCGGCAAACGCAAAGGGAAGCTCTTCGGCACCGATGTGCTTATGATCACCCTTGCCTGCCTCATTGTCATAGCGCAGCACGCACTGCACTTCCACGACGAGAGCGAGACGGTACTTGAAGCTGTGCCGACTGCCCACGACCGGCCTCGGCACCCGCCACACCACGAGTTCGGCAAAAGCGTCGGGTGTCAGCGCGAGTCGCTCTCTGAGGAGCAGCACGGCCTTCATGACGGCGAGATTGCCGCTGGAGCATCAGAACAGCACCCGCAGTGCGGGCCGGATTTGACCCTCACCCCCCGGCGTTGATCCACCGCACCATGTCGGCCAGCACCATCGACAAGGCCCGGTCGAGCCCGTTCGCCGCCACCGGCGCGTTCACCCCCGCCACCGGCACCCGGGCCTGGAACACCTTGGCGGCCACCACCGTGCCGCTGCTCTCCTGGATCAGCTTGGCCGAGAGGTCGACCACCGCCTCGCGGGTGCCGGCATTGATGTCGAAGGCGCGGAGTTCCGTGATCAGGATCGTGTCGGCCGCGACCTTGTCGCCGGGGCGGCTGACGGATTTCAGCCGGTTGGCGTTCTCGAGACTCTGGATCAGCCGGGTCTGGACGAGGCGCGGCAGCCGGTCGGCCCATTGGCCGCCGCCGAGATAGGACACCGCGCCGCCGGGCTCGCGCACGATGATCCGGTCGGCCTCGAAGGGCTGCAGGCCGACCGGCTCGGCCACCACGATCGAGCGCCGGGCGGCACCGCTGCGGGCCGCGCCCGGCAGGGCGGTGAGGTCGAAGGTGGTCGGCACGGCGCCGCTGCCGCAGGCACCGAGGAGCAGGGCCAGGGCAGCCGCGAGACAGCCGGCGGCGAGACGACCGGGAGCGCGGCGCGGGGAGGGGGCCGTGAGGAGCATGGGAGCGGGCGGACCGGAAGGCGGGGCCGGGACGGGCCCGGAAGCTTGACCAGATATGGGCTGACAACGCCCGGCCGGCCGCACGGGTGCAACCGCCACGAGGCCGCACTGCAACATGGTCAGCGACCGTTGTATTCGGGCAACGACGGCTTGCCGCCGAAGATCACCTGGGACGGGTCGCGCTCGATGTTGCGCACGGCGCTGTTGAGGCTGTTGAGGGTGCGCTGGCCGTCGGTGGCGAGGGTCTGGACCTCGCGCCGGCCGGTGCCGCTGAGGCGGCTGACGCTCTGGGTCAGGGTGGCGGTGCGCTTGTCGAGGTTCTCCGACATCACCCGGAAGGCGCGGCCCGCCTCGCGGATCGAGATCGCGGCGTCGCGCACCTCGGCGAAGGTGCTCTTGCCGGCATCGCCCGAAGCCGAGCCGAGGAAGCCCTCGGCGCCCTTCATCACGGCGTCGAGCCGGTCGGCGGAGACGTTGAGCTTGCCCGCGAGCGTCCGCGCATCGTGGATGCCGGCCTGGACGTCCGGCGAGGCGGCGGCAAGCGCAGAGGAGAACTTGTCGGCGTTGTCGATCAGACTCGCGAGCTTGCGGCCGTCCACCGCCTTCGTCAGGGCGTCGAGGGCCGGCGCACTGTCGCCGAGGGTCTTGGAGAAGCGCTCGACATTGGCGAGCGTGCGATTGATCGCGCCCTCGTTGCCGGCGACCACCCGGTCGAGGCGCTGGAGCATGTCGTCGGCGCGCTGCGCGATGGTGCGGGCGGCCACCATCAGGTCCTGGATGTCGGCGGCGTCGGCGTAGATGGTCGGCACCGGATCGTTGGTGGTCGGGGCCAGCGGCGCCGCGTCGGCGCTGCCGCCGACGAGGGCGATCGAGGCGACGCCGGTCAGCATCGTCATGTCGAGGCGGGCGCGGGTGTCGACGCGCAGAGGCGTGCCGCGATTGACCTCGATGATCGCCGTCACCCGGCGCGGGTCCTGCGGCAGCAGCCGCACGTCGGTCGCCTCGCCGACGCGGATGCCGTTGAAGGTGACGACCGCCCCCTTGGCTAGGCCCCCGACGCCGCCGGAGAACACGACGCGCACCGGCATCCGGGCCTGGTTCGCGGAACTGCCGCGCAGCCAGAACGCGAAGACGAAGCCGAGCGCGATCACCGCCAGCGTGAAGGCCCCGATCAGGACGTTGTTGGCGCGGGTTTCCATGCCTTAACGGTTTCCGTGCTCGTGCGGGGCGGGAAGCGGACCACACGCCCAAGTGGCATGGCCTAGAGTGGCATGGCCTAGGCTGCCAAGCTTAAGGGCGGGCTGCTGGCCGCAGGGTGCGGGAGCGCACATCAGGCGAACCCCTCCACAGATCCGCGGGATGACGCGTGACCGGCGGGATCTCGATAATCCGGCACCACGATCGAGCGGGCGCGCTTGCCGTGGAAGTAGGAGCGCAGCCAGGGGTGATCGGAGGCGAGCATCGCGTCGATCGGTCCCTCGGCGATGATCTGCCCGTCGCCGAGCGCCGCGATGCGGTCGCAGGCGGTGTAGAGGCTGTCGAGGTCGTGGGTGACCATGAACACGGTCAGCCCGAGGGTGCGCTGGAGCGTCGCCACCAGCTCGTCGAACTCGCCGGCGCCGATCGGGTCGAGGCCCGAGGTCGGCTCGTCGAGGAAGAGCACCTCCGGGTCGAGGGCCAGCGCCCGGGCGAGGGCTGCGCGCTTGATCATGCCGCCGGAGAGTTCGGAGGGCAGCTTGTCGGCGGCATCGGGCTTGAGGCCCACCATCTCGATCTTGAGCCGGGCGAACTCGTCGAGCAGGCGCTCGGAGAGCTTCAGGTGCTCGCGCATCGGCACCTGGATGTTCTGCTTGACGGTGAGCGCCGAGAACAGCGCGCCCTGCTGAAACAGCACGCCCCAGCGCCGCTCGATCACCCGGCGCTGGGCGAGGCTCAGGCGGTCGACGTCCTCGCCGAACACCTCGATCGTGCCGGAGCGCTTCGGCACCAGGCCGAGCAGCGTGCGGGTGAGCACCGACTTGCCCTGGCCGGACGGGCCGACGAAGCCCAGGATCTCCCCCCGGCGGATGTCGAGGTTCAGGCCCTTGAGCACCGTGCGGTCGCCGAATCCGACCACGAGGTCGCGCACCCGGATGATCGCGTCGCGGCTCGCCGGTGCAGGATGGGTGGGGCTCGTGATCGCCAAGGACAGGGTCGCCTCGCTCAGAAGTCGATGGCCGCGAAGAACACCGCGAAGAGCCCATCGAGGACGATGACCATGAAGATAGACTTGACGACTGAGGCGGTGACGTGGCGGCCGAGCGACTCGGCCGAGCCCTCGACCATGAACCCCTCGACCGAGGCGATGATGCCGATGATCAGCGCCATGAACGGCGCCTTGATCAACCCGATGGCGAGGTGCCGAAAGCCGATCGCGTTCTGGAGCCGGAAGGTGAACGCCTCGAGCGACAGGCCGCCATAGAGGAACGAGGTCATCGCGCCGCCGGCGAGCGCCGCGAGATCGGCCAGGAAGGCCAGCATCGGCAGGGCGAGCATCAAGGCGATGATGCGCGGGACGATCAGGATCTCGATCGGGTCGAGGCCCATGACGCGCAGCGCATCGACCTCCTCGCGCATCCGCATCGAGCCGATCTCCGCCGTGAAGGCCGAGCCGGAGCGCCCCGCCACCATGATCGAGGTGAGCAGCACCCCGAGCTCGCGCAGGGTGAGGATGCCGATCATGTTGACGACGTAGGTCTGGGCCCCGAAGCGCTGGAGCTGGATGATGCCCTGCTGGGTGACGATGCAGCCGACCAGGAACGAGATCAGCATGATGATCGGCGCGCCGCGCAAGGCGATCTGCTCGATCTGGTTGACGAGCGCCGGTCCGCGGAAGCTGCGCGGGCGGGCGAGCACCCGCAGGCAGCCCGCCACCACCTCGCCCAGGAAGGCGAGCCCGGACAGGCCCTCGCGGCCGAGGCTGCGCACCCCCGCGCCCAGGCTCGCGACCGGATCGAGGGGGTGGAAGCGCCGGCGGCGCGACGCCGGCGCCGCCTCGCGGTAGGCGACCTCGCGCAGGAGGATCAGGTGCTCGGGGGAGGCGCCCGCGTAGGTCGTGCCGGCCGGAAGGGCGGCGCGGGTCCGCTCCAGCACCCAGGCGCCGAGGGTGTCGAGGCGGGCGAGGCCCGAGAGGTCGATGACGAGGGGCAAGCCGACGGCAGGACTTGCACCGGCAGTACTTGCACAGGCAGGACTTGCAGCGGCCAGCATCTCGGCGGAGGCGGCCTCGACGGCGGGGGCCTGGTCGGCGGTCCAGCGGCCGGCGAGGCGCGCGGCGATCCCGTCGCGCGCGCGCTCGACCGCGACGCGGGCCGGATCGGCCCCCCGCGTGATGGGTGCGGTCGGCACGGGCCGGCCTCCCTCGTTCGCCACAACAATCCCCTCGCGGCGGTCCTATACCGCGTGATGCTAACAATTCGCAAACCATGGCCCGCGTGCCGCGACCCGGCGTCGTGCCTACCTCCGGGCCGTCCTCGGTCGGGCACTCCTGGCGGCCGCCACGGTCAGGGCGAGGCCGAGGCCGGCCACCGGCAGCATCAACCCGAAGGCGAGCGACCCGCCGCCGGCCCGGTAGGCCGCCCCGCTCGCCAGGGTGGCGGTGGCCGAGGCGAGGGCGGAGCAGGCCGCGTAGGTTCCTTGCGCGGCGCCGCGCGCGCCCTCGGGAGCGAGGCGCGACAGGGCCGCCATGGCGCCGAGCTGCGTCGCCCCGAAGGTCAGGCCGTGCAGGACTTGGAGCGGCAGGACGAGGGCGGGCAGGCCGGCCGCCGCGAGCAGCCCGGCCCAGCGCAGGAGCGCCGCCCCGGCTCCGAGCGCGAGCAGCCGGAACGGCGCGTCGCGCAAGGCCCGGATGCGGCCGGCGAGGGCGAAGAACGCGATCTCGGCGACGACGCCGATGCCCCAGGCGAAGCCGGTCGTCGCCGGCGTCAGGCCGAGGGTGCCCCAGTGGATCGACCCGAAGGCGTAGACCGCGGCGTGGCTCGACTGGATCGCCGCGCCGGCCGCGATGGCGAGCCACAGGGCGGCGGGCAGTCGCGCCCGCCCGGCCACGCGGGGTGCCCGGGGGGCGCTCTCCGCCCGGCGCAGCAGGAGCGCGGCCCCGCAGGCCGAGGCGAGCTCCAGCCCGGCGAGGAAATGGGTGATGCTGCCGGTGCCGAGGAGGCCGAGGAGCCAGCCGCCCAGCAGGGTGGCGGCGAGGAAGCCGAGCGAGCCGCCGAGGCGGATCCGGGCGTAGTCGAGGCCGGACCCGCGCCGCACCGCGGCGAGGCTCTGGTAGTCGAGGCAGGGCACCAGCGGCGCCCCGGCGACGGCGTTGAGGACGATCAGCCCGGCCAGCACCGGCCAGCCGAGTCCGGCGGCGGACGGCATCAGCGCGTAGGTGGCGGCGAGGCCCAGGCTGCCGGCGACCATCAGCCGGCGCGGCGCGAGGCCGCTGTCGATCAGCCCGACGAGGGGTGCCGTCGCGACGATCCGGACCAAGATCGGCAGCGCCACCAGGGCGGCGATCAGCTCCGGCCCGAGGCCGAGGCCGGACAGCCAGAGCGGCAGGAACGGCATCGCCACGCCGATGCCGGCGAAGACCGCCGCGTAGAGCAGGGCGAGGCGCGGGCCGTCGCCGAGGAGAAGCGGGGGAGGCGGCACGGGAACCCTGGGACGGGGAGGGCCGGCGAGCGGACCGAATCAGTCCGCCCCGGGCGGGCCTGGCGTAAGCCGCCGTTAACGCCGGGATGTCAAGCGTAAACACCGAGAACGCCTCCGGGCGACGCCGCCGAAGCGTTTCGTCGGGCCGGCGATGACAGGGCAGGTGAGATGGCCGGGACCCCTTCGCTCCCCGCTCCGCGGGAGGAGTACGACGTCATCGAGGGTGCGATGCTGGAGACGGCGCGGGGGCGCTGGTTCCTGGGCGAGTACGCCAAGCGCAACCGCACCGCCGATACCGACGTGCTGCTCCAGGCGATCGGCCGGCTCGAATCCGCCGTGGTCGGCGAGCGCGGCCCCTCCGGGATGGAGCGCCTGCGCTTCGACCTGATCGAGATGGCCAAGGCGATCAGCCGGACCAAGTCCGAGATCGCGGCGATCCACACCCCCGACCAGGACCAGAGCCAGCTCGGCGCCGCCTCCGAGGCCCTCGACGGCATCGTGCGCACCACCGAGCGCGCCACCTCCGACATCCTTCAGGCCGCCGAGGAGGTGCAGGAGGTCGCCTGGACCCTGCGCGAGACCGGGGCCGACAGCCGCGTCTGCGACCGCCTCGACCAGAACGCGACCCAGATCTACACCGCCTGCTCGTTCCAGGACCTGACGGCGCAGCGCACCAGCCGCATCGTCAACACCCTGCGCTACCTCGAGCAGCGCCTGACCGCGATGATCGAGATCTGGGCGAGCGAGGACGATCCGCCGGCCCCGGCCGCGCACCGGCCCGACGTGCCGGACACCACCCTCGACCAGGACGACGTCGACCAGATCGTGGCGACCGGCAAGTCGGCCGACAGGGCGGCCGGCCCGGATCAGGGCGCGGACGAGGCCGGGGACGAGGAGCCGGCCTCGGGTCCGCGCCTGCGCCTGGTCGAGCCGGCCTTGCCGGACGACGACATCGCCTTCGTGCCGGTCCGCGACGAGGCGCCGGCCGCCGACGACGCGGTCGCGCTGGAGGACGCGTTCGCGGAGATCGACGACCTCGCCCTCGACGAGAAGCTCGCCCGCTTCACCTGACGAGCGGCGGCGCGGGGGCGACGTCCTGGCGCGGGACGTCCGCCCTCGCGGCGCCCCAATCGCCTCGCAGGGACCCTCGACCCCCGCCAGACCTTCACGCCGAGCCGCGATGTCCCTGCACCTCCTCAAGCTCTGCGTCGGCTGCGACTCGATCGCCGACCTCGAGGAGTGGATCGCCGCCCGCCGGGCCGAATCCGTGCGCCTCGGCCGCCCGCACGAGCAGGCCCACATCACCCGCATGGTGCCGAAGCGCGGCGACGAGATCGTCGGAGCGGGCTCGCTCTACTGGGTGATCCGCGGCCAGATCGCCTGCCGCCAGCCGGTGCTGGCGATCCGCCCCTTCACAGACGGCGAGGGCATCGGCCGCTGCCGCCTCGTCCTCGACCAGGAAGTCACCCCGGTCGAGCCCCGCCCGTGCCGGCCGTTCCAGGGCTGGCGCTACCTCGCGCCCATGGACGCCCCGCGCGACATCTCCCGGGCCGCCGCCGGCGACCTCGCCGCGATGCCGGAGACGATGCGGCGGGAGTTGGCGTCGCTGGGCTTGCTCTGACGACGGGACGACCGGACCCCGTGCATTCACGACCGGGTACATTCACGAGTCATGGCGGACGAGTTTGAAGCCCTCGGTGTCATCCCGGGGCCGCGCAGCGGAACCCGGGAGCCAGAACCACCGGCGCTTCCGGACGACGCGGAAAGCGATCCGTCTCTTCCTCCCACGTCAGCGGTTGCGGATCCCGGGTTCTCGCCTTCGGCGAGCCCCGGGATGACCCTGCGGGTGGGAGAACCATCGGTCTGAAAGACACGCGCCGCCCTCCGGTCCCGTGGGGACCGGAGGGCGGCAGTTTCTGTCGGGGACCGGATCCGGAGCATCCGCTCCCGGGTCTCACGCCCCCTCGAAGCGCCCGCTGGCATGGGCCAGCATCGTGTAGACCTTGCCGCTCTCCGAGGTGAGGTAGGCGTTGGCCCGGCGCGGGTCCTTGTCGGTGCGGGAGACCTCGCCGAGCAGGCGCTCGAACTCCCGCACGTAGTGGTCGACGGTCCGGCGGAAATCCGGCTCGGCGCGGTAGCGGCGGCGGATCTCGTCGAAGGTCTGCTGGCCCTCCGCCGTGTAGAGGCGGCGGGTGAACAGATCCGTCTCGCCGCGCCGGTAGCGTTCCCACAGGTCCACCGCGGCCGCGTGCTCGATCATCCGGGCGATGTTGCTGGAGATCGAGTCGATCGCGGCGGAGCCGGCCCGGTCGGCGCCGGTGTTCTGGCCCGCCTTGCCCGCCTGATCCGTCTTCTCCTGGCCCGGCTTCTCTTGGCCTCCCTTGGCCGCAGCCTTGCCGGCCGCCGGCGCCTCGTCCTCATCGTCCTGCGACGCGCGGGAGAGGAGGTCGGAGAGCCAGCCGCCGGACCCGGTGCGGGGGAGGGCGGCGTCGCGCCGCGCCTCGCCGGCGGGCCGGTTCGCGGCCTGAGGCGCGGCCGGACGGGCCGGGCCTTGCGCCGATCCCTGCGCCGAAGCCGGACGGGCCGAGACTTGAGCGGGGACCTGAGCCGTACCTTGGGCCGAACCTTGGGCCGGGCGCGCCGGGGCGGCCTGAGGCGCGGGCTGAGCCGGAGCCTGGACCGCCGGCTTCGGTGCCGACGGCCGGGCGGCCTGCGCCGAACCCTGCACCGGAGCGGGCTGCGCCGGGGCCTGAGCCTGCGGGCTCTGACCTTGCGGCTTCTGGACCGCCGGGCCCTGGACCGAAGCAGCGGACCGGCCGGCTTCCGCGGCGCGGGGCTGGGCCAGCGGCTGAGCCGAGGGCTGGGCGACATCGACCGCACGGGGCGAGCGCTGGACCAGGGCCGAGAGCTCGTTCAGGGCCCTGATCTGCTCGGCCACCACCCGGCGCATCTCGCCGGTGGCGTCCTGCGCCTCCTGCGGGATGCTGACCACGCCGCGCTGCAGGTCGCCGCGGATCTCCTCCAGGGTGCGGCGGATCTCGCTCGCCATGCCGCGCATGGATTCCACCGTGCCCTGGAAGCGTTCGGCGGCGTCGCCGAAGGCCTCGCGCATCTCGCCCGAGGCGCCGGCCACCGCCTGGCGGACCGACTCGGCCGCCCGCTCGCCCTCCTGGCCGGTACCGGAGCGCAGGCGCTCGAACGCCTCCGTCACGGCGCTGCCGGCCTGGCGGGCGCTGGCCTCGATCTCGCGGCCGAGCGCCTGGGTGCGGGCCTCGATGGTCTTGAGCGTCGCCTCGACCCGGGCGCCGACGCCCTCCGTGGCGGCGGCGAGGGCCGCCGAGCGGGCATCGATGCTGCCGAGCAGGGCGTCGATCTCGGTCCGGCGCTCGCCGAGCGAGGCGTTGACCCGGCCCTCGGCGCCTTCCAGCGCGCCGGCGGCCGCCGTGAGGTCGCCGATATGCTGGCGCGCGGTCTCGGTCAGGGCCTTGCCGCGGGCGTCGAGCGTCGCGGCGAGGCCCGCCGCCTGGCGGAGCGCCCCGGTCGCCGCGCCCTGGAGCGCGCCGACCTGCTCGGCGACCCGGTCGGAGGCCTTGCCGGTCTCGACGGCGATCTCGGCGAGCGCCGACTGGATCTCCTGCACCCGGCCCGACAGCCCGCCCTCGATCGCCGAGAGGTTCTCGCCGGACTTGCCGATGAGGTCCTGGAGCGCGCCGCAGGCGGCCTCGATGCGGCCGATCAGGCCGCCGAGCTCGCCCCCGAGGCGTTGGTTGACCTGCGTCAGGGCCTCGACCGCCCGGGCCGCGCCCTGGTCGGCCGCCCGGCGCAGGGTCTCGGCCGCCTCGGAGGAGAGGGCCGCCAGCGTCTCGGCGCGTTCGCCGAGCACCGCCACGGCGCCGCCCATCCCCTCGGTCACCGCCCGCTCCAGCGCCTCGCTGCGCTGGGTCAGCACCGTGACCAGCTCGCTGCCGGGGCCCTCGACGAGGTCGCGCAGCTGCGCCACCTGGCGGTCGAGCCCCTCGACGGTCTGGCCGCTCGCCGCCAGCGCCGCCACGAGGGCGCCGCCGCGCTGGTCGATCGTGCGTTGCAGCGAGGCGGTGGTCGCCTCGAGGGTCTGGCCCAAGCGCCCGCCGCGCTCGTCGACGATCTGGCGCAGGGCCTCGACCCGCTCGGCGAGGCCGCGGTTCAGCTCGTTGCCGCGCCCGTCGATCGCCTGGGTCAGGTCGCGGGCGGTCTCGGCGAGCGCCCGGGTCAGGGTGGTGCCGCGCTGGTCGATCAGCGCCGCGAAGGCCGCGGCGCGGCGGTCGAAGCCCGAGCTCAGCTGGGCGCTGCGCTCGTCCACCGCCGCGGCGAGCGCGGCGGAGCGCTCGTCCATGGCGCCGTGCAGGCTCGCGACCCGCTCGTCGAGGGCCGCCGTGAGCGCCGCGGTGCGGGCGTCGACCAGGGCCGCGTAGGCGTCGCTGCGGTCGTCGAAGGCGTCGGCCAGGGCCTCGCCGCGGGCCGCCACCAGGGCCGCGAAGGCGCGCATCCGGCCGTCGATCCGGGCCGTGAAGGCCGCCGAGCGCTCGTCGACGCTGCCCGACAGGGCCTCGGTACGGGCCTGCATCAGCGCGGCGAGCTCCGCCGCCTTGGCGTCGACCAGCATCCCGAAGGCCGCGGCGCGCTCCTCGACGGTGCCGCCGAGCGCCTCGATGCTCGCCCGCAGCTGCTGGGCCACCGCCTCGCCGCCGGCGTCGAGCCGCTGGGCCAGCGCCTCGACCTGCCCGCCGAGCACCGCGTCGAGGGCGGCGCGGCTGCGCTCGAGGGCGGTGGACAGCTCGGCCACGCGGGCGTCGAGCAGGGCGGCCAGCGCCGCGCCGCGGCCGTCGAAGGTCTCGGCGAGGTCGCTGTTGCGCGAGTCGAGCAGGCCGGCCAGCGCGTCGCCGCCGCTGCGGATCGTGGCGGCGAGCACGTCGATGCGCTCCTGGACCCGGCGGGCCAGGACGTCGCCGGCGCCGGTCAGCTCGGCGAGCGCCCGCTGGCGGCCGTCGATCAGCCGCACCAGGTTGCCGCCGCCCTGCTCGATCGTGCCCGCGATGGCCTCCTCGCGCTCGCGCAGCAGGGACGCCAGCGCTTCCACGCGCTCGGTGAGGGTCCGGGCGAGCGCGGTGCGGTGCCCGTCGAGGGCGTCGCCGAGGCCGGCCTCGCGCTCCGAGAGGAGGCCGGACACGGCTTGAGCGCTGCGCGACACCGCGTCGCCGAGCGTCGCGACGCGGGATTCGAGCAGGCCGGCGGCCTCCTCGCCCCTCGCCGCGATCAGGCCCGCCAGGGCCTCGCCGCGACGGTCGAGGGTGGTCTCCAGCGCCCGCGACCGGGCCTCGATCAGGCCGTCGAGGTCGTTGAGCGCCGCCTCGATGCGGCCCGACAGGCTGGTGCCGCCGGATTGCGCCGCCCGGACGAAGGCCTCGGTGCGGTCGTCCAGCATCCCGGCGAGCGCCTGGGCGCGGGCCTCCACTGCCTCCGCGAAGGCCGCGCCGCGGCTCTCGACCAGGTGGTCGAGGGCGGCGAGGCGGTCGTCGAACAGACGCGAGAGAGCGTGGGTGCGCTGGTCGACGGTGCCGACGGCGCGGCCGACGCGCTCCTCCAGCGTCGCCGCCAGGGTGTCGCCGCCTTCCGCGAGCACGCCGCGCAGGGTGCCGACCCGGTCGTCGAGCACGGCGCCGAGGGCGCCGGCCTGGTCGTCGAGCACCTGGCGCACCGCGCCGGCGCGCTGCTCCAGGGCGTCGTGCAGGGCGCGGATCCGGTCGTCGAGACCGGCATGGAGCGCCGCCGACTGGCCGTCGAGCAGCCCGCGCAGGGTCGCGGCCTGCTCGTCCAGGAGGCCGCCGAGGGCCCGCAGGCGCTCGCCGAACAGGTGCTCGATGTGCCCGCCACGCTCGTCGAGCAGGGTGGCCAGCGCAGTGCCGCGCTCACCCACCACGGTCTCCAGGCGGCCCGAGCCCTCGGCGAGGACGCGGTCGGCCTCTTCGATCGTCTCGCGCAACGCCCCGAGCACGGCCTCGCCGCGCTTGCCGATGAGGTCGGTCAGCGCCGTGCCGCCGCGGTCGAACAGCCGCGCCAGCTCGGTCATGCGGCCGGCGAGCGAGCCGAACAGCGCCCGGCCGCGCTCGTCGATCTCCTGCGCCATGGCGGCGGTGCGCTCGTCGACGAGGCGCGCCAGGGACTCGCCGCGTCCCTCGAAGGCGGCGCGGATGGCCTCGGCCTGGGCGGCGAGGTCGCGGCTCGCCTCGCCGCTGTGGTTCTCCACGAAGGTGACGAGCTCGCGGGTGCGGGCGCCCAGTTCCTCGTCGAGGCGGCGGGTGCGGCTCTCGATCAGGTGCAAGGCCTCCTCGGCCTTCACGCCGAAGGTCTCGTCGACGATGCGGCCGCGCTCGTCGAGGGCCTGGGCGAGGCCGTCGAGGCGGGCGATCACCCGCTCGTCGAAGCGGGCGGCACCGGCATCGAGGGAGCGGGTCAGCTCCTCGGTGCGGCGGCCGAGCTCGTCGCCGATCTCGCCGACGCGGGCGGTCAGCGTGTCGCTCATCGCCTGGCTGCGGGCGGTGATGGCGCGGGCGAGCTCGTCGGCGCGGCCGTCGAGGGCCTGGGCGACCTCGCGGCCGCCCTCGGCCATCACCCGGGCCATCTCGCCGGCCCGCACGATCAGGGCCTCGTTCAGCGCCGTGGCACGGGCGCCGATATGCTGGTCGACATGGGCCACCATGGTGCTGAAGGTGGCGCCGATCTCGGCGGTGCGCTTGGCCGAGCGGTCCTCGAGCGCCCCGAGCTGGGCCTCGACGGCCTCGCGCGCCTCGCGGGTGCGCTCGGCGATGGTCTCGGCCACGGCGCGGCCCTGGACCGTGATGAGGCGGTCCATCTCCTCCAGGCGGCCGGAGACGCTCGCGGTGAGATCGTGGGTGTCGCGGGAGATGCGGTCGGCCAGGATGTCGCCGCGGGCGATGGCGTCCTGGAGCGCGGCGAGGCGGCTGGTCAGCACCTCGTCGATGGCGCGGCCGCCCGTCTCGGCGGCGCTGGCGAACGCGGCGCCGGTCTTGTCGAGAGCGTCGTTGACCCGCGCGCCCTGGCTCGCCACCGCCACGACGATGTCGCGGCCGGCCTCCGCGAGGCGGGTCTGGGTCTCCTCGGCGTGCCGGCCGATCAGGTCGGTCAGCGCGCGGCCATTGTCCTCGAAGGCGGTCCCGACCTCGGCGAGGCGGGTGTCGAGGGCGCCGGTGGCGGATTCCGCCGCGAGCGCCAGGGCCGCCGCGACGTCCTCGGCCTGCCGCGTCAGGTGCTCGACCGCGCCCCGCAGGGTCGCGTCGGTGGCCTGCGTGCGGTCGGCCACCTGACGGCTGGCCTCCTCGGCGGCGCGGGCGAAGGCGGCGGTGGCCGCGAGCGTGCGCGCATCGAGGGCGCCGGTCGCCGTCTCGGCCGCGCGCTCGATCGCGAGCGCCGCCTCCTCGGCGCGGCCCGCCAGTCCGACCACCGCGCCGTGCAGCGCCGTGTCGGCCTCGCCCGCCCGCGTCCCGATCAGTGCGGCTGCCTCCTCCGCCACCCGGGCGAAGGACGCG
Source organism: Methylobacterium sp. 17Sr1-1 (assembly GCF_003173775.1). Classification (NCBI taxonomy): domain Bacteria; kingdom Pseudomonadati; phylum Pseudomonadota; class Alphaproteobacteria; order Hyphomicrobiales; family Methylobacteriaceae; genus Methylobacterium; species Methylobacterium sp. 17Sr1-1. The sequence goes on along the minus strand of NZ_CP029552.1, from coordinate 6,115,253 downwards.
GCAGCATCGGCCAGACGCGCCTGCAGCGCGCCCGTCGCCTCCTCGGCACCCTGCCGGAACGCCTCGACGCTCTCGGCCGTGCGGGCCCCGACCGCGCCGCTCGCCGTCTCGGCGGCGCGGCGCAGCACCTCGGCGGCCTCTTCCGCCCGCGCGCCCAGCTCGCCGGTCGTCGCGGTCGTCGCCTGCCGGAACAGCTCGGCCGCGGCCTGGCTGCGGGCATCGAGCTCGGCGCCGGTGGTCTCCAGCGTGCGCCGGAAGATGTGCGCCACCTCGACCGTGCGGGTGCCGAGCGCGCCCGTCGCCTGCTCGGCAGCGCGGCGCATGATCTCGGCGGCCTCCGTCGAATGGCCCTGGAGCGCGTCGCCGACCGTGTCGGCCGACGCGGTGAGGGCGGCGGCGGCGGCCTCGGCCCGCTCGGCGAGGCCGGCGAGCGCGGTGCGCAGGGACGCGTCGGCGGTCTCGGTGCGCTCGCCGATCAGGCGGCCGGCCTCATGCGCGGCAGCCGCGAAGGCGGCGGTCGCAGCGGCGGTGCGCCCGTCGAGGGCGCCGGTGGCGCTCTCGGCGGCGAGAGCGAGGGCGGCGGACACGTCCTCGGCCTGGCGCGTCAGGTGCTCGACGGCCTTGCGCAGGGTCGCGTCGGTGGTCTCGGTGCGCTCGGCCACGAGGCGCCCGGCCTCCTCGGCGGCGCGGGCGAAGGCCGAGGCCGCCGCCAGAGTACGCGCATCGAAGTGACCGGTCGCCTGCTCGGCGGCCGCCGCGATCGCCGAGGCGACCTCGTCCGCCCGCCCGGCCAGGCCGTCGACCGCGCCCCGCAGGGTTTGGTCGGCGGCAGCGGCGCGCTCGGTGACGAGGCGGCCGGCGGCGTCCGCGGCCTGTGCGAAGGCGGTGGTCGCCGCCAGCGTGCGCGCATCGAGGGCGCCGGTCGCCGTCTCGGCCGCGAGCCCGATCGCAAGCGCCGCCTCCTCGGCGCGGCCCGCCAGTCCGACCACCGCGCCGTGCAGCGCCGTGTCGGCCTCGCCCGCCCGCGTCCCGATCAGCTGGGCTGCCTCCTCCGCCACCCGGGCGAAGGACGCGGCAGCATCGGCCAGACGCGCCTGCAGCGCGCCCGTCGCCTCCTCGGCACCCTGCCGGAACGCCTCGACGCTCTCCGCCGTACGGGCGCCGACCGCCCCCGTCGCCGTCTCGGCGGCGCGGCGCAGCACCTCGGCGGCCTCTTCCGCCCGCGCGCCCAGCTCGCCGGTCGTCGCGGTCGTCGCCTGCCGGAACAGCTCGGCCGCGGCCTGGCTGCGGGCATCGAGCTCGGCGCCGGTGGTCTCCAGCGTGCGCCGGAAGATGTGCGCCACCTCGACCGTGCGGGTGCCGAGCGCGCCCGTCGCCTGCTCGGCGGCGCGGCGCATGATCTCGGCGGCTTCCGTCGAATGGCCCTGGAGCGCGTCGCCGACCGTGTCGGCCGACGCGGTGAGGGCGGCGGCGGCGGCCTCGGCCCGCTCGGCGAGGCCGGCGAGCGCGGTGCGCAGGGACGCGTCGGCGGTCTCGGTGCGCTCGCCGATCAGGCGGCCGGCCTCATGCGCGGCAGCCGCGAAGGCGGCGGTCGCAGCGGCGGTGCGCCCGTCGAGGGCGCCGGTGGCGCTCTCGGCGGCGAGAGCGAGGGCGGCGGACACGTCCTCGGCCTGGCGCGTCAGGTGCTCGACGGCCTTGCGCAGGGTCGCGTCGGTGGTCTCGGTGCGCTCGGCCACGAGGCGCCCGGCCTCCTCGGCGGCGCGGGCGAAGGCCGAGGCCGCCGCCAGGGTACGCGCATCGAAGTGACCGGTCGCCTGCTCGGCGGCCGCCGCGATCGCCGAGGCGACCTCGTCCGCCCGCCCGGCCAAACCCTCGACCGCGCCCCGCAGGGTCGCGTCGGCCGCCTGCGCCCGGTCGCCGACCAGGCGTCCGGCCGCTTCCGCCGCTTGGGCGAAGGCGGTGGTCGCCGCCAGCGTGCGCGCATCGAGGGCGCCGGTCGCCGTCTCGGCCGCGCGCCCGATCGCGAGCGCCGCCTCCTCGGCGCGGCTCGCCAGTCCGACCACCGCGCCGTGCAGCGCCGTGTCGGCCTCGCCCGCCCGCGTCCCGATCAGTTGGGCTGCCTCCTCCGCCACCCGGGCGAAGGACGCGGCAGCATCGGCCAGACGCGCCTGCAGCGCGCCCGCCGCCTCCTCGGCGCCGTGCCGGAACGCCTCGACGCTCTCCGCCGTGCGGGCCCCGACCGCCCCCGTCGCCGTCTCGGCAACGCGGCGCAGCACCTCGGCGGCCTCTTCCGCCCGCGCGCCCAGCTCGCCGGTCGTCGCGGTCGTCGCCTGCCGGAACAGCTCGGCCGCGGCCTGGCTGCGGGCATCGAGCTCGGCGCCGGTGGTCTCCAGCGTGCGCCGGAAGATGTGCGCCACCTCGACCGTGCGGGTGCCGAGCGCGCCCGTCACCTGCTCGGCGGTGCGGCGCATGATCTCGGCTGCCTCCGTGGAGCGGCCCTGGAGCGCGTCGCCGACCGTGTCGGCCGACGCGGTGAGGGCGGCGGCGGCGGCCTCGGCCCGCTCGGCGAGGCCGGCGAGTGCGGTGCGCAGGGACGCGTCGGCGGTCTCGGTGCGCTCGCCGATCAGGCGGCCGGCCTCCTCGGCAGCGACCACGAAGGCGGCGGCGGCAGCGGCGGTGCGTCCGTCGAGGGCGCCGGTGGCGCTCTCGGCGGCGAGAGCGAGGGCGGCGGACACGTCCTCGGCCTGGCGCGTCAGGTGCTCGATCGTGCTGCGCAGGGACTCGTCGAGGGACTGGGCGCGGGTCGCCAGGGTGCGGCCGGCCTCGTCGGCGGCGCGGGCGAAGGCGGTCGCGGCCTCCTCGGTCTGCGCGCCGACATGGCCGGTCGCGGCCTCGGCGGCGGCGCGGAAGCGCGCGGCCAGGGCCGCGGCGCGGGCGTCGAGGTCGGCGCCGATCTCGTCCGCGGTGCGGCGCAGGGCGTCGCCGGCATCGGCGGTGCGGGCCTCGAAACCGCCCTGCAGGGTGTCGGCCGCGAGCGCGAACGCGGCCTGCGTCTCCCGGGTGCGCTGGTCGAGACCCTCGGCGAGGTCGCGGCTGCGGGTCTCGAAGGCGAGGCTGAGGCCGGCCAGCGCCTGGCCGATCCGGTTCTCGGCCTCGCCCGTCCGCTCGGCCACCAGGGCGGCGACGCGCTCGCCAGTCTGGTCCAGGCTGCGCTCGAGGCTGCCGCCATGGCCGACCAGCACCTCCTCGACGCGCCCGATCGTCTCCTCCAGGCGGGCCGCGAGGTCGGCGCCGCGCACGCCCAGCGCCTGGGCCGCGTCCTCGACCAGCGTCGAGAGGTCGTCGCGCACCTTCGTGGCGCGGTCGCCGAAGGCCGTGATCACGCCGTCGCTGGCGCGGGCGAGCCCAGCCTCGGCCGCCGCCGCCCGGGCCTCGATCGCGACCGCCACGCCGTTGCCGGCCTGCTCGATCTCCTCGCGGAGCGCGATGCCGCGGTCGGAGATGTGGGCCGCGATGGCGCTGCCCGAGGCGGCGAACCGCTCGGTGATGGCGCTGCCGGTCTCGGCGAAGCGCTCGGTGAGGTCGCTGCCGCGGGCGAGGAAGCGCTCCTCCAGCCCCTGCGCCGATCGCTCGAAGGTGTCGCGGACCTGGGCGCCCTCGCGGTTGAGGGCCTCGATCACCTCGGCCCCGGTCTCCGCCAGGGTGCGGGCGACGGTGCCGGCATTCTCCGCGAGCGTGCGGGTGAGGAGGCCGCCGGTGCGCTCGAACGCCTCCGTGACCTCGACCGCCCGGGTCTCGAGCGCGCGGCTCAGGGACTCGCCGACGCTGCCGAGATCGGTCTTCACGCCCTCGCTGGTGGCCATCAGGCGCTGCACCAGGTCGTCGCCGCGGCCGGCCACGGCCTCGACCACCCGGTCGCCGGTGGCGGCAAGCGCGGCGGTGACCGCGTCGCCCCGGTCGCCGATCGCCGCCGTGATCGCCTCGCCGCGGGCGCCGAGCGCCGCGGTCACCCGCTCGCCGGCGCCGTCGACGGCCGTCACGATCCGCTCGGCCGCGGTATCGAGCTCCTGGGTCAGGTTCTGGTGCGAGCCCTGGATCGCGCCGCGCACCCGCTCGGCATTGGCGACGATGGATTCGCGCTGCGCCACGAGCTCCTCGACGAGGGAGCGGATGCGGATCTCGTTGTCCGAATAGGCGCGCTCCAGGGTCGAGATCTCGCCGCGCACCAGGGTCTCGAGCTCGCCGGCGCGGGCGAGCGCCCGCTCGACGCCGTCGCCGACCGCCGCGACCTCGCGGCGGACCGCCTGCGACATGGTCAGGACCGCGTCGGTCGAGAAGCCCTCGGGCTCGGCGAGCCGGATCGCCACCTCGCCGACCGCGCGGGCGACGTGGCGCATCTCCTGGGCGCGCACCGCCAGCATCGCGGCGATGAAGAACAGCATCACCGGGGCGAGCACGGCAGCGGCGCCGACCGCGCCCTGGAGGCCGCTGAGCCCGGCGGCGAAGCCGCGCAGGTCGCCGCCGGACTGGCTCCAGGCCAGAGCCGCGAAGCCTGCGAGCCAGAGGAGGGCCGCGACGCTCGCGACGAGGTAGGGCGCGCGCGACGGCTCGATGCGCAGGGTCTGCTGCAGGGCACCGACGCTGCGGCGGTCGTCGTTGGCGACGAGGGAACGGTCGGGCGGCAGGAGCCCGCCCTCGCGGCGGCCGTCGCGGGAGGCGGGCAGGGGGCTGCCGTCGAAGCCGGGCTCCAGGCCGGCGCCGCCCTTCGCCAGCGAGCCCGACAGCGGATCGGAGAGGGGATCGGAATCGTGAACGTCGGGCAGGCGGGGCTCGACGCGGGCTCCATCGGCGTCCATCGCGCGGATGTCGGGCGAGCGGGAATCCGGCCCCGCCGGATGGTCCAGGTTCAGGGCCTGCTCAATCGCCGACAGCGCCGCTTCCGCCGGATCCTTGAGCTTCTTTTCCGTCGCCATCGAACGCCCCGTTACGCCGTGAACGCTACCGGGCGGCCCGTTGAGGCCGCCGCGCCGCATCATCCCCGAGATCCCGCGAAACCCGCGCCGTGCCGCCAGCCGGCGCGATCTCAGCGGTTTACCACGAGAACCTTAGACGCAAGGAGTACCAGCCGGATACCCGGACCGCGCCAACCCTCTCAAAAAGCTTAACGGAATGGTTACCATGTGTCCGTCGCGCCGCGCCGGAGGCCGCTATCCTGCCGCAGAATCTCGGCTTTGCCGGCGGGAGGGCGGGCGGAGGCGGAGGGTGAGCACGCTGTGGACAGAGTTCCACCGGATCCGCCGGAACCTCTGTCGCCCACAGCCGCGCGAGGGCCGTGACCTTGCGCCGGGCCGCACCTTGCGGGATCTGGCCTTCTTTCCCGCCCGAACCGGGCCAGCGCGAGACGCCGGATGGAGCCGCTCCTCGACCGCGAGCACCTCGATCGCCAGACCTTCGGCGACGCCGACCTCGCCCGCGAGGTGCTGGGGCTGTTCGCCGGCCAGTGCGACCGGCTGATCCCCGGGCTGGCCGATCCGGCCCTGGCGCCCGAGGCCCGGGCGGACCTCGCCCACACCCTCAAGGGCTCGGCCCTCGGGGTCGGCGCCGCCCGGGTCGCCGCTCTCGCCGGGCGGCTCGAAGCGGCCCTGCGGGCCGGCGGCGCGGACGACGCGCGCGACGTGGCGCCGGCGCTGGCGCAGGCCGTGCGCGAGACCCTGGCGCTGCTCTGAGCCTCCGGCCACGGTCCATGCTGCGGCGCGTGTGCCGCGCGACGCACGGCGCGCTTGCATTCCGGGGCGGCAGCCGCCAATCAGACCGCGCCGCGTCGTTACGTCCGATCCGCGGCCGCGCTCGAGGCTTCCGGAGTCCCAGATGGTCCAGATCACCTACGTCGATGCCGCCGGCACGCCCCGCACCGTGAAGGGCGAGGTCGGCTCGACCGTGATGGAGACCGCGATCCGCAACAACGTGCCGGGCATCGACGCGGAATGCGGCGGCGCCTGCGCCTGCGCGACCTGCCACGTCTATGTCGGCGAGGACTGGGCGGAGGCCGTCGGCCCGGCCGAGCCGATGGAGCAGGACATGCTCGACTTCGCCTCGGACGTGCGGCCGAGCTCCCGCCTGTCGTGCCAGATCCGGCTCAAGCCCGAGCTCGACGGCCTCACCGTCACGACCCCGGCCCGCCAGGGCTGAGGCGCCGGGCGCGGCGGACAACCTCCTGTTCCGTAGAGAAATGGCGCATCCTACCTGGGGTTGAGCGGCGTGAACGCCCGACATCAGCCCCGATCACCGTACGACATCCCGCGCGGAACCGATCGGGCAAGCAGCCTAGACCGCGTCAGCCACGTACTTTCTTAAGCAACGTTGTTCGAAGATCGCGACCGACATCCGGGACCGGAGCCCGGATCGGGAGACGCGACGTGACGAACCAGGCCCGACGCATGGGCAACGAGCGCACCGAGACCGGCTGCGCCCTGTCGGACATCGCCGCCGCGGCGACGACCTTGCGCAAGGCCGCGCACGACAAGACGCAGCGCATCCGCCAGATCACCAGCCAGGTGAAGATGCTGGCCCTGAACGCCCGCATCGAGAGCAGCCGGGTCGGCGAGCACGGGCGCGGCTTCACGGTGGTGGCCAACGAGGTCGGCGCCGTCGGGGAGGCCATCGCCGGCCTCGCCCGGGAGCTGGAGGCCGATGTCGACGGACGCATCGTCGGGCTGCAGGATCAGGTCTCCCGGCTGGTGACCCGGGCCCAGGGCGAGCGCCTGGTCGACCTCGCCCTCAACGCGGTGGAGCTGATCGACCGCAATCTCTACGAGCGGACCTGCGACGTGCGCTGGTGGGCGACCGACGCGGCGGTGGTCGCCTGCGCGGCGGCGGAATCGTCTTCCGAAGCGGCAGGCTTCGCGAGCAGGCGGCTCGGCGTGATCCTGTCGGCCTACACGGTCTATCTCGATCTCTGGCTGTGCGACCTCGACGGGCGCATCCTCGCCACCGGCCGGCCCGACCGCTTCCCGGGCCTGCGCGGCCAGAGCGTGGCGCAGGAGCCCTGGTTCCGGCAGGCCGCCGCGCTCGCTTCGGGCGACGAGTACAGTTCGGCCGACATCCGCGCGGAGAGCCGCCTCGGCGGCGCCCAGGTGGCGACCTACTGCGCCAGCGTGCGCCGGGACGGCGAGGCCGCAGGCCGGCCCCTCGGCGTGCTGGCGATCCATTTCGACTGGGAACCGCAGGCCCGCGCGATCGTCCAGGGCGTGCGGGTCGCGCCCGAGGATCGCGCCCGCACGCGGGTGCTGCTCGTGGATGCCGGGCAAAGGGTGATCGCCGCGAGCGACGGCGCCGGCCTCCTCACCGAACGGCTGCGCGTCGACCTCGCCGGTCCGGACAGCGGCGTCGTTCCGACCACGGGAGGCCGGGGCCTCGTCGCCTATCACCGCACGCCCGGCTACGAGACCTACCGGGGCCTCGGCTGGTACGGGGTGATCGTGCAGGGGGCGTGAGCGGCCCGAGCATTTTCCGACGAAGTGGATACCGGTTCGTCGAAGAAAATGCGGCAAAATCAAAGACCTGGAGCATCGTTCGATTGCAGCGCAATCGTACGGGGCTCTAGCGCAGCAGCGCCCGCGTCGCCTGGTCGATCCCCTCCAGCGTCAGCGGGTACATCCGGTCGGAAAAGATCTGCCGGATCATCGCGTTCGATTGCGAGTAGCCCCACTGCGCCTGCGGCACCGGGTTGAGCCAGGCCACCTTCGGGAAATGGGCCAGCACCCGCTCGAGCCAGACCCGCCCGGGCTCCTCGTTCCAGTGCTCGACCGAGCCGCCCGCCATCGCGATCTCGTAGGGCGACATCGCCGCGTCGCCGACGAACACCACCCGGTAATCGGACGGGTAGGTGCGGATCACGTCGAGGAGCGGCGTGCCCTCGGTGTGGCGCCGGCGGTTCTCCTTCCAGACTTTCTCGTAGAGGCAGTTGTGGAAGTAGAAGTGCTCGAAGTGCTTGAACTCCGAGCGGGCGGCGGAGAAGAGCTGCTCGGCGAGCTCGACGTGCCAGTCCATCGAGCCGCCGACGTCGAGGAACAGCAGCACCTTGACGGCGTTGCGCCGCTCCGGCCGCAGGCGGAGATCCAGCATGCCGTGGCGGGCGGTCTCGCGGATCGTGCCGTCGAGGTCGAGCTCCTCCGCCGCCCCGCTGCGGGCGAAGCGGCGCAAGCGCCGCAACGCGAGCCGGATGGTGCGCGAGCCGAGCTCCGCCGAGTCGTCGAGGTCCTTGAAGGTGCGCTGGTCCCAGACCTTCACCGCCCGGAAGTTGCGGTTGCCGTCCTGGCCGATGCGGATGCCCTCCGGGTTGGCGCCGTAGGCGCCGAAGGGCGAGGTGCCCCCCGTCCCGATCCATTTCGAGCCGCCCTGGTGGCGCCCCTTCTGCTCGGCCAGCCGCTCCTTCAGGGTCTCGAACAGCTTGTCCCAGCCGAGGGCCTGGATCTGCGCCCGCTCCTCCTCGGTGAGGTACTTCTCCGCCAGCTTGCGCAGCCACTCCTCGGGAATGGCCTGCGGCTCCACGGCCTCACCGAGGGTGACCACGCCCTTGAAGACGCGGCCGAACACCCGGTCGAACTTGTCGAGGTTGCGCTCGTCCTTCACCAGGGCGGTGCGGGAGAGATAATAGAAATCCTCCACCCGCTGGTCGGCGAGGTCGCGGTCGAGGGCGTCCAGCAGGGTCAGGTACTCACGCAGCGAGACCGGGACCTTGGCGGCGCGCAGCTCGGTGAAGAAGGTCAGCAGCATGGCGCCGATCAACGCGCCAGCACCGCGATTGGTCAAGCCCTCTTCGGGACCGGCGCCGGGTCGCGTCGCCGCGCCTCGGCCGCGAGGTTCCAGACGATGCCGCCGACGATCAGCCCGGCGCCGACGAACAGCCACGGATCGAGGGGCTCGCCGTAGAGGCGCCAGCCCAGCAGCGCGATCAGCGGGATGCGCAGGAAGTCGAGCGGCATGACCAGGATGGCGTCGCCCCGGCGATAGGCGCTGGTCAGGCACCAGTGCGAGGTGAGACCGGCGATGCACAGAACCGCCAGCGCGAGCCCGTGATGCCCCTCGAACGTGTGGACCGGCGCCGCCGGGAAGATCCGGCCGGCCGCGAGGTTGAGGGGCAGCTGGATCAGGTTCATCCAGAACAGGATCGACAGCACGCTCTCGGTCCGGGTCAGCGCCTTGGTGCAGACTGCGGTCAGCGCGAACAGGATGGCCGCGCCGAGCACCACCAGGCTCGCCGGCTGCAACGCCGCGACGCCCGGGCGCAGCACCACCAGCACGCCGAGGAAGCCGAGAGCCACCGCGGCGACCCGGCTCGCGGTCAGCCGCTCGCGCAGGATCAGGACGGCGAGCAGCGTGACCCAGGCCGGCGTGGTGAATTCGAGGGCGAAGACGACGGCAAGGGGCAGCAGCGTGACGCCGAGCGACCAGGCGTAGTTGCCGCCCCAATGGACGAGGTTGCGGGCGAGGTGCAGGTGCAGCCGCCGCGGCGCGAGCGGCCGGCGGCGCAGGAGCGCGACCAGGCCGACGATCGCCACCCCGGCCCCCGCCCGGGCCGCCAGGATGTCGAACAGCCCGAGCGCCGGCGCCACCTCGCGCACGGCGATGGCGGTGGCCGAGAAGGAGAGCAGGGCGCCGGCCATCCAGAGGACGACGGCGGCGAGGTTGGGGAAGGGTTTCACCGGCGTGGCCTGGATCAGCGGCGAGGTGAAGCGGCGGGGTCGATCGAGCCACCCGCCGACGCGTGTTCGACCCTCCGCGTCATCCCCGGGCCGCGCAGCGAAACCCGGGATCCGTAACCGCCGACGCTTGGGGACGAAGCGGAACGCGATCCGCCTCGTCCTGGAGCATCAGCGGTTATGGATCCCGGGTTCTCGGCTTCGCCGCGCCCCGGGATGACGCGAAGGGTGGCATGAACGCCCGTAGAACCGGCCGCCGAGGCCGGACAAGTGTTCAGGTCTTCTTCGGCCCTCATCGTGCGGTCACGGCCACCGCACCGTCGGCGGCATCGAGGACAGGATCGACGCGACGTTGCCACCGGTCTTCAGGCCGAAGATCGTGCCGCGGTCGTAGAGCAGGTTGAACTCGACGTAGCGGCCGCGGCGCACCTGCTGCTCGTGGCGGTCGGCCTCGGTCCACGGCGTGTCGACGTTGCGCCGCACGATCTCCGGATAAACCTCGAGAAAGGCGTTGCCGACCTCGCGGGTGAGGGCGAGGTCGGCGGCCGGATCGCCGGTCCAGTGGTAGTCGTAGAAGATGCCGCCGACGCCGCGCGGCTCGTTGCGGTGCTTGAGGTGGAAATACTCGTCGCACCAGGCCTTGTAGCGGGCGTAATCCGCCGCCGGGTGCCTGCCGCAGGCCGCCTCGAAGGCGGCGTGGAAGGCGATCGTGTCGGGATCGTCCTGGGTCCGGCGCCGGTCGAGGACCGGCGTCAGGTCGGCCCCGCCGCCGAACCACGTCTTCGTCGTCACGACGAAGCGGGTGTTCATGTGCACGGTCGGCACGTGCGGGTTCCACGGATGGGCGATCAGCGAGATGCCGGTGGCGAAGAAGCGCGGATCCTCCGCCGCGCCCGGGATCTGGCCGCGGAATTCCGGGGCGAACTCGCCGTGCACCGCCGAGACGTGGACGCCGCACTTCTCGAACACCCGGCCGCGCAGCATCGCCATGGTGCCGCCGCCGCCCGGCGCGCCGGAATGGTCCTTGCGCTCCCAGGGCGTGCGCTCGAACCGCCCCGGCCCGCCGGCCTCGGGATCGAAGGGCCCCGTCGCCTCCTCCTCCAGCCGCTCGAGGGCGGCGCAGATCCGGTCGCGCAGGGTGGAGAACCAGGTGGTCGCCTCGACTTTGAGCGCGGCGATGTCGGGAGCGGCGTCGGTCATGGGCGATGTCATCCCACAGTGCCGCCCGCGGGCCAAGATCTCGGGGCCTCCCGGGCCGGTTTTTCAAGACGGTCCTTTCCTCCCACCCACGACCTCATCCCGAGGTGCCGGAGCAACGCGGAGGCCTCGAAAGAGGGCTCCAGCTCGCTCGCAGACTTCTCGAGGCTTCCTTCGAGGCCGCTTCGCAGCACCTCAGGATGAGGTTGTGGTTGGGATGATGAGCGGATGTCCCACGGCTTCGATGCGGTCGATCCGCCCCCTCAGAAGCCCCCCGTCTGGCGCAACGCCTCCCCCAGCATCATCCCGGCCGCCACCGCCACGTTGAGCGAGCGCATTCCCGCCCGCATCGGGATCGCCACCCGGGCCTCGGCATCGGCATGGACGGCGTCGGGCACCCCGGCCGATTCGCGCCCGACGAGCAGGCAGTCGCCGTCCCGGAACGCGTGCGCCGTGTAGGGCACGGATCCGTGGGTGGTGGCCAGCACCAGCCGGATCCCGGCCTCACGGCGCCAGGCATCGAAGGCGGCGTAGGAGCGGTGGCGGGTGATCGCGACGTGGTCGAGATAGTCGAGGCCCGAGCGGCGCAGGTGGCGGTCCGAGACGTCGAACCCCGCGGGCTCGATGATCTCGACGGCGACGCCGAGGCAGGCGGCCAGCCGCAGCATCGTGCCGGTGTTCTGCGGGATGTCGGGCTGGTAGAGGGCGAGGCGCAGCATGGGTCCGGGGGTGTGGGGGGCGATGCCCCGTCATACGCCGGTTGCCGGCCTGCGGCATCGCCCCCCGGTTGGCGACGAGGCGCCGCCGCATAGCTGAGAGCCCATCACCCCGGAGCCCGCATGTTCCTCGACTGGCTCGAGCGCCGCATCGATCCCTTCGCCCCCTTCGAGGAGGCCGAGCGCCCGCCCGACACGGTGGCGGGCTTCGCCTGGTTCTACCTGCGGCCGGTGCGAGGGCCGCTCGCGGCCCTGTTCGGCATCGCCCTCGCCGCCGGCAGCGTCGAGGCCTCGCTCTACCTGCTGATGGGCTGGTTCGTCGACATCCTGGCCCGGTCCGGCCCCGAGACCCTGTGGCGCGACCACGGCACCGGGCTGATGCTCGCCGCCGGCCTGATCCTCGTCGTGCGCCCGATCCTCGCCTGGCTGCACGAGGCATTGTCGAACCAGCTGGTGGTGCCGCAGACCACCGGGCTCATCCGCTGGCGCACCCACCTCTACACGCTCGGCCACGCCCTGTCGTACTTCCAGGCCGACTTCGCCGGCCGGCTCGCCAACCGGGTGACGCAGGTCGGGGTGGCGGTGCGCGAGCTCGCCATCGTGGTCATCGACACCCTGCTCTACGTCGCGATCTTCGCCGTCACCGCGGTCAGCCTGTTCGGCTCGATCAGCCCGTGGCTGATGCTGCCGGTCGTCGTGTGGATCCTCGCCTATGCGGGGCTGACCACCTATTTCGTGCCGCGCGCGCGGGCGCGCTCGCTGAAGGTCGCCGACACCCGCTCGGTCCTCGTCGGGCGCATCGTCGACAGCTACACCAACATCCTGACCGTCAAGCTGTTCGCCCGCGACCGCGAGGAGCGCTCGGCGGTGCGCAGCGCCACGATCGACCACACCGACGCCTACCTGCACTCCTTCCGCCTCGTCACCGCGGTCACCGGCACGCTCTCGCTCCTCAACAGCGGCCTCATCGTCGCCACCGCCGGTGTGGTGCTGGCCCTGTGGTCGCGCGGGCAGATGACGACGGGCGAGGGGGCGGCGGGCCTCGCCCTGGTGCTGCGGCTGATCGCGATGTCGGGTTGGGTGATGCAGACCGTGCGCGGCCTGTTCGAGCATATCGGCGTCGTGCAGGAGAGCATGCAGACCATCGCCCGCCCGCACGCGCTCACCGACCGGCCGGGGGCCCGCGACCTCGCGGTGACGGGCGGCGCGGTGGCGTTCGAGGGCGTGAGCTTCCATTACGGCCGGGAGGACGCCGGGATCATCGAGGACCTGAGCTTGCGGATCGCGGCGGGCGAGAAGGTCGGGCTGGTGGGTCCGAGCGGGGCGGGCAAGACCACCCTGACCTCACTGCTGCTGCGCCTGCACGACCTCGAGGGCGGGCGCATCCTGATCGACGGGCAGGACATCGCGGACGTCACGCAGGCCTCCCTGCGCCGGCAGATCGCCGTGGTGACGCAGGACACCTCGCTCCTTCACCGCTCGATCCGCGACAACATCGCGTATGGCCGCGAGGACGCGACCGAGGCCGAGATCGTCGCGGCGGCGCAAGCCGCGCATGCCGACGCCTTCATCGGCGAACTGACCGATCACAAGGGCCGCGGCGGCTACGACGCCCAGGTCGGCGAGCGCGGCGTCAAGCTGTCGGGCGGCCAGCGCCAGCGCATCGCCATCGCGCGGGTGATCCTGAAGGACGCGCCGATCCTGATCCTCGACGAGGCGACCTCCGCCCTCGATTCGGAGGTCGAGGCGGCGATCCAGAGTTCCCTCGACCGGCTGATGCAGGGCAAGACCGTGCTCGCCATCGCCCACCGCCTCTCGACCATCGCGGCCCTCGACCGGCTGGTGGTGCTCGATCGCGGCCGGATCGTCGAGGAGGGGCGCCACGCCGACCTCGTGAAGGCCGGCGGGCTCTATGCACGGCTTTGGGCGCGCCAATCCGGCGGATTTTTGGGGGAGGATGAGGAGCGGGCGGCGGCGGAATAGGTGGTTCGGGGTTCGCGGTCCAACGACCGTCCACACCATCGCGCTGAGAATAATTGCTGGCCGTCAGATATCGTGAACGTGCTTCGTTCGCCCGACAGCATGGCCAACCTCCGAGTCATTCCGGGGCCGCGAAGCGGAGCCCGGAATCCAGACGCTCAGGTCATGGGACACGGAAGCGGAACAGTCTCCGCTTGATCCTGGACCCTCCGCGGTTCTGGATTCCGGGCTCCGCTTCGCGGCCCCGGAATGACCCTGTGGGTGTGAGAACCGCTAGAGAGCGAGTGAAACAGTTTGCTGCGCCGTCACTGCGCCGCAAAGAACTTCGGATCGAGCGCCGACAAGGCGAGCAGCGGCGCCGGCATCACCACCCCGGCCTTGCGCATCGCCCGCGCCGCGGCGCGGCAGGCCTGGACGTCGTTGGCCCCCGCGGCCGCGTCGACCTGCGCCACCTGCTCCGGGCTCGGCCCCTTCTGCGCCGGCGCGCCGCTCGGGGCAGGGGCGGCCTGGGACTGGGCTTGCGCCTGCCCTTGCGGCCCCGAGGCGCCGGGTCCGGTCTGCGCCACCGGGCCGCTCAGACCCGACTTCTGCTGCGTCTCGCCGGCGCCGCCGCTCGGCAGCTGCGCGGCGCCCTTGTCGGGGGCCTGGACGGCCGCCGCCGCCGGCTGGGACGCGCCGCCCGCCGCGGCGTCCGGCGCCTTCGGATGCACGAAGGCGACGAGTTCCTGGCACAGGTTCGCGGGCGGCCCGGCGGCATGCGCGGCGCCCAAAGACGCGGCAAGGCCGGCGGCGGCGAGGATGATGCTGGTGCGGCTCACGACCCCGCCTCCGCCTTGTGGCCGGCCTTGCCGGGCTCCTTGATATCGCCGGTCCAACGCGGGCCGACGAGGTTGGTGCCCGGATCCGAGACCCGGGCGCCGGAGGTGGCGAAGGCCTGGTAGGCGAAACGCTGGTTCTCGGCGAGCAGGAAGCTCGCCGCGGTCGCCAGGACCACCGCCGCCACGACGGCGATCAGGAAGGCTTTCATCGCTGTCTCCGCACCCTTCGCTTATTCCGCCGGAACCTGACCGCGCCCGAGCTGCGGCCCGCTCGCGGTCTTGGCCTGCTGCTCCTTCACCCACAGGTCGTGATGGACCTTGGCCCAGGCGAGATCGACCTCGCCGCTGCCCATGGCGTCGTAGGCGCCCTCCATGCCGAGCGAGCCGATATAGATGTGGGCCAGGATGCCGGCGATGAACACCACGCCGATCAGCGAGTGGATCACCTGCATGACCTGCATCCCGTTGATGTCGGTGAAGGCGAACGGGAAGATCATCATGATGCCGGTGGCGCCCATGGCGAAGCCGAAGCCGACCACCATCCAGAACACCATCTTCTGGCCGGCATTGAAGCGCCCGGCGCTCGGATGCGCGTCGCCGAGCAGGCCGCCGCCCTGCTTGAGCCAGATCCAGTCGATCTTGCCCGGGATGTTGTCCTTGATCCAGAGCACCAGCATGAACAGCACGCCGAGCATGAACGGCCAGGCGAGATAGATGTGGGCGTACTTGCCGTACTGGGCGAGCGTCGCGAACGCCTCAGGCCCGATCAGCGGCATCAGGAGCCGCTTGCCGAAGATGTAGTTCAGACCCGACAGCGACAGGATGATGAAGCAGGTCGCCGTCATCCAGTGCGAGAAGCGCTCGAAGCTGTTGAAGCGCAGGAGCTTCGTGCCCGATTCCTCGCTGTGCTCGAGGCGGATGCGACCGCGGGTGAAGTAGAACAGGCCGAGCGCGGCGATCATGCCGAGCACGGCGAGCGCCCCGATCCACGGCATCCAGGATTCGCGGAACTCGCGCCATTCCCGCCCCTGCGGCTGGATCAGGTTGGCGGCGGTCGGGTTCGGGATCGAGATCCGGCCGTGGATCTTCGGATCCTGCTTGAACAACAGCTCCTCGTTGACCGAGGAGGCGGTCGGGTTCGGGGCGCCGTCCGGCGCGCGCACCTGCGCGCCGGCGGGGCCCGCCAGCATCAGGGTCGCCGCCACGAGGGCGATGGAGGTCAGCCTGCGCATCGGCACCATCTCCCTTTAGATCGCGATCGTCTCGCGGTAGGCCGTCTTCCAGCCCCACGCGCCCGAGCCGTAGCCGCGCTTGATCACCCGCTCCTTGTAGATCTGGGCGATCATCTCGCCGTCGCCGGCGAGCAGCGACTTGGTCGAGCACATCTCGGCGCAGAGCGGCAGCTTGCCCTCCGCCAGGCGGTTCGAGCCGTACTTCTCGTATTCGGCGACCGAGAGGTCGACCTCCGGACCGCCCGAGCAGTAGGTGCACTTGTCCATCTTGCCGCGGGAGCCGAAATTCCCGACCCGCGGATATTGCGGCGCCCCGAACGGGCAGGCGTAGAAGCAGTAGCCGCAGCCGATGCACAGGTCCTTGGAGTGCAGCACCACCGCATCCGCCGTGGTGTAGAAGCAGTTCACCGGGCACACCGCCGCGCAGGGCGCGTCGGTGCAGTGCATGCAGGCCATCGAGACCGAGCGCTCGCCGGGCTTGCCGTCGTTGAGGGTGATGACCCGGCGACGGTTGATGCCCCACGGCACCTCGTGCTCGTTCTTGCAGGCGGTGACGCAGGCGTTGCACTCGATGCAGCGGTCCGCGTCGCAGAGGAACTTCATTCGCGCCATGAGGAAGCCCTCCCTTTACGCCGCGCTGATCTGACAGAGGGTCACCTTGGTCTCCTGCATGCCCGTCACGGGATCGAAGCCGTAGGTGGTGACGGTGTTGACGCTCTCGCCGAGCACCACCGGGTCGGCGCCCTTCGGGTAGAAGTCGCGCATATCCTTGCCCTGGAACCAGCCCGAGAAGTGGAACGGCGCCCAGGCGACGCCCTTGGCGACGCGGTCGGTGACGAGGGCCTTCACCTTGGCCTTCGCGGCGTTCTCCGGGCCGTGGACCCAGACGAACTGCCCGTCCTTGATGCCGCGCTCGGCCGCGTCCTGGGTATTGACCTCGACGAACATGTCCTGCTGCAACTCGGCGAGCCAGGGGTTCGAGCGGGTCTCCTCGCCGCCGCCCTCGTACTCGACGAGGCGGCCCGAGGACAGGATGATCGGGAACTGCTTGGCGATGCCGCGATCGACCGCCGCCTTCTGCACCGAGAAGCCGACATTCGGCATGCGGAACTGCCGCTCGTCGGGCCGGGTCGGGTACTTCGCGACGAGGTCGGGCCGGGGCGAGTAGATCGGCTCGCGGTGGACCGGCACCGGGTCGGGCAGGTTCCAGGCATTGGCCCGGGCCTTGCCGTTGCCGAACGGGATCACGCCGTGGTCGAGGCAGACCCGCTGGATGCCGCCCGACAGGTCGGTGGCCCAGCTGACCGCGTCCGGGTTGTTGCCGCCGATCCGCTGGATCGTGGCGAGCTCGTCCGCCGTCAGGTCCTTGTCCCAGCCGAGCTTGCGGAACACCCCGAAGGTGAATTCGGGATAGCCGTCGGTGAGATCGGAATCCTTGGTGAAGGAATCCTCCGCCAGCAGCGTCTGGCCGTTGCGCTCGGTGCCGAACCGGGCGCGGAAGGTGCTGCCGCCCTCCTTCACGTGCAGCGACGTGTTGTAGAGGATGTGCGTGCCCGGATGCTTCAGCTCCGGCTTGCCCCAGCACGGCCAGGGCAGGCCGTAATAGTCGCCACCGACCTCCGGATCGTCCTTCGGCGCGCGCAGCGTCACGAGGTCGAACTTGTGCTGGTTCCTCATGTGCGCCTTGAGGCGCTCGGGGCTCTGGCCGCAATAGCCGGTGGACCAGCCGCCGCGGTTGATCTCCCGCAGGAGGTCCTCGGCCGACGGCACACCGTCCACCACCTTGATGTTCTTGAACAGGCTGTCGGCGAATCCGAGCTTCACCGCCATCCGGTAGATCACCTCGTAGTCGTTCTTCGACTCGAAGGCCGGCTTCACGACCTGCTCGCCCCACTGGAGCGTGCGGTTCGACGCGGTGCGCGACCCGTCCATCTCGAGCGAGGTGCAGATCGGCAGCAGGTAGGTGTTGTCCCGCCGCGCATCCATCGCCGCGAAGGTGGTCGGGTGCGGGTCGGCGACGACGAGCAGTTCCAGCTCGGACATGCCCTTCACCGCCTCGGGCATCCGGGTGACGGTGTTGCCGCCGTGGCCGAACACCATCATGGCCTTGAGCGGCGTGCGCTGGTCGACCTGGTCGGCGGGCAGGCTCACGGCGTCGAACCACCGGGTCGAGGTGAGACCGGGTGTCTCCATGTTCTCCTTGCGCGAGCGCGCCTTGCGGCCGGCGCTGGCGGGCACCTCGTCGAAGCGCGACTGCAGCCAGTCGTACTCGACCTCCCAGACCCGGGCCCAGTGCTTCCAGCCGCCCTCGACGAGGCCGTAATAGAGCGGCAGCGTCGTCACATCGAGGCCGAGATCGGTCGCGCCCTGGACGTTGGTGTGGCCGCGGAAGATGTTGGCGCCGGTGCCGGGCTTGCCGACGTTGCCGGTGGCGAGACAGAGGATGCAGAGCGCCCGCACGTTGGCGGTGCCGACCGTGTGCTGGGTCGCGCCCATGCACCAGATCAGGGTGGCGGGCTTCTCCTTGGCGAAGAGCTCGGCGACACGCTTCAGCTGCTCGCCCGGCACGCCGGAGACCCGCTCGACCTCCTCGGGCGTCCACTTCGCGACCTCCTTGCGGACGTCGTCCATCGCGTAGACGCGTTGCTCGATGAAGGCCTTGTCCTCCCAGCCGTTCTGGAAGATGTGCCAGAGGATGCCCCACACCACCGGGATGTCGGTGCCCGAGCGGATGCGGACGTACTCGGTGGCATGCGCCGCCGTGCGGGTGAAGCGCGGATCGATGACGATCATGTTGGCGCGGTTGATCTCCTTGCCCGACAGCACGTGCTGCATGGAGATCGGGTGCGCCTCGGCGGGGTTGCCGCCGAGGATGATCATCGTCTTGGCGTTGCGGATGTCGTTGTAGGAATTGGTTTGGGCGCCGTAGCCCCAGGTGTTGGCCACGCCCGCCACCGTGGTCGAGTGGCAGATGCGGGCCTGGTGGTCGACGTTGTTGGTGCCCCAATAGGCCGCGAACTTGCGGAACAGGTACGAGGCCTCGTTGGTGAACTTGGCCGAGCCGAGCCAGTAGACCGAATCGGCACCGTTCTTGTTGCGGATCGCCTGGAGCTTGTCGGTGATCTCGGTGATCGCCTGGTCCCAGGAGACCCGCTGCCACTCGCCGTTCACGATCTTCATCGGGTAGCGCAGGCGGCGGTCGCTGTGGACGAGCTCGCGGATCGCCGCGCCCTTGGCGCAATGCGCCCCGCGGTTGATCGGGCTCGCCCAGGACGGCTCCTGGCCGACCCAGACGCCGTTGACGACCTCGGCCGTCACCGTGCAGCCGACCGAGCAGTGGGTGCAGATGTTCTTGCGGATCACGGCCTGGGCCGGATCGGCCGACGAGCCGGCGGCCTGAGCCGGGCGCACGGCGCCGAGCCGAACCGTGCCGAGGGCCGCGAGCCCGCCCGCGGCCAGCCCCGATTTCCGCAGGAAGCCGCGGCGGTCGAGGGTGTGGGCGGTCAGGCCCGCGGCGAGGGCCTGGTGGCTGCCGCGGCCCGCCACGCCGTTCCTGCGCTTGGTCAGCATGCCGGTCTCACTTCTTCAGCGTCTCGTAGCCGTTGGTGCGGTAGAAGGCCTTGACGTGGTCGGTCTCGCGATAGCGCGACCGGGTCTCGTCATTGCCGGGGTCGTAGGCCTTGGCCTCGGTGGGCGTCAGCGGCACGGAGGCGACCGCGGCCGCCGCCGCGGCGGTGCCGCCGCCGAGCGCGCGGAAGAATTGCCGCCGTCCGAGGCCGTCCTTCTTCGTGTCGTCGTCCTGCCGCATCGCGGCTCTCCTCTCGTGTGACCGCGCCGTCCACCTCACGCCTCCATGGCGAAGGCCTCGGCCTCGACCGTCGTGAACACCTCGCCGAGTTCGCCGACGGCCCGGTAGAACGGCGTGGCGGCCTGCGCCGCAACGTCGGTAAAGAAACGCCCGATCCACGGCTTCAGATGCCGCTCGAAGAAGCGGTGATCCGCCTCCGGCTCCGCCGGCAGGCGCCGGCCCGACAGCGTCGCCATCACCTCGAGCAGGGTGGCGGCATGGTCCTCCGGCTCGCTCGAGCCCGGATCCCGTTCGAGCCCGAGCGCGGCGAGGTCCTGGCGCACCCGGGCGAGCGGGCGCTCGTTGAGGAAACCGGTGAGGTAGTAGGACGCGTAGGGCATGATCAGCCCGCGCCCGACGCCGACGAACAGCGCGAAGTAGTCGCGCCCGACGGCACGCGGGTCGGCCTCGCGGGCGGCGCGGCCGAGGGCGGCATGGGCCTGGCCCAGCGGCGAGGCGTCGCCGTCGAGCCCTTGCAGGCCGGCGAGCAGCTCCGGCGCCGGCGCGCGGCCGAGCAGGGCCGCCAGGAGGTCGTATTCCTGGGCGCGCAGAGCGTCGATCTCGTCGGTCGGACCGGGGCCCTGGTTCACCACCACCTCGCGCAACGCAACTTCGTCACCGGGGGCTGCCGGCGCTCGGTGTCCTCCATCATTTGGAGGATGCGGCGCCCCGTTGCCGGCACCATACCGGGGAATCCATGGCGCACAATTCTACTTTCTAACGCTTCAAATCGGTATCGCCCCGCCATGACGTCGCAGGCGGGGCGGGGAGGGGGGTGGCTCGGGCTCCGGCGCCGGGTCGCGACGATCTGGCAGCGCCGACTGGTCTAGCGAAGGACGCGGGATCCCCTCTCCCGTTTGGGAGAGGGGTAGGGGCGATCGAAGATCGCGCGGGGGTGGCTCGGTCTCCGCAATGATCCTGGACGGTTGAGCTACCCGCACGACGCTCTCAGCATTACACGGAAGCGCGCCGCCCTCACCCCCAACCCCTCTCCCACTCGGGAGAGGGGGGCTGCCGGCGCTCACCCCCTCGTCGTCGACTACGGAGGGCTTCTCCTCCCCACCCCCGAACACCCGCTCCACCACCGCCCGCACCTCCTCGGCGGAGATCAGGCCCCCGGTGCCCGGCACCCCGCCGGGGGTGTTCCAGTCGTAGGCGTATTCCCGCGCCTCGCTGACGAAGTCGCGGATCGCCGGATCGATCGACCACATCCGGCGGAGCGCCGCGTTGCGCAGGGCCCGCGGCACGCCGGCGCGCAGGAACGGCGTCAGGTCGGTCGCGGCGGTCAGCGCGTCGAGGGAGGGGAGCTGCGCCAGTTCGTCGGGCGTGAGACCGGCCTCGTCCTCGGGCGGCGCAACCGCGGGCTCGGCGGACTCGGCCTCGGTCGTGGCCTCCAGCGGCCGGCGTGCCTCGTCGCGCTTGCGCCGCGACCAGCGGGCGAGGAAGCCGTCGCTCACGGCTCCTCCGGGCGGCGGCGCCCGCCGGCTCCCTGATGGGCTCCCTGGCGCGCCAGGGCCTCCGGATCGGCCCGGTCGCGCTTGCGCTTGTGAAACACCCGCTCGACGTGGAACGCCCGGTAGAACGCCCCGACCTCGGCCTGGATCTCCGGCGGCATCGGCACCGCCTCGACG
Organism: Methylobacterium sp. 17Sr1-1; assembly: GCF_003173775.1. Lineage (NCBI taxonomy): Bacteria > Pseudomonadati > Pseudomonadota > Alphaproteobacteria > Hyphomicrobiales > Methylobacteriaceae > Methylobacterium > Methylobacterium sp. 17Sr1-1. The sequence goes on along the minus strand of NZ_CP029552.1, from coordinate 6,094,131 downwards.
ATCTCGCCGATGCCCTCGGCCAGCGACTCGCCCTCGTAGGGGTCGGCGGTCACGGTCGCGACGGCGTAGGTCTCAGGGCCGGTCTCGCGCAAGGCGACCCAGAGCGAGGGCTGCGCCGCCGCGAGGTTGTCGCCGTAATGCGCGGTCTCGGCCGGATGCAGCTCGATCTCGTAGGCGCCGGCGTAGAAGGTCTCCTCGTCCTCGGAGACCGAGAGGCGGGTCCAGGGCACGGTGCCGGGCAGGCCCGGCAGTACCGCGACGGGGAGCCAGGCATGGCTGGCCCACGGGCCCTTCAGCCGGCGCTTGGCGACGACGACCCCGACGGAGATCAGCTGCGTGCTCATCAGGCTTCTCCCGCCTGGATAACGGGAAGGCCCGCGATCAGGTTCTGCGGCTTCATCGTCACCAGCCGGTCGGGCGTCATGGCCAGCAGCAGGTAGACCGGCCGGTCGCCGACGCGCGGATCGACCCTGCCGGGGTCGCGGATGCCGAGCCGGAACAGGGCGACCACCCGCTCGAAAGCGGCGGGCTCTAGGGCTTCTCCGCGCCACAGGGCGTTGCCGATCCGCGTGCCCTCCTGGTCGAGGCCGACGAACCAGCGCCAGTCCCGGTCCTCGATCGCGGGAATCGACTCGACATCGACCTCGACCGCGAGCAGGTGGCGCACGAAGGCCTGGATCGCCCGCGCCAGCCCCTCGCGGCTTTTCGGATCGGAGCCGAGGTTGAGCGCCATGCTGAAGGCGTCCGACCGGCTCCAGTAGGTCCAGGCGTTGTCGGCGGTCAGCACGTCGAGCTCGGAGACCGGCTCGCGCCCGAGCATCGCCACGAGCGGCGATGGCCGGCCCGCGCCCTCCGCCTCGTCGATCAGCTCGGCATCGGCCAGCAGCAGCGAGCCCTCGGTCACGGAGGCCCGCTGCGGGCGGAAGAACAGCTCGGCGGCGCGCAAGGTGAAGGGATCGTCGCAGCCGTCGAGGGCGTTGCGCAGGATCAGGTGGACGAGCTGGTTGAGGAACAGGATCGGGGTGCCAGCGCTCCCGCGGCGGACGAGGTCGAGATAGGCCGCCTCGAGGTTACGCCCGGCGAGCAGCCGATCGCGAAAAGCCAGGATCATCTCCCAGTTCTCGCGCGCATCGGCATCCGCCAGGGCCGCGACCTCGGATGGCGTCACCGGGCGGCGAGGATCGCGCAGGAGCGCGGCGTGGAGCGCCCGCTCGGCGGCGCAGGCCTCGTCCGGCGGCACCAGCTCGGGCCGGGCGAGATAGGCCAGCAGCAATTCGTCGGTGACGACGAGCCCGCCGCCCGCGTCGCGCCGGGTGAGGTGGTGGCCGCTCGAGACCCAGAACTCGGTCATCACGGTTTTCCGGTGAGGAGCCCGGCGAGGTCGACCCGCTCCTCGGGCTCCTCGTCGCTCTCGTAGAAATCGAAGGCGCGGGCATAGGCGTGGCGCCGGTCGGATCCCGGCACCGCGCCCTCCCGCGGGCGCAGAGCCCGGAAGCGCTCGCGGATCTCGCCGTCCTCCAGCGTGCGGTGCAGCGCCAGCACCGTGCCGACCGGCGGGCCGCAGAGCGATTCGGCCACCGCGATCTCCTCCCGGGCGGCGACGAGCGCGCTTAGCCAGTCCGGCGCGCCGAGGCGGGCCTGGAACTGGGCGGCCAGCGCCTCGGTCGCGGCCTCGCGCTCGGGCGGGCTCGCCTCGCTCACCACCACCAGGGTCGAGAAGCCGAACGAATCGATGCCGAGGAAGCCGGCCCGGAACGCCGCCCGTTCCTTGCCGGCGAGCGCCGCCGGATCGCCGTCGAGGAACAGGAAGCTGCCGGTCACCGCCCACTCGCCGGGCGGGGCGGCGCGGGGGAAGACCAGGGTGTCGGAGGGGTCGAGCCGCAGGGTGCGGGGAAGCTTGAGGCTCACAGGCGCGGGCCTCCCCGGGCGGGATCGTACCAGCCGGTTCCGTCGAGGCGGAGCGTCGCGGGGTCGATGTCGAGGGTGGATCGAGCCCGCGCGAGCGCCGCCGCGGGGCCGTCCTCGGCCCAGAGCGAGAGCCCGCGCAGGAGGTGGCGGGCGAAGCTCTCGACGAGCGCGTCGGCACCGGCCTCGAAACCCTCCTCCTCCAGCGAGGTCGAGCCCGGGGTGTGGCCGGGGTCGCCCGCCTCGCGCTTCGAGGCGATCAGCATGGCGGAGAAGACGAGCCAACCGGGCACTGCGCCCTCGGCGCAAGCCTCCGGCCAAGCCAGGCGCCCGCCGCCGAGGCGGGCGCGGTCGAAGAACAGGGTGCCGGCCGCGTCCACCGTCACCGGCTTGTCGGGCGGAGCGTGGCTGCCGACCGCCTCCGCCAGGGCCGTGAGGCCGACGAGCCCGACGAGGCGGGCGGTCGCCAGCGGCTCCTCGGGCGCCAGCACCACCGCGATCTCGACAGTGCCGGGCCGGCCCCCGACCACCAGGGTGCCGGCGGCCCCGTCGTCCGCGTCAGCCTTCGCGCAGGCCCGGTCGTGCGCCGTTCCGGCAGAGTCTGACAGACGCAGCGGCCGGAAGGCGGGGGGCAGCATCAGGCCGGAGGGTTCCGCGAGAGTCATGAGGGAGATGGCGTCGCCTGCGCGCACGTGTCGGGTCGTTCTTTTGAACGGCTCGTATATAGCGCTGGACCGGTGAACAAGGGGCATGACGCCCCAGGGGGCGGCGCCCGGCATGGCCCGGGCCGCGCGCCCGGTCGGAGACGCGTGTGGTGTCGGATCGGATCGTGATCGCCTGTTCCTGCGAGGGCAGCATGCCCCTCGATGCGGCGGCGATCGGCAAGGCCTGCGGCGGGCAGGTGCAGACGGGCGACCAGTTCTGCGGCCGCGAGCTGGAGCGGGTGCGGGCCGCGATGGCGTCGGGATCGCCGGTCACGGTGTCCTGCACCCTCAAGGCGCCGCTCTTCCGCGAGGTGGCCGAGGAGCTGGGCGCCGAGGACCGCGTCGCCTTCGCCAATATCCGCGAGACGGCCGGCTGGTCGGCGGAGGCCGCGGCGGCGGGGCCGAAGATGGCGGCCCTGCTGGCGGCCGCCGCCGAACTGACGCCGCCCCCGACGAGCGTGAGCTTCGAGAGCCAGGGCGTCGCCCTGGTCTACGGCCGCGACGAGGTCGCGATCGAGGCCGCGCGGCGCCTCTCCGACCACCTCGACGTCACCGTGCTGCTCTCCCGGCCCGGCGAGGTGACGCCGCCGCGCACGGGCGAGATCCCGGTGCTGAAGGGCACCGTGCGGGGGGCGACCGGCCATCTCGGCGCCTTCAGCCTGCGGGTCGACGACACCGCCCTGCCGCTGCCCTCGTCGCGGCGGGTGCTGGCCTTCGGGCCGGCCCGGGACGGGGCGACCTCGACCTGCGACATCGTCGTCGACCTCACCGGCGGCGCGCCGCTCTTCCCGGCGCACGAGCTGCGCAGCGGCTACCTCCGGGCCGATCCCCGCGACCCGGCGGCAGTGGAGCGGGTGCTGTTCGAGGCCTCCCACCTCGTCGGGACCTTCGACAAGACCCGCTTCGTCGATTTCCACGCCGAGCTCTGCGCCCATTCGCGCTCGCGCATCACCGGTTGCACCCGCTGCCTCGACGTCTGCCCGACCGGGGCCATCCTGCCTGCCGGCGACCACGTCGCCATCGACCCCCATGTCTGCGCCGGCTGCGGCTCCTGCGCCTCGGTCTGCCCGACCGGGGCCGCCGCCTACGCCCTGCCGCCGGCCGACGCGCTGATGCGGCGCCTGCGCACCCTGCTCGGTGCGTTCCACAAGGCGGGCGGCACCGCCCCGGTGCTGCTGATCCACGACGAGGCGCATGGCGCGCCCCTGATCGACGCGCTCGCCCGCTTCGGCGGGGGCCTGCCGGCGGACGTGCTGCCGGTTCCGGTCAACGAGGTGACGCAGGTCGGCCCCGAGGCGATCGCCGCCGCGCTCGCCTACGGCGCGGGCGGGGTGCGGTTCCTCGTCCGGGGCAAGCCCCAGCACGATATCGCGGCCCTCCGGCGCAACGCCGCCCGGTTCGACGCGGTGGCGCAGGCCCTCGGCTACCGGCCGGCGGAGGGCGGCGCGGTCGTCTCGCTGATCGAGACCGACGATCCGGATGCCTTGAGCGCCGCCCTCGCCGCCGTCGCCCGCGGCACGCCGGCGCCGGTGCCGTCGGGATTCATGCCGGACGGCGACCTGCGCGGCGTCCTGCGCTTCGCGGTCTCGGAGCTGCACCACGCCGCGCCGCGCCCGGTCGACCGGGTGCCGCTCGATGCCGGCGCGCCCTTCGGCGGCCTCGATGTCAAGGCGGAGGCCTGCACCCTCTGCCACGCCTGCGTCGGCGCCTGCCCCACGGGCGCGCTCGCCGACGATCCCGACCGCCCGCGCCTCACCTTCGCCGAGAGCGCCTGCGTGCAATGCGGCCTGTGCGCCGCGACCTGCCCGGAGGACGCGATCGCCCTCGTGCCGCAGCTCGACTTCGCCGCCTGGGCGGCCCCGCGCCGGGTCGTCAAGGAGGAGGAGCCGTTCGACTGCATCGCTTGCGGCAAGCCCTTCGGCACCCGCAGCACGATCGAGCGGGTGATCGGCCGGTTGCAGGACCGGCACTGGATGTTCGCCGGGCCGGCGGGCGAGCAGCGGATCAAGGCCCTGATGATGTGCGACACCTGCCGGGTCTCGCACGTCCTCAACCAGGGCTTCGATCCGCATACGGCGGACACCAACCGGCCGCGGACCTCGGAGGATTATGTTCGGGCGCGGGAGTAAAGCCCAGTTCCGCGTTGCAACGCAAGCAACAGGATCTCGAATGACTGGTCACGCCCGGAGTTCGCCGGCGATCTGGTACAAGTCGCCGATGACGACGGGAACGTCGATCCCGGTCGCCAGTTGCGAGCCGTGCGCGATGCCGTTGCGCCAGCCGTAGTAGCGGATCGTCCGGCGGTAGGCATCGGAGGCGACGTTGAGCCGGTCGAGCACGAGCGCCGCCCGGTCCTCGAACTTCGCCCGCATGCTCTCCGGATCGTGCGCGTCCCAGGCGCGGCGATCCTCCCAGCGGATGCTGCTGCGTCGGTTGCGCACCGCGAGCTCGGCGACGCGGTTGATCTTGGCCTCGAGCTGGCCCCAGGCGAGGATGAAGTAGGCGGAATCGTTGATCCGTCGCTTCTGCGCGATGCGATCGATGAGGGCGGTGTCAGCCGCCTCCCGGGCCTGCGCGAGCTGCGCGGTGAGACCGCTCTCGATCTCGGAGTAGACGGCGGCGATGGCCGCCAAATCCCGCATGGAGGCTCCTTACGCCATCGCCGTGGCGAGCGCCGCCTGCGAGAGGGGCTCGGCGGCGAGGCGATCCAGGGCGGGAGCGATGGTCCAGCGCGGCGTCTCGAAGAGGCCCGCCCGATCGAGGATCAGGAACCGGCCGCTGCGCGTGGACAGATCGAGCCGGCCGTTCACGCCGATGATCCACAGGCCATCGGGAACGAAGGCCGCGACCTCCGCCCCCGCATTGGAGAGGCGCAGGATCGGCAGCCGCACCGGCGGCACGCCATACGCGCGCATCATCTCCTCGTTCATCACGGTCGTGTCGCCCTGCCTGACGCAGAGATGTGGGAACCAATCAGCGACCCGGCGGTAGAGATCGTCGATCCTTGCCCGCCAGTCATCGATCCGTGCGCGTACATGGTCTGCGTCGAGGGCGACACCATCGCCCGTTATCTCTTCGATGACGCTCAGCATGACGATCTCCAACGCACAGTGTCCCGCCCGCGCGGTATCCTGTCAACGCGCGTATCCGGTCACGCCTCGATGCCAGGTCAGCCTCACCGCGTCGCCTTCTCCAGGAATCGCACCAGGGCCGCCCGGTCTTCCGCCGCATTGATCGTCTGCTCCGGCATCTTGGTGCCGGGGGTGAAGCGGGCGGGACCGACCTCGAACAGGCGGGCGACGGTCTCGGGCGTCCAGACGAGGTCGATCCGCCGGAAGGCCGGGGAGTAGGGGTAGTCCGGCACCGCCGCGATGCGGCGGCCGAACACGCCGTGGAGGGTCGGCCCGGCCCGGTTGCCGCCGTCGGGGGTCAGGGTGTGGCAGGCCTCGCAGGCGCGAAAGACCTCAGCGCCCCGGTCGCCCGCGAAGGCCGCCAGCGGGTCCGCCGGGCGGGCCATGGCGAGCGGGCCGATCGGCTCGCCGCTGCGCAGGTCCCAGCGCCGCAGGAGCCGGTCGCCGCCGCCGGTGACAAGCTCCTCGGTGCCGCGGAAGGCCAGCGACCAGACCGGCAGGCCGGGCCCGACCAGGGTGAGGCGCACCCGCGCCCCGGCCCGGTCGACGACCGCCACCGCGCCGCCGACCGTCGCGGCGGCGAGCGTCCGTCCGTCGGCCGAGAGCGCGAGCGCCACCACCGGCCGGGGGCCGATCTCGAGGCGCGCCCGGGTGGTGCCGTCCGGCCGCAGCAGGGACAGGGTGCCGTCGGCGCCCGCCGCCGCGATCTCGCCGTCGGGGGCCGCCGCCACGGCGTTGACCGGCGCCTCCAGCGGCACCGTCAGCGGGGGACCGGCCTCGGGCCAGATCCGCACGGTCCCGTCGTAGCCCGCGGTGACGAGGCGCCCGTCGGGCAGGAACGCGACGCCGTTGACGTTGCCCAAGTGGCCCTGCCGCACCAGCGCGGGAACGCCGTCGAGGGGGGTGATCCGGACGGTGCCGTCCCAGGAGGACGAGGCGATCCGCCGCCCGTCCGGCGCCACCGCGAGGCCGGAGACCGGGCCGGCATGGGTCGCGAGGATCCGCTCGGGCGCTTGACCCTCTCGCCAGAGGGCGACGCGCCCGTCCTCCCCGCCGGTGACGAGCCCGCCATCGGGCAGGAGCGCGACGGCGTTCACCGCCCCGTCATGGATCCGCAGCACCCGGAGCGCCGCCCCGTCCTCGACGGACCATAGGATCGCCGAGGCATCGAAGCTGCCGGAGAGCGCCCGGCTCCCGTCCGCCGTCACGGCGAGCGCCCGCACCGGACCGCCATGGCCGCGCATCGGCGCCTCGGCGCGGGCCGCGACGGGAAGCAGGCTCAGAAGAGCGGCGAGGGCGAGGCGGAGGAGAGCGGGCATGCGGCAGGGTCCGGGCGGGGAGCCCCCGGGTCTACGCGCACGGGTCCCGGGCCGGGAAGGGGCCGGAACGCCACGGCCCCGGAGCCTCGAGGAGATCCATCCCCTGACGGTCGAGGAGCACGTCCAGGCGATCCTCAACGGGCGGCCTTCGATCCGAATGCCGCCGACGCCCGGAATCTCGGCGCTATCCGGAGCGAGGCACGGGGTCTTGCGGTCAAGCCGGACCAGCCCCCGGTGCAGCGAGTCCGATAGGCGCCGCCGGGGGAGGTCGCGGCGGCCCGCCGCGACATTTTCTCCGCCGTCTCCCGCTCCCGCAGCCGAAACCTTGATCCCGGCCGGCGCTTGCCGCATCGCCTCTCCCTCCCGGGATCAGGACCCACGCATGGCCTCGCCTCATCACCCGGGCGCCCGCCGGTGACGCCGCGGGCGTCCACGTCCGCGCTGATGCCGCTCGCCGAGGCGGTGGCGGCGCTCGCCGCCCTGGTGCGGCCGGTCGTGGCCGCCGGTGCGCGCCCGGCCGAGGCGGTCGGCGCCGTGGCGGCGCAGGACATCGTGGTCGAGGCGGGCCGGCCGGCGCAGCGGAGGGCGCTGCGCGACGGCTGGGCGGTGGCGGCGGCGGCCGTCGTCGGCGCCTCGCCCTACGCGCCGGTGCGGCTCGGGCGATCCCCCGCCTGGGTCGAGGCCGGCGCGGCCCTGCCCGCGGGCACCGACGCGCTGCTGCCGCCCGAGGCCCTCGGCGCCGATCCGCGGGAGATCGAGGCGGAGGCCGCGGCCGGGGAGGGGACGCGGGCGCCCGGCGCCGAGATGCCGCCGGGCACGCGGCTGCTCGCTTCGGGCGAGCGGGTGAGCGCGCTGTGCGGCCTCGCCCTGGCCGACGCGGGCATCGATCGGGTGTCCGTGCGCCGGCCGCGCCTGCGGCTACTCGCGGCGGCGCCCGACACCTTGTCGCCGCTGCTCGCCGCCTGGATCGCCGCCCGGGGCGGCCTCACTGAAACCGTCGCCCGACCGGCCGAGGCCGGGGATCTCGCCGCCGCCCTCCTGGCGCCGGGGGCCGACGCCGTGATCGTCATCGGGGGCACCGGGCCCGGACGGAGCGACGCCAGCGCCGCGGCGCTCGCGCGGGCCGGGCGGCTCCACGCCCACGGCATCGCCCTGCGCCCGGGCGAGAGCGCCGGCTTCGGCGAGGCGGGAGGCCGGCCGGTGCTGCTGCTGCCGGGCCGGCCGGACGCGGCCCTCGCCGTCTGGCTCGCCCTCGGCCGGCCGCTGCTGGCGGCGCTCGCCGGCGCCGGTCCCGACGCGACGCTCACCCTGCCCCTCACCCGCAAGGTCGCCTCCGTCATCGGCCTGACCGAGGTGGTGTTCCTGCACCGCACGGTCTCCGGCGTCGAGCCTCTCGGCGGGGCCGAGATCCCGCTTCATCGTCTCGCCCGGGCCGAGGCCGCCCTGCTGGTGCCGCCGGCCCACGAGGGCTATCCCGCCGGGACCCCCGTCGAGGTGCTGCCGCTTTGACCGAATTCACCCCCGATTCCTTCCTCGCCCGCCTCGCCGCCGCCTCGCGCCAGGAGCAGTTCCTGGCGGTGGTGAGCCGGGACGAGGCGATGGCGCGCTGGCGCGAGGCCGTGCCGCATGGTCCCCTGCCGCCCGAGACGGTTCCGCTGCACGAGGCGCTCGGCCGGGTGCTCGCCGCCGACATCGCGTCGCCGATCGACGTGCCGCCCTTCGACCGCGCCCTGGTGGACGGATTCGCCCTGCGCAGCGCCGACACCGAAGGGGCGAGCGAGGCCGAGCCGCGCCGCCTCGTCCTGAACGCCGAGATCCTGGCCTGCGGGGTCGCCCCCGCGCTCACGGTCGGCCCCGGCACCGCGACGCCGATCGCCACCGGCGGCGTGGTGCCCCGCGGCGCCGACGCGGTGGTGATGATCGAGGCGACCGAGTTCGAGGACGGGCCGGCGCCCGGAATCGCCGTGAGCCAGCCGGCGGGGCCGGGCCGGTTCGTCGGCTATGCCGGCGCCGACATGGCCCGGGGCGAGACGGTGTTGCGCGCCGCCACCCTGGTCACCGCCCGCGAGATCGGCATCCTGGCGGCCTGCGGCCTCGCCGAGGTCGCGGTCGTGCGCCGGCCCCGCGTCGCGGTGCTCTCCACCGGCAACGAGCTGGTGGCGCCGGGCGCGCGCCTCGCGCCGGCGACGCTCTACGATTCGAACGGCGCCATCGTGGCGGCGAGCGTGGCCGAGAATGGCGGCATCGCGATTCCGGGCGGCATCGTGCCGGACGACGAGACGGCGCTCGAAGCGGCGCTGAAGCAGGCCCTCGCCTCGGCCGACCTCGTCGTCCTGTCGGGGGGTACCTCGAAGGGGGCGGGCGACGTCTCGCACCGTATCCTGTCGCGCCTGGGCGAGCCCGGCATCCTGGTCCACGGCGTGGCGCTGAAGCCCGGCAAGCCGCTCTGCCTCGCGAAGGCCGGCGACGTGCCGGTGGTGGTGCTGCCGGGTTTCCCGACCTCGGCGATGTTCACCTTCCACGAATTCGTGGTGCCGCTGATCCGCGCGCTCGCCGGTCTGCCGGCCCGGGAGGAGGAGAGCGTGGAGGCGCGCCTGCCGCAGCGCCTGCCCTCCGAGCTCGGCCGCACCGAGTACGTGATGGCGGCGCTCTCCCGCGGCGGCGACGGCCTGGTGGCGCTGCCGCTCGCCAAGGGCTCCGGCGCGGTCACGGCCTTCTCGCAGGCCGACGGGTTCTTCGCGGTGCCGGCGACCCAGGCCGGGATCGAGGCCGGCGCGACGGTGCGGGTCTCCCGGATCGGCCGGGCGGCGCGACCGCCGGACCTGATGATCGTCGGCAGCCACTGCCTCGGCCTCGACCGCCTGGTCGGGCACCTCGCCGGCCGCGGCGTCTCGGCGCGCACGCTCTGGGTCGGATCGGCCGGAGGGCTCGCCGCCTTGCGCCGCGGGGAATGCGACCTCGCGGCGATGCACCTCCTCGATCCCGAGACCGGGCGCTACAACGCGCCCTACCTCACCCCCGGCCTCGCCCTGGCCCCGGGCTGGCGCCGGCTCCAGGGCGTGGTCTTCCGCCGGGGTGATGCCCGCTTCGAGGGGGCGTCGGCGCAAGGAGCGGTGGGCGGGATCCTCGCGGACGACGCGGCCGTGATGGTCAACCGCAACACCGGCGCCGGCACCCGGGCGCTGGTCGAGGGCCTTCTCGACGGCGCCCGGCCCGCCGGCTACTGGAACCAGCCGCGCTCGCACAACGCCGTCGCGGCGGCGGTGGCGCAGGGCCGGGCCGATTGGGGCGTGGCGATCTCGACGGTGGCCGAGGCTTACGGCCTCGGCTTCTTAGCCCTCACCGAGGAGCATTACGACTTCGCCTATCGCGAGAGCCGCCGCGACGAGCCGGCTCTCGCGGCGTTCCTCTCCCTCCTCGGCGACGAGGCCCTCGCCGCCGACCTCGCCGGGCTCGGCTTCGCCCGGGCGGAAGCGTGACGATGCGGGTCATCGGGCTCGCCGGCTGGTCGGGGGCGGGCAAGACGACGCTGCTCGTGCGGCTGATCCCGGTGCTCCGGGCCCGGGGCCTGCGCGTGGCGACGCTCAAGCACGCCCACCACGCCTTCGACGTCGACCAGCCCGGCAAGGATTCGTACCGCCACCGCGAGGCCGGCGCCTCAGAAGTGATCGTCTCGTCGAGCCGCCGCATCGTGCAGATCCGCGAGGTCGCGGAGGAGGCGCAGCTTCCCGACCTGCTGCGCCGGCTCGGCCCCTGCGACCTCGCGGTGATCGAGGGCTTCAAGCGCGAGGCGCATCCGAAGCTCGAGGTCTACCGCCACGCCAATGGCCGCCCGCCGCTGCATCCGGACGATGCCCATATCGTCGCGGTGGCGAGCGACCATCCCTTCGCGGCGGCCGGCCGGCCGGTCGTGCCCCTCGACGCGGTGGAGGCGGTCGCCGATATCGTGCTGGCGCGGGCGGAGCCCCTCTCGGCGGTGCTGGAGAGGCTCGACTCCCGGAGGGTCGAATCTCGGAAGGTTGGATCTCATGGCGCAGCTGACTGACGACTGCTTCGCCTTCGGCGGTCCCTTGCTCTCGGTGGACGAGGCCGCCGCCCTCGTGGCCGAGCGGCTGCCGGTGCTCGCCGGGATCGAGACCGTGCCGCTGATCGAGGCCGACGGGCGCATCGCCGCCGCCGACGTCTTCGCCGGCCTCGACCTGCCGCCCTTCGACAATTCCGCCGTCGACGGCTACGCCGTGCGCTTTTCCGACCTCACGGCCGGGCCTGAGACCGTGCTGCCCGTGCGCGGCCGGCTGCCCGCCGGCGCCGCGCCGGGGCGCGACGCGCTCGAAGGGTCCGCGATGCGGATCTTCACCGGGGCGCCGATGCCGCCGGGGGCCGATACGGTCTTCATGCAGGAGGACGTGCGGCGCGAGGGCGACGCGGTCGCACTGCCCACGGGCCTGAAGGTAGGCGCCAACCGGCGTCTCGCCGGCGAGGACGTGGCGCGCGAGAGCCTCGTGATCCCCGCCGGCCGCCGCCTGACCCCGCCCGATCTGGCGCTCGCCGCCGCCACCGGCCATGCGGCGCTCGCGGTGCGCCGCCGCCTGCGGGTCGCTGTGTTCTCGACCGGGGACGAGCTGGCAGAGCCGGGCTCAGCCTTGCGGCCGGGAGCGATCCACGATTCGAACCGCGTGCTGCTCGTCGCGCTCCTGCGCCGCCTCGGCGCCGCGGTGACCGATCTCGGCATCCTGCGCGACGACCCCGCCCTCCTGCCCGGGCGCCTGCGGGCGGCGGCCGACGGCCACGACCTCATCCTCACCTCCGGCGGCGTCTCGACCGGCGAGGAGGACCACGTCAAGGCCGCGGTGGAGGCGGTCGGCCGGCTGGTGTTCTGGCGCCTCGCGATCAAGCCCGGCCGTCCCGTCGCGATGGGCCTCATCGGGGACACCGCCTTTGTCGGCCTGCCGGGCAATCCGGTCGCGGTCTACGTCACGCTGCTCGTCGTGGTTCGCCCGCTGCTCGCCCGCCTCGGCGGCGCCCGCCTCGACGCCCCGCCGAGCGAGCCCGCCCGCGCCGCCTTCCGTTACCGCAAGAAGGCCGGGCGGCGCGAATACGTCCGCGTCTCGCTGCGGCGGGGGGCCGACGGGGTGGTGGAAGCGGTGAAGTTCCCGCGCGACGGCGCCGGCGTGCTGTCCTCGCTCACCGGCAGCGACGGGCTCGCCGAACTGCCCGAGGCGGTGACGGGGGTGGAGGAGGGGGACCGGGTCGAGGTCTTCCGCCATCCGCTGCTGTGGTGAGACGGACGACCTGCGGATCGTGCCGGATCCGCGACACGATCGCCTGGACGACCAACCCGTCCCATGCTTACGCTTCCGCCATCGGTGGCGCGTCGGACGCGAGGTCAGGGTCATGGGTATGGGTTCGTTCACGCACCGGCTGGTGACAGGTGCGATGGCGGCGCTCGCGGCGACGTCGGCGCTCGCGGCCGACGAGCCCTCGCGCCTGGACCAGGTCATCGCGCGCAAGGTCCTGAACGTCTGCACCACCGGCGACTACCGCCCGTTCTCCTACCGCCCGGACGGCGCTAACGACTTCGTCGGCATCGACATCGATCTCGGCCGCTCGCTCGCCAAGTCGCTCGATGCGGAGGCCGTGTTCATCCAGACCAAGTGGTCGAACCTGCTCGCCGACTTCAAGGCGAAGTGCGACGTGGCGATGAGCGGCATCTCGGTGACGCTGCCGCGCCAGCGCGAGGTCTTCTTCAGCGAGATGTACCTCGTCAACGGCAAGGCGCCGATCGTGCGCTGCGACGAGGTCTCGAAGTACCAGACGACGGAGGCCATCAACCAGCCTTCGACCCGCGTCGTCGTCAATCCCGGCGGGACGAACGAGAAATTCGCCCGTGCCAACCTCGCCAAGGCGCAGATTCAGCTCTTCCCCGATAACCGCGTCATCTGGCAGGAGATCGCGGAAGGCCGCGCCGACGTCATGGTCGCCGAGTCGGTCGAGGTGAAGCTTCAGCAGACGCTGCATCCGGGCCTGTGCGCGGTGAACCCCGACCAGCCGCTCCAGTATGGCGAGATGGGCTTCCTGCTGCCGCGCGGCGACGCGGTGTTCAAGGCCTATGTCGACCAGTGGTTGCACCTGACGAAAGCCTCGGGCGAGTTCGACCGGATCTTCAACGCCAACATGAAGTGAGGGGTGGCGGAGCGTCCGGGATCGGCATTCGCCCGACCGCTCCGCCGACGCAGTACCGAGGAGAGCCTGTTCGACTCGCGAGGACGGCACCACAAAAACTTTTTTCCCGCACGCGACCTCATCCCGAGGTGACTGGCGATCGAAGATCGCTCCGCAAAGCGGACCTCGAAGGAGGGCTCCAAATATCGTGGCGACATCTGGAGCCCCTTCGATGTCAGTCGACTGTCAACCGACTGACATCTCATGATGATTTCGTGGGCAGAACCAATCTTGCCGACCTGTCAGACAGTCTCTCACATGTTGACGTAGTTCGGACCGCCCGGACCTTCCGGGGTGACCCAGTTGATGTTCTGGTTCGGGTCCTTGATGTCGCAGGTCTTGCAGTGGACGCAGTTCTGCGCGTTGATCTGGTAGCGCGGTGCACCGCCCTCCTCGATCCACTCGTAGACGCCGGCCGGGCAGTAGCGGCCGGACGGCCCGCCGAACACGTCGTGCTCGGAGGATTTCTGCAGGCCCATATCCTTGACCTGGAGGTGGACCGGCTGGTCCTCCTCGTGGTTGGTGTTCGACAGGTAGACCGACGAGAGACGGTCGAAGGTCAGCACCCCGTCGGGCTTAGGGTACTTGATCGGCTTCACGTCCTTGAGCGGCTTGGTGCAGGCGTAGTCCGGCTTGCCGTGGCTGAGCGTGCCGAACAGCGACAGGCCGGCGAGTTCGTTGAGCCACATGTCGAGGCCTCCTAAGCCCACGCCGACGAGCGTGCCGTATTTCGACCAGAGCGGCTTGACGTTGCGCACCCGCTTGAGGTCGTAGCCGATCGGGCTCGAACGCCAGCCTTCCTCATACGAAGTCAGCTCGTCCTGGGCCCGGCCGGCGGCGAGCGCCTCGTGGATCGCGCCGGCGGCCTGCATGCCCGACAGCACCGCGTTGTGCGAGCCCTTGATGCGCGGCACGTTGACGAAGCCGGCCGAGTCGCCGACGAGGCAGCCGCCCGGGAAGACGAGCTTCGGCACCGATTGCCAGCCGCCCTCCATGATCGCCCGCGCGCCGTAGCCGATGCGCTTGGCGCCCTCGAACACGTCGCGGATCATCGGGTGGGTCTTGAAGCGCTGGAACTCCTCGAACGGCGACAGGGTCGGGTTCTCGTAGTTCAGGTGCGTCACGAAGCCGACCGAGACCAGGTGGTCGTCGAAGTGGTAAAGCCACGAGCCGCCGCCGGCCTTGTTCGGCAGGGGCCAGCCCATCGAGTGCTGCACCAGCCCCGGCCGGAATTTCTCCGGCTTGACCTGCCACAGCTCCTTCACCCCGAGACCGTACTTCTGGTGGTCGGAATGCTGGTTGAGGCGGTAGCGGTCGATCAGCTTCTTGGTCAGCGAGCCGCGGGCGCCCTCGCCGAACACCGTGTACTTGGCGCGCAGCTCCATGCCGCGGGTAAAATCGTCCCGGGCCTCGCCCGACCGGGCGATGCCGAGATCGCCGGTGGCGATGCCGACCACGGCGCCGGCCGCGTCGTAGAGGATCTCGGAGGCCGGGAAGCCCGGATAGATCTCGACGCCGAGCTCCTCCGCCTTGCGCCCGAGATACTTGGTCACGTTGGAGAGCGAGCCGACGAAGTTGCCGTGGTTGCTCATCAGCTTCGGGAAGGCGACGTTCGGCAGCGAAATGCCGCCGGCCGGCCCGAGGAACATGAACTCGTCCTTCACCACCTCGGTCTTGAGCGGGCGGTCCGGATCCTCGCGCCAATCCGGCACCAGGGAGTCGAGGCCGCTCGGGTCGATGACCGCGCCCGACAGGATATGCGCCCCGACCTCGCTGCCCTTCTCGACCACCACCACCGACACCTCGGTGCCGGCCTCGGCCGCGAGCTGCTTGAGCTGGATGGCGGCAGCCAGCCCGGCCGGGCCCGCTCCGACGATCACCACGTCGAAGTCCATCGCCTCGCGTTCCGGCAGCTCCATCCTGGTCCTCCCTCTGGTCTCGCGATACCTCGGGTCTCGCGATAGTTCACATATAAACGATCTTGGTCCGCCTCAAGCGGTCCGAGGTGCCGGACCGTGCGACGGCGTGTCCCCGGGCGCAAGCGGCGCCGCTCAGGCCCCCCGCGCGAGAATGCCTGTGCGCGTCATGTCGCGCCTGTTGTCCACAGCCGCGCGGCACGCCACATCGTACATATGACGTCCGAGCCTGCCGACAGCCGCGACCTTCTCTCCTTCCTCGACTTCCACGTCGCGGCGGGCGTCGACGCCGCTTTGGACGAGACGCCGCACGACCGCTTCGCCGAGCCGGAGGCCCCGCGCCGGGCCGCGCGGGAGGCGGCCGAGCCCGAGGCACCGCCGCGCCGCGTCCCGCCGCCGGAGCGGCCGCCCCTCGAGGAACCGGCCCGCGCCGCGCCGCCGCGCTCGGAGCCTCCTCGCCAGGATGCCCCGCGTGCCGAGGCGCCCAGCACCTATGGCCGGTCCGCCGCCGCGGCCCCCGGCGAGGCGGCGGGCGACGCGCGCGAACTCGCCGCCACCGCCGCGAGCCTGGAGGAGCTGGAGGGCCTGCTCGCCCGGTTCGAGAGCTGCGCCCTGCGCTTCACCGCCAAGAATCTCGTCTTCGCCGACGGCAACCCGCAGGCCCGGGTGATGTTCGTCGGCGAGGCGCCCGGCGCCGACGAGGACCGGATCGGCAAGCCGTTCATGGGCCGCTCGGGCCAGCTCCTCGACCGGATGATGGCGGCGATCGGGCTCGACCGCACCAACGCCTACGTGGGCAACGTCGTGCCCTGGCGCCCGCCGGGCAACCGCAACCCGACCCCGCAGGAGCTCGCGACCTGCAAGCCGTTCATCGAGCGGCAGATCGCGCTCGCCGATCCCGACATCCTGGTCTGCCTCGGCGGCGTCGCCACCCAGGCGCTCGCCGGCACCAAGGACGGCATCCTGAAGTCGCGCGGGCGCTGGTTCCCCTATCGCACGCAGAAGCGCGAGATCCGGCTGCTCGCCACGCTCCACCCGGCCTACCTGCTGCGTCAGCCGCTACAGAAGCGCCTCGCCTGGCGCGACTTCCGCGCCTTGCGCACCGCCCTCGACGAGGGGGAGCGGTAGCGCCCGGAAGCGGAACCGTGTCGGCTCCCGTCGATTACTCTTGAGCCTCGGGCCTGCGCCGCGTAGCCGTCGCGGCCAAGGTTCACGGGCCAACGGGTAGCTGACCATGCGCTGGGAAGATTTTCGCACCTCCGACAACGTCGAGGACCGCCGCGGCGAGGGCGGCGGTGGCGGCGGCTTCGGCTTTCCGGGCGGCGGTGCGGGCGGCCTCGGCATCGGCACCATCGTGATCCTGTGCATCATCGGCTGGGTCACCGGCATCAACCCGGCGATCCTGATCGGCGGCGCCGAGACGGTGACGCGCCAGCGCGCGCCGCAGGAGCAGGGCCAGCCGCAGCAGGGCCAGCCCGATCGGCGCACCGGCGCCCCCTCCGACCAGACCGGCAAGTTCGCCGCCGCCATCCTCGGCAACACCGAGGACGTGTGGAACCAGGTGCTGCCGAACCAGACCGGGCGGCAATACACCCCGACCACGATGGTGCTCTATACCGGCGGCACCCGCAGCGGCTGCGGCCAGGCCCGGGCGGCGATGGGGCCGTTCTACTGCCCCCTCGACAAGAAGGTCTATCTCGACACCTCCTTCTTCAAGGAGATGGAGCAGAAGTTCCGGGTGAAGGGCGACTTCGCCTACGCCTACGTCATCGCCCACGAGGTCGGCCACCACGTCCAGGACGTGCTCGGCATCCTGCCCAAGGTCCAGCGCAAGCAGCAGCAGGTCGGCGAGCGCGAGTCGAACGCCCTCTCGGTCCGCGTCGAGCTGATGGCCGATTGCCTCGCCGGCGTCTGGGCCAAGAACTCCGACGACCGCTTCAAGGCCCTGGAGCCCGGCGACATCGAGGAGGCGATGCAGGCGGCGAGCGCCATCGGCGACGACCGCCTGCAGAAGCAGAGCCAGGGCTACGTCGTGCCGGATTCCTTCACCCACGGCTCCTCGGCCCAGCGCATGCGCTGGTTCCAGACCGGCTACCGCAGCGGCCAGACCCAGTCCTGCGACACCTTCCGGGCCTCGCAGCTCTGATGGCCGGGCTGGACCACGCGCGCGCCTTCGTGCCGCTCGGGATCGCGGTGCTGACAGTCTCCGACACCCGCACGCTCGCCGACGACCGCTCGGGCGACACGCTGGTCGGGCGCCTGGAGGCGGCGGGGCACCGCCTCGCCGCCCGGGCGATCGTGCCGGACGAGGTCGAGGCGATCCGTGCCCAGGTGCGGGCTTGGGGCCAGGATCCGGGGGTCGACGTCGTCATCACCACCGGCGGTACCGGCTTCACCGGCCGCGACGTGACGCCGGAGGCGCTGGAGCCGCTGTTCGAGAAGCGGATGGACGGCTTCTCGGCCGTGTTCCACCGCATCTCCTACGACAAGATCGGCACCTCGACCCTGCAATCGCGGGCGACCGCCGGGGTGGTGGACGCCACCTACGTCTTCGTGCTGCCGGGCTCGCCCGGGGCCTGCCGGGATGCCTGGGACGGCATCCTGGCAGCCCAGCTCGACTACCGGCACCGTCCGTGCAACTTCGTCGAGATCATGCCGCGTCTCGACGAGCATCTGAAACGCGGCGCCACTACCCCTGCAGCAGCGTCCCCCGCAGGGGCCTGACCGGCAGGCGGGCCTTGAGCGGCAGGCCCGCCCGCAGGGCCTGCACCCGCACGAGGTCGCCGGCCCGCACCTGCCGGGTGCCGGTCAGCGCCTCCCGCCGTCCGGCGATCCGCTCGAAGAGGGGCGCGTGCGGGCGGCGCAGGCGGCCGACGGCCTCGGCCTGCGTCGTGGCGCCGAACCGGTCGAGCACCCGGATCCAGCCCTCCGCCGGCACGTCGCCGGCTTCGAGGCACAGCATCCAGGGCCGGCGCGCCAATCCGGCCGCCGCCACCCACGGGTTCCTGCCCCGCGCCACCAGGGCCGCCCCGGTGCTCTCGGCCATGGTGCCGACCTCCGGATCGTCCGGATGCTCTGCGGCGATCACCGCATCGCCCACCACGCCCGCCGCGACGCCGGCCACGAGGGCCGCCAGGGTATCGGCGAGGGCGTCGATGCGCTCCGGATCGACCGCGCCGGGGAGATGGATGACTGCCGTGAACATGATCGCGCCATAGCGGATGGCGGGCGTCGCGTCCTGCCTTGATCGTTGGCACTTGCGTCTGTTCCTGTTTTGTTCGAAGCTCGGCCGCGTCTGGATGGGAGGCCGGCATGGAATCGGGATGCGGGCGGGGGCTGCGGCGCCTCGCCGGGTCGACCCCGGCGGCGGAGAGCCGCCGCGGGCGCGGCGCCACCGCCAACCCGACCGGCCGGTTCGAGCCGGCCGCGCGCGAGGCCTTCGCGGATGGCTGGGAGATCGAGGAGGAGCTGCCGCCGCTGTGCACCGAGGTGACGCTGGAGCGGGCGCGCAGCATCATCACCCGCAACGATTCCCCCGATATCGGCTTCGACCGGTCGATCAACCCGTATCGCGGATGCGAGCACGGCTGCGTCTACTGCTTCGCCCGGCCGAACCACGCCTATGCGGGCCTCTCGCCGGGGCTCGACTTCGAGACCAAGCTCTTCGCCAAGCCGGACGCGGCCGCGCTCCTGGAACGGGAGCTCTCGGCCCGGGGCTACGCACCGCGGACCATCGCGCTCGGCACCGCCACCGACCCCTACCAGCCGATCGAGCGGCGCTACCGCCTGACCCGCGGCATCCTCGAAGTGCTGTCGCGCTTCCGCCATCCGGTCGGGATCGTGACCAAATCCGACCTCGTGCTGCGCGACCTCGACATCCTGGCACCGATGGCGGCGCAGGGCCTCGTGAAGGTCGCCCTCTCTGTCACCACCCTCGACCCCGACCTCGCCCGCCGGATGGAGCCCCGCGCCCCGCGGCCGGAGAAGCGCCTCGCGGCGATCCGGGCCCTCGCCGCTGCCGGGGTGCCGGTCATGGCGCTGGTGGCGCCGCTGATTCCGGGCCTCAACGACCACGAGATCGAGGCCGTGCTCGCCCGCGCCCGGGAGGCGGGGGCGAGCGAGGCCGGCGGCGTGCTCCTGCGCCTGCCGCACGAACTCGCCGACCTGATGCGCGACTGGTTTTCCGAGCATTATCCCGATCGGGCCGGGCGGACCTTCGCGCTGCTGAGCGAGGCCCGCGGCGGCAAGGTCTACGACGCGGCCTACGGGCGGCGCTTCACCGGGACGGGGCCCTACGCCGATCTGCTGGACCAGCGGATGCGGGTGGCGATGACGCGGCTCGGCTATCCGGCGGAACGGGTGCGGCTGCGGACGGATCTGTTCGCGGTACCGGTGCGGGTGGGTGGGCAGTACAGCTTGTTCTAAGGCGGGCAGGGCGCCATTGGATGACGCAAGGGAATTCTTCTCTTCCCGCGGGCGCAGGACTGTCAGGGGAATATCTTTTTCTGAATCAAGCGCGGGATCCCCTCTCCCGTGTGGGAGAGGGGTAGGGGCGATCGGAGATCGCGCGAGGGTGGCTCGGGTTCAGAGTAAGACACCGAGCGTTGAGCTGCGCAGCTCGATGTTCGAAGCTTCATCCTGAAGCCAAGCCACCCTCACCCCCGGCCCCTCTCCCACACAGGAGAGGGGGACCAGCGCCATTCTCGTCTCCAGATGCCTCGGCCGCCCGCGCCGACAACCGATCAGTGCTGACCCAGAGGCCGGTTCTGCTACCCTGCCACCATGACCGGCCAGCCTCCGCCCACCCTCGACACCCCGCGCCTCCACCTGCGCCCCGTCGCACCCGACGACGCGGAAGCCACCAGCGCCCTGATGACCCCGGCGGTGAGCCGGTGGCTCGCCTTCTGGCCGCTGCCCTTCACCGTCGCGGTGGCACGAGAGCGGATCGCCATGGCGCAGACTCTCGCGGAAGCCGGGCAGGCGCTCTCGCTGGCGGTGACCGCCCGTGAGACCGGCGAACTCCTCGGCTGGATCATGCTGCACCGGAGCGGCGACGATCCGCGGACAGCCACGGTGGGCTACTGGCTCGGCGAGGCGCATCAGCGCCGGGGCTTCCTGCGCGAAGCGATCACAGCCCTGCTCCCGGTCGCCGCCGCATGGCTCGACGTCGACCGGATCGAGGCCAGCGCGCATCCGGAGAATGCCGGCTCCTTTGCGGTGATGCGGGCCTGCGGCATGCGCTTCCTGGGCGAGACGGTGATCCACGCCCCGGCCCGCAACCGCGACGAACGCGTGCACATCTACGCCGTCGCGCGCGACGCCCTCACGCCGCCGTCAGGCACAGCTCGAACGTGATGCACGCCGCGTTGGTGCCGCGGCGCAGGACGCCCTCGTGGATGTCGCCCGCGACGTCCACCACCGCGATGTCGAGATGCGCGACCGGGGCGCCGTCCGGCCCCGGCCGCACGGTCCCGTCGCGGATCAGCACCTCGCTCGCATCGGTGGGGATCACCCGCCCGTCGGCGAAGGCCGGCCGCACGATGCTGCCGATGCCGCGCACCCGCGCCACAGACAGACCGTGGGTCCGGGCCGCCGCCTCGATCGCCGCATGGATCTCCTCGTTCGGCTGGATCTTCAGGAGGAGGCAGCCCGCCTTCGCCTCCGACAGGGA
This sequence comes from Methylobacterium sp. 17Sr1-1, assembly GCF_003173775.1. Classification (NCBI taxonomy): domain Bacteria; kingdom Pseudomonadati; phylum Pseudomonadota; class Alphaproteobacteria; order Hyphomicrobiales; family Methylobacteriaceae; genus Methylobacterium; species Methylobacterium sp. 17Sr1-1. The sequence continues at coordinate 6,073,263 of NZ_CP029552.1, read as the reverse complement.
GACGGGGGTGAAGAGCGAGAAATTGGTCTCGGCATCCGGGATGACCCGCCAGGCCGCCTCCGCCGTGCCCCAGACCTCGGCCCGGACGGGGTTGGCGATCACCACCTCCGCCGGCAGCAGGTGGCCGGCGCGGCGGCGCCCGTCGGGCTCGATCCAGGTGCCGTGGACGTGCAGGAAGCCGGCGCCGTCGCGCTCGCCGAAGGTGGCGCTCGCCCGCTCCAGCCGGGTCTCGCCCTCGGGCCGGAAGGTCTCGCTGTAATAGGCCGCGAAGAGCGGATCCGACGACAGGGCCGGCATCACGTAGGAGAAGGGCGAGAAGCTCCCGCCCGCGAGATGCACCACGCCGCCCCGCATCCCGGCTTCCGCCAGCGGTCCGGCGACGGCGTCGAGGAGCGTGCGCCCCGGCGCCAGGTCGAAGGCGCGATGGAGGCGGGCGCCGCCGGCGGCGAGCCAGCGCTCGGGCCGGACGGGCCCGGGCTGGGCGAGGGTGGCGAAGGGCGGCGTCTCGAGCGCGCTCATCCCTGCGCCTTCTCGCCGAGGAGGCCCGCCGCCTCCAACTCTTCCCGCACCATCTTCTTGGTGATCTTGCCGTAGCCGGATTTCGGCAGCGACTCGCGCAGGATGACCCGGCGCGGCAGCTTGTAGCGGGCGACCTTGTCGAACAGGAACGCCATCACGTCGTCTTCCGAGAGCGCCATGCCCTCGCGGGCTACGCAGACCGCGATGCCGATCTCGCCCCAGGTCGGGTCGGGCACGCCGAGCACCGCGGTCTCGGCCACCGCCGGATGGGCCAGGATTTTCTCCTCGATCTCGCGCGGATAGATGTTCGAGCCGCCGGAAATGTACATGTCGGAGGCGCGGCCCGTGATGTAGAGGAAGCGCTCCGGATCGAGGTAGCCGAGGTCGCCGGTGCGGAACCAGCCGTCCCGAAACGCTTCGGCATTGGCCTTCGGGTTCTCCCAGTAGCCGGCGAAGACAGCCGGACCGCAGACGCAGATCTCGCCGGTCTCGTTCGCGCCGACCTCCCGGCCCTCCGGGTCCTGGATCTGCACCTGCATGCCGGTGCGCTCGAAGCCGCAGGTGCCGATCTTCACCTCCGGCCCGTCCTCGGCCTCGTGCAGGGCAGGGGGCAGCACCGTGATGTTGCCGGTGACCTCACCGAGGCCGAAATACTGCACGATCACCTTGCCCAGCGTGCGCAGCGCCCGCTTCTGGTCCTCGCGGTACATCGGCGCGCCGGCATAGATGATGTAGCGCAGGGACGAATGGTCGTTGGCGTCGACCGCCGGATGCTCGACCATCATCTTCAGGATCGTCGGCACGGTGAACATGTTGGTGACGCGGTGCCGCGCGACCAAGCTCCAGACCTCCGCCGCGTCGAAGCGCTCGGAGCCCGGCAGCACCGAGGTGACGGCCCGGGCGACCTGGGCGACGGCGTGCACCCCGGCCCCGTGCGAGAGCGGCGCCACCACCAGGGAGGCGTCGGTCTCCGGGCTCGTGCCCGGCATCAGGTCGCAGAGGTGGTTGGTGATCACGAAGGCCATCTGGCCGTGGGTCAGCACCGCGGCCTTCGGCTTGCCGGTGGTGCCGGAGGTGTAGAAGAACCAGCACGGGTCGTCGTGCTCGACGCCGACATTCGCGACGGGCTGCCCCGCACCCTCCGCCACCACGTCCTCGTAGGCCTCGCCCGTGGCCGGCCCCTCGCCGATGACGACGACGCGGCTCAGGGACGGGCAGGCCTCCCGCACGGCGGCGACGTGATCGGGATAGTCGGCGTGGCACAGGAAGGCCGTCGCGCCCGATTGCTGCGCGAGGTAGGCGACGTCGCCGGGCATCAGCCGGAAGTTCGTCGGCACGAACACCGCGCCGAGCCGGAACGCCGCGTACATGATCTCCAGAATGGCGTTGCCGTTGCGGGCATGGACCAGCAGCCGGTCCCCCTTGGCGATCCCGCGCTGCCTGAGCGCGCCGGCCAGCGCCGAGACCCGGGCGTCGAACTCGACCCAGCTCCAGTTCCGCTCGCCCCACACGATCGCCGGGCGGTCCGGGTGCCGCGCGGCGGCCTGGGTGAGGGAATGGGCGAGGTTCATCACCCGGCGCGACATCGGGGTCATCATCGGGCGGCCCTCGGGGTCGTCGTGGTCACGTCGGCTTCCTCCCTGGCGGCGCCGGCCGTTCGGCTCGTTGCGCGTCGGGGGGACCTTACGACGCTCCTGGCGGGAAGCGGAAGCGTCGCCTGCGCATGCGCTGCCTCACACCTTCGACTTGAAGCTCAGCCGGTGGTGCCGGGTGGGGCCGAGACGCACCATCGCCGCCCGGTGGACGGCGGTGCCGTAGCCGACGTTGCGCTCCCAGGCATAGGCGGGGTGGCGGAGCGCCAGCGCCCGCATCAGCCGGTCGCGCGCCACCTTGGCGATGATCGAGGCGGCGGCGATCTGCGGCACCAGCCGGTCGCCGCCAACGAGGGCCCGGCAGGGCAGGGGCAGGCCGGGGGGTACGTCGCGCCCGTCCACCGCCACCTCCGCTGCGATGCCGAGGCGGGAGACGGCGCGGCGCATGGCGTCGAGGGTGGCGGCGCGCACGTTGATCCGGTCGATCAGGTCGCGGGAGGCGCCGGCAAGCGCGACCCGCCCGGCGGCCATGATTTGAGGCGCCAGACGCTCGCGGGTGGCGGCGTCGAGGCGCTTGCTGTCGTCGAGCGCCTCCAGCAAGGCGGGGGGCAGGGCGGCCGGATCGAAATGCACCGCCGCCACGATCACCGGGCCGCAGAGCGCGCCGCGGCCGACCTCGTCGCAGCCGATAAGGACAGGATAGCGGGCGGCGTCTCGGGCATCGAAGGGGCGCATCGCGCAGATGTGCACGCGTTCCGGTTTCGAAATCCCTGCGCTTGCAACCGGTGACGTTCCCTTTCGGGCAGCGCGGCGCGATGATCACCTCCTGAAGGCGCACCGAGGCGCCGGACCGGGGAGGAGGCACCCGCGCCCTGCGCGTCGATGACGCGCTCGCGCCGGGTTCGCGGCGTCTGGCACGCGGCGTGCGGCTCCCGGTGTCCGGTCCCGCTCGGTCCGGATTCAGCCGCTGGAGGTACGCCGCCCATGAAGGTCGCCCTCGCCGTCGCCGCGCTCTCCCTCGTCCAGCCGGCGCATTCCTGGTACCCCTACGAATGCTGCTCCGACCAGGATTGCGAGCCGGTCTCCGACGCCGTCGAGGTGCCGGGCGGCTACCAGACGCACGGGATCTTCGTGCCGATGGCGAAGGTGCGGCCGAGCCAGGACGGGCGCTACCATTGGTGCCATCGCGGTGCGTACGTGTTCTGCTTCTTCGCGCCGCTCGCCGGGTAACGGTCCCCTCGGGGATCCTCTTGCCTCTCGCCTTTTGGCGCGCGGGCCTCTCGGCGCGCGGGCCTCTCGGCGCGCGGGCCTCTCGGCGCACGGGCCTCTTGGCGCGCGGGCGCTCCGCTGGCACCTCTTGCGCCTCGGACGCGTTCCCGAAGGGCAAGGCACCAGATCCGAGAGATCGAACGAAGAGGAGGATGCATGACCACGCCGCCGCGACAGAACCCGTTCCTGGCGCTCGCCCTGCCCGTCGCGCTGCTCGCCGGGGCCCTGACGATCGGGTTCTGGACGCTCGACCACATCAGGGTCGCCCGCGCCAAGGCGCTGGCCTCGCAGATGTGGATGCAGCCGTGAGGCCGGCCTTCAAAAAAGGACCGCACTCCGAGGAGGCGGCCCTGAAGTCATTTGGGTCTCGAAACCTCGGAGGAGGCCCGGCCCGCCGGCATCGCGGGGGCTGGGGGGCTGGGTACCGGAGCGGCCGGCGGGCCGGGCCATGAGGTCGACCTACCCTTACGCGCGCATCAAGGCCGGCGCGCGGCGTGATTGTGGCGGTTTGTGGGCGACCGCGTCGTTTCCCTCGTATTTCCGCTTCACGTCGATCAGTTGCCGGCGCAGTGTCGCTCCGGCGCAACCCTTGCGGGGCCGTTGACGCCATCCCATCATGGTCCGGACCGGGTCGTTCGCCGGCTCCTCACCGCCGGCCCCGGACAGCTGCGCCCCTTGGGCGCGAATCACCCCGACAGGCAGGAGACACGATGAGCGAAGGAGAGACGGCCGATAGCCGGAGTGCCGGCGCGCACGTGGTGCCGTTCCCGCGCACCGTCCCGCAGGTGTCATTCCATCGCGACGAGCTGCGCATCATCCTCAACCTCTACGGCCGGATGGTCGCCGAGGGCGAGTGGCGGGACTACACGATCGACTTCACCCGCGAGAAGGCGGTGTTCGCCATCCACCGCCGCACCTCCGAGCGGCCGCTCTACCGCATCGAGAAGGACCCCCGCCTCGCCCGGCGCCAGGGCGCCTACGCGGTGATCGCCGAGACCGGGCGCATCCTGAAGCGCGGCCACGACCTGGCGCAGGTGCTGCGCGTGCTGGAGAAGCCGCTCCGGGTGGTGTGAGGATTGAGAGGGTGCGCCGCCCGCCAACCCTCCCCCCCCTCTGCGGGGGAGGGTGCCCGGCGGAGTCGGGCGGGAGAGGGGCAGCGCGACGGGGATCCAGGGGGCGCCTTACGGAACGGTTCAGTCTTTTCCGGAAGCGGCTCCACTCTCCCGGCTCACTCCGTTCGCCACCTTCCCCCGTAGAGGGGGGAGGGTTCGCGGGCGGCGCACACCACCTCTTAACGCTTCCGGAGCGCTGTCCGCTCTTCACCCCCCGGCAAGCATCTTTGCCAACCGGAACGACAGGTTTCCCGGCGGATTATCACGGGGCTGACAAGGTCACGCTCGAGGACCGCAGGGATGCACAAGCAGAGTGGATGGGCCGCGGCGATGGTCGTCGCGGCGACGATGGCGGCCGGACCGGCCGCGTCGCGAGAACTGGTCGCCTTCGACGCGACGGCGGAGGCCGGCACGGTGGTGGTGCGGACCGCCGAGCGGCGGCTGTACTTCATCAACGGCGACGGGACGGCGATCCGCTATCCGGTCGCGGTCGGCAAGGCCGGCAAGCAATGGACGGGCTACGCCCGCATCGACGGAAAATACCTCCGGCCGGCCTGGTCGCCGCCCGACGAGGTGAAGCGGGACAATCCCCGGCTGCCGGAGGTGATCGCCGGCGGCTCGCCGAGCAACCCGATGGGCGCCGCGGCCCTCACCCTCGACCGGGGCGAGTACGCGATCCACGGCACCAACCGGCCGGGCTCGATCGGCACCTTCGCGTCCTATGGCTGCATCCGCATGTACAACCAGGACGTGGCCGATCTCTACGGCCGCGTCCAGGTCGGCGCCACCGTGGTGGTGACGCGCTGACAGGTCAGCCCTCGCGCCCGTGCACCTGCGCGGGCGGCGAGGTGGCCTCGACCGCCGTGAAGGTCTCGAGGATGCGGTAGGTGTGCTCCGCGCCCGCGGGCACCAGCCAGGAATCGCCCGGCTCCAGCCGCACGGTCTGTCCCTCGACCACCAGCTCGGCCCGGCCCGAGATCACGTAGCCGACGGTCTCGTAGTCGCGGGCGGCGCTCGGCTTGTCGTCGGTGGGCGGCTCGTCGACCCACAGCCGCATCGCGACGTGCTTGCCCGAGGCGAGGTAGCGCTGGCCGTCCGGCCCCTGCGGCGACTGCCCGCCGGACACCTTCTTGATCGTCATGTCGCCCATCATCCTGCTCCTGTCGGGGACGTCTCGCGACCCCAACGGGAGCAGGTGGCGGGCGTTCCCGAAGGTTACCGCAGCGTCGCGGCGATCGCCCGCTGGATGCCGCGGATGTCGGCCCCGCGCTTGAGCGTGCGGGCGATCGGGTCGGGTCGGCCCGAGACCCAGATCGTCAATTCCGAATCGAAATCGAAGCTGCCGGCATTCTCGATCGAGAACGAGGTGATCGCCCGGTAGGGCACCGTGAGATAGGAGACCTTGCGGCCTGTCAGCCCCTGCTTGTCGACCAGGATCATCCGCCGGTCGGTGAAGACCATGAGGTCGCGGATCACCCGGAACGCCACCTGCACCGTCTCGCCCGGGATCAGCATCCCGTCGAGCTCCTGGGCCACCGCCTCCGGCGCCACGTCGCTGCCGTGGCCGAGCAGGCCGTCGAGCAATCCCATCCGGTCCTCCCCCGAAGTCGATCCCGCCTTGACGATCGCCGTTCAGAAGTCGGTCGCCAGGCCCTTCACTTCCCAATCGTCGTAGCGCACGGGCTCCAGCCCGCCGCGCCCGTTGATCTCGCGCTCGCGCCGGATCTCCCCGGCCCGGGCGTCGATCTCGGCCCGCCGGGCCTCGGCCTCGGCCAGCGCGCGCTGCGCGGCCGGCGACAGGGTCCTGGTCTCGGGGGCGGGGGCCTCGCTCTCGCTCATCGGTCGACTCTCGATCGCATCACAATCGCGGCGCTTGCATCTCGGGCGGCCGGATGCCACCCCGGGGAGCGAAGGCCGCCGGTCCCTCCGAGGTGGAGGGCGCGGGCGGCAGCGTCAAGGTCGGGCCCGGTCCCGGGCCTGAAGAACCGCGCGAGCCGCGCGGCGGAGTGAGGATGGACGGACAGCACAACGGGAACGCAGGCTCGGAGGTCGCCGGCCTGCCGGCGCGGCGCCTCGCCTGGGGGATCGTGGCCGACCTGCTCGGCAAGAACCGCGGCACCGCGCTCGAGGACGCGATGGAGCCGGTCGTCCACCGCGCCGCCCTGGCACCCCAGGATGCGGGCCTCGCCCGCGCCATCGCCACCGCGACGTTCCGGCATCTCGGGGTGATCTTCCACGCGCTCGACCAGCGCCTGGCCAAGGGCCTGCCGGAGGACCAGCCGGGCCTCGTCGCGCTGCTCGCCACCGGCGCGGCGCAGATCCTCTACCTCAACGTCCAGGACCACGCCGCCGTCGACCTGGCGGTGCGCCTCGCCAAGGCCGAGCCCGGCCTGCAGCACCTCGCCGGCCTCGCCAACGCGGTCCTGCGCCGGATCGTCCGCGAGCGCGACGCAATCCGCCAGGAGGGCGACGCCGATCCCCTGCACCTCAACACGCCGGGCTGGCTCGCGCGGCGCTGGATCGCCGCCTACGGCGAGGAGACCGCCCGGGCCATCGCGGCCGCCAATGCCCGCGGGGCGGGGCTCGACCTGACCCTGCGCCCCGGCGCCACGGCGCCCGAAGGTCTCGACGGCCGGCGCCTGCCGGGCGGTTTGAGCCTGCGCCTCGACGATGCCCGGACCCCGGTGCCGGAGCTGCCGGGCTTCGCGGACGGCGCCTGGTGGGTGCAGGACGCCGCGGCGGCGCTGCCGGCCCATCTCCTCGGCGTGCGGCCAGGCGAACGGGTCGCCGATCTCTGCGCCGCGCCGGGCGGCAAGACCGCCCAGCTCGCCGCGGCGGGCGCCGAGGTGGTGGCGGTCGACCGCTCGGCCCCGCGCCTGCGCCGGCTCGAGGCGAACCTCGCCCGGCTCGGGCTCTCGGCCGAGGTGCGGGCCGTCGACGCGCTGACGCTGCCGGAGGACCAGCCCTTCGACGCGGTGCTGCTCGACGCGCCGTGCAGCGCCACCGGCACGGTGCGGCGCCACCCGGACGTCGCCTGGTCGAAGCGCGAGGGCGACCTCCTGCGCCTCACCGGGCTCCAGACCCGGCTCCTCGACAAGGCGGCGCGGCTGGTCCGCCCGGGCGGGCGCCTCGTCTACTGCACCTGCTCGCTGGAGCCGGAGGAGGGCGAGGCGCAGGCCGAGGCCTTCCTGAAGCGCCACCCGGACTTCGTCCGCCGCCCGATCGCGCCCGAGGAGGTCGGCGACCCCGCCCTCGTCACGGCCTCGGGCGATCTGCGCACCCTGCCGTCGCACTGGCCCGGCGAGGGCCGCGGCGGGCTCGACGGCTTCTACGCCGTGCGGCTGGAGCGCAAGGGCGCGTGAGGAACCTGTTCACGGGGCGATCCGACGGTTTGACCCCGCGATGATCCTTGACCATTCCTTGACGGGAGCGGCCGCCCGACACCGGCAGCCGAGGGCACGGCCCGATCACGCTGCGCTCGGGCAGAGCCCTCGGTCTTTGAGTGTGCCGCATTTTCTTCGACGAACCGGTCTCCGCTTCGTCGGAAAGTGCTTGTGCAGGAGGTGGCGTGGGTTGGGGGCCTGACCGCTGGCGATTCTACCGGCTCGTCGGGCACGAGGCGGGGCGCGTCCTGCGGGGGGCGGCCGTGCGCGCGACCTCGCGCCCCTCGGCGCTGGCCCGCCTGCGCCCGACCGGCCTCGTCATCGCGCCGCAGGACCTGCGCACCAGCGACGCGACCATCGCGGCCGACATCTATGCCGGGCTGTTCGTCTTCGCCGGCCGGGCGCTCGCCACCGGCGGGCGCTCGCCCTTCGATTTCGCGCCGCCCTCGCCCCAGTGGGGCGAGGAGCTCTACGGGTTCGGCTGGCTGCGCCACCTGCGCGCCGCCGAGAGCGCGCTGTCGCGCTCCAACGCCCGTGCCTTCGTGCAGGATTTCATGGCCGGCCGCGGCGACCAGGCCCTGGCGCAGCGCCCGGCCGTGGTGGCGCGGCGGCTGATCTCGCTGCTGTGCCAGTCGCCCCTGGTGCTGGAGGGGGCCGACCACGCCTTCTACCAGGCCTTCCTGAGGTTGATCGGCCGCTCGACCCGCAGCCTCGACCGGGCGCTCCGCCGGGGCGTCGTGCCCCGCGACCGGCTCGTCGCCGCGGTGGCGCTCGCCTATGCGGGCCTGTGCTGCGAGGGGTTCGAGCCGGTCCTGCGCCGGGGCACCCGGCTCCTCCACCGCGAGCTGACCCGCCAGATCCTCCCCGATGGCGGCCATCGCAGCCGCGACCCGGGCTTCGCCAAGGACCTGCTCCTCGACCTCCTGCCCCTGCGCCAGAGCTTCCTGAGCCGCGACATCGCCCCCCCGGAGGCGCTGCTCAACGCCATCGACCGGATGCTGCCGCTCCTGCGCCTCCTGCGCCACGGCGACGCCTCGCTCGGCCACCACAACGGCATGGGGGCGACCGCCGCCGACCAGCTCGCCACCCTGCTGGTCTATGACGGCGCGCTCGCAAAACCCCTGATGCACGCGCCCCATACCGGCTACGCCCGCCTCGAGGGCGGGGGCGGCACCCTGGTCGTGGCCGATATCGGCGCCGCCCCGCCGTCGGCCTACTCGGCCGCGGCAGGGGCCGGCTGCCTGTCGTTCGAGCTGTCCTGCGGGCCGCAGCGGCTGGTGGTGAATTGCGGCATGCCGGCGACCGGCGAGGAGATGCGCGAGCTCGCCCGCACCACCGCCGCCCACTCCACCGCCTGCCTCGCCGATTCCTCCTCCTGCCGCTTCCTCGCCCTGCCGCAGCCCAGCGTGATCCATCCCCTCGCCGCCTGGCTGAAGCGCCGGATGGGGCCTATCGTCGTGCGCGGGCCGGCCGAGGTGACGGTCGAGCGCGGCTCCGACGCAGCCGGCGCCGCCGTGCTCGCCGCCCGGCACGACGGCTACGCCCCGACGCTCGGCCTGCTCCACGAGCGGCGCTGGCGCCTGCATCCCGACGGCGCCCTGCTGGAGGGTCACGACGGCTTCGTGCGCGACGCCGCCGGGCGGGGCGGTCCTGCCGAGGCGGCGATCCGCTTCCATCTCCACCCGAGCGTGCGGGCGAGCCGGGTCGGGCGCGGCGTGCGGCTCGCCGGGGCCGGCGCGCCCTGGCTGTTCGAGGCCGACGAGATCGACCCGGTGATCGAGGAGAGCGTGTTCTTCGCCGCTCTCAACGGCGCCCGCCGCACCGAGCAGATCGTGCTCCACCTCACCGCCGCCGACGGCACCCGGGTGGCCTGGCGCTTCCGCCGCCTGCCGGACTGAGCTCCGCGGCCCCGACTCTGGAGTCGTGAGCTCGGCGGAATAGGCCTATCTGTTAGTCTTTAATCCATCGCGCCGGCCGATATTTTTCCTCGTCTCTCACCCATTTGAGGGTTTCGCGGTCCTGAATGAGCATTCCTCAGGCATCGGCCGTGCTACAATCCGGGACCGAGTCGGCGAGGGGCGGGACCCACGGGATGAAGCTGGACGCGCCGACCCTGGTGACCGTGACCGTCTTCGTGATGGTCGTGATGGGCGCGCTGTACCTGCTGTCCTGGAGCCAGGCCCGGCAGACCCGGGCGCTGGGCTTCCTCGGCGCGGCCCAGCTCGTCGGCGCCGTCGCGGTCACGCTGTTCGGCCTGCGCGGCCTCATCCCGGACTGGCTGTCGATCGGCGTCGCCAACGCGGTGATGCTCGGCGCCTACGGGCTGATCTGGGGCGGCGCCCGCTCGTTCGAGGGGTGGCGCGTCCGGCTGACGTGGATCGCCGCCGGCCCGCTCGTCTGGCTCGCCGCCTGCCTGGTGCCGCCCTTCTACGCCTCCCTCGGCGCCCGGGTGATCCTGTCCTCGGCGGTCGCCGGCCTCGCCTGCGCGCTCGCCGCCCGCACCCTCTGGCACCATCGCGGCGAGCGGCTGCCGTCGCGAGCCCCTGCGGCGATCCTGCTCGCCAGCGAGGCGCTGCTGCTATGGGTGCGGATCCCCGCGACCCTGGTCCTGCCGGCACCGCCGACCGGCACCCCGGAGCAGACCTACTGGGTGGCGGTCCTGTCCTTCGTCGCCCTGCTCTACACGGTGGCGGTCTCGGTGCTGTTCATGGCGATGGCCAAGGAGCGCCTCGAGGCCGAGCAGCGCCGCGCCGCCGAGACCGACCCGCTCACCGGCATCGCCAACCGCCGGGCGCTGGCGGCGGAGGCCCGCCGCGCGCTCGCGGCCGGCCCTTGCGCCCTGCTGCTGTTCGATCTCGACCATTTCAAGCGGGTCAACGACACGTTCGGCCACGCCGTCGGCGACGCGGTCTTGATCGGCTTCTGCGCCGCCGCCCGCCGGGTCCTGCCCGCGGGGGCGGCGTTCGGGCGCCTCGGCGGCGAGGAATTCGCCTGCCTGCTCCCCGGCGCCGGCACCGCCGAGGCGGCGGCCGCCGCCGAGACCGTGCGCCTCGCCGTGGCGGCGATGCGTCCCGATCCGGCGCCGGGCCTCGCGGTCACGGTCAGCGTCGGGGTCGCCTGGAGCACCGGCGATACGGGTGCGGGCGGCTTCGAAGCCCTGCTCGGCCTCGCCGACCGGGCGCTGTACCAGGCCAAGGCGCAGGGGCGGGACCGGGTGGAACTCGCCGCGCCGGAGCTGCGGCAGGTGGCGTGAGGCGGCCCACCGCTCCTCTTCGAGCGGGGAAGCGTCAGACATCGGACGCAAGCCCACCCGGCGCCGACCCGGGTTGTCGTCGCTTCAACGGCTCCTAAGACATCCCCATCGCACCCCGCTCGGGCCCGCGCCCGGCGCCAGATGAGGGCTCGCCCCATGGACTATCGGCAGTTCGGCCGCTCCGGCCTCAAGGTTCCGGTTCTCAGCCTCGGCACCGGCACCTTCGGGGGCAGCAACGAGTTCTTCCAGCGCTGGGGCCAGACCGACGTCGCCGAGGCGAGCCGGATGGTCGACCTGTGCCTCGACGCCGGCGTCAACTTCTTCGACACCGCCGACATCTACTCGCAGGGCGCCTCCGAGGAGATCCTGGGCCAGGCGCTGAAGGGCAAGCGCGACCGGGCGCTGATCTCCACCAAGGCGACGTTCCCGATGGGCGAGGGGCCGAACGACAAGGGCTCGTCGCGCTACCATCTGGTGCGGGCCTGCGAGGCGAGCCTGAAGCGCCTGGGCACCGACCACATCGACGTCTACTTCATGCACGGCTTCGACGCGCTCACCCCTGTCGACGAGACCCTGCGGGCCCTCGACGACCTCGTCCGGGCGGGCAAGATCGGCTATATCGGCGCCTCGAACTTCTCCGGCTGGCAGCTGATGAAGGCGCTTGGCACCTCCGAGCGCTACGGGCTTTCCCGTTACGTCGCCTATCAGGGCTACTACTCGCTGGTCGGCCGCCACTACGAGTGGGAGCTGATGCCGCTGGGCCTCGACCAGGGCGTCGCCCTGATGGTGTGGAGCCCGCTCGGCTGGGGCCGGCTCACCGGCAAGATCCGTCGCGGCGCCAATACCAGCGGGCGCATCGCCTCCGGCGGCGCCGAGGGCGGTCCGCCGGTCGCCGACGAGGCCCTGTTCCGGGTCGTCGACGTCCTCGACGAACTCGCCGCCGAGACCGGGCGCAAGCCGGCGCAGGTGGCGCTCAACTGGCTCCTGAGCCGCCCGACCGTCGCCAACATCGTGGTCGGCGCCCGCAACGAGGAGCAGCTGAAGCAGAATCTCGGCGCCGTCGGCTGGACCCTCGACCCCGCCCAGATCGCCCGCCTCGACGCCGCGAGCCACGAGACGCCGATCTACCCCTACTGGCACCAGAAGGGCTTCGACGAGCGCAACCCGAAGCCGACCGCCTGGTAGCGCCGCACACCGCCGGATAACCGGATCCGGCGGTGCATCCCCCGTTTCGCGCATCGCACGGGCGGGCAAGCTGCGGTATGAGAGACGGTTCGTATCCCCCGGTCCGGCCGGGGGGTTGGACCGCCCCGGTCCGGCCGCGGTCCCCGCGAATCCCGAGGTCCCCGAATGGCGCATGCCGGCGTCCATGATCCCGTCCTCGTCGCCCTGTCGGTGGCGATCGCGATGCTGGCGTCGTTCGTGGCGCTGGATCTGGCGGGCCGGATGAAGGCCGCGTCCGGCTGGGCCCGGTGGGCCTGGCTGATGACCGCCGCCCTGGTGCTCGGCGGCGGCGTCTGGTCGATGCATTTCGTGGCGATGCTGGCCTTCCGCCTCCAGGGCCTCGAGGTCACCTACGATCTCGGCCTGACGCTGCTCTCCCTCGCGCTCCCGGTGGTCGTGACGGCCGTCGGCCTCGCCGTCGCCCGCAGGCCGGGCGCCGGGCCGCGCAGCATCGTCGCGGCGGGGCTGGTGACCGGGCTCGGCATCGCCTCGATGCACTATACCGGCATGGCGGCGATGCGGGTGCCGGCTGCCCTCCACCACGATCCGGCCTGGACCGCCGCCTCGGTGCTGATCGCCGTCGGAGCCGCCACGGTGGCGATCCGGCTGGCGCTGGGCGAGACCGGGCTGCCCTTGCGGGTCGCGGCCTCCGGGGCGATGGGGCTCGCCATCGCGGGCATGCACTACGCCGCGATGCAGGGCCTGCACGTCTCGCACGCCGCCGGGGTGGAGCATGCCGGGGCGGGGGTCGACCAGGTCCGCCTCGCCATCGGCGTCACGGCGGTGACCTTCCTGGTCTTCACCCTCGCGCTGCTGGCCGCCGCGATCGACCGCCGGGTCTCCCAGCGTGCCGCCCGCGAGGCCGCGGCGTTGCGCGCCAGCGAGGAGCGCTACCGCCTGCTCCTCCAGAGCGTGACCGACTACGCGATCTTCATGCTCGACCGCGACGGGGTGGTGGCGAACTGGAATTCCGGCGCCCGCCGGATCAAGGGCTACGCGGCCGGCGAGATCGTGGGCCGGCACTTCTCGTGCTTCTACACCGCGGAGGACCGGGCGGCGGGCGTGCCGGCCCGCGCGCTCGCCACGGCCGCCGGGAGCGGCAAGTTCGAGGCCGAGGGCTGGCGGCTGCGGCGGGACGGCACGCGGTTCTGGGCCAGCGTCGTCATCGACCCGATCATCGGCGAGGACGGCCGGCTCGTCGGTTTCGCCAAGGTCACCCGCGACATCACCGAGCGCAAGCGCGCCCAGGAGGCCCTGGAGCAGGCGCAAGGAGCCCTCGCCCAGGCGCAGAAGATGGAGGCGGTGGGCCAGCTCACCGGCGGCGTCGCCCACGACTTCAACAACCTGCTGATGGCGGTGCTGGGCAGCCTGGAACTGCTGCGCAAGCGGCTGCCCGACGATCCCCGCATGCTGCGCCTGCTCGACAACGCGGTGCAGGGCGCCGAGCGCGGCGCGGCCCTGACCCAGCGGATGCTCGCCTTCGCCCGCCGCCAGGACCTCAAGCCGGCGGCGGTCGACCTCGCGCGGCTGGTGCGCGACATGACCGACCTGCTGCAGCGCTCGATCGGCCCGGGCATCCGGATCGAGACGCGGTTTCCCGTCGGCCTGCCGCTGGCCCTGGTCGACGCCCACCAGCTCGAGCTCGCGCTCCTCAACCTCGTGGTCAATGCCCGCGACGCGATGCCGGAGGGCGGCACCGTCACGGTCGCGGCCCGGCTGGAGCCGGGGGACGGGGCGGGCGACCCGATGCTCAGCCTCGCGGTCACCGATACCGGCACCGGCATGGACGAGGCGACGCTCGCCCGGGCGCAGGAACCGTTCTTCACCACCAAGGGCGTCGGCCGCGGCACCGGGCTGGGCCTCTCGATGGTGCACGGCCTGGCGGCACAGTCGCATGGCCGCCTGGTGCTGCGCAGCCGCCCGGGCGCCGGGACCACCGCCGAGATCTGGCTGCCGGTGGCCGCGCCGGGGATCGCCGCGGCGCCGGACGAGACGCCCGCCCGCCGCACCTTCCCCCGGAGCGTGGCGCCGCAGGTCGTCCTCGTCGTCGACGACGATCCCCTGGTGCTCGAGAACAGCGCCGCGATGCTGGAGGATCTCGGCCACCGGGTGATCGAGGCCCGTTCCGGCCACGAGGCGCTGGAACTGATGCGCCGGGCCCGCACCCTCGACCTGGTGCTCACCGACCACGCCATGCCGGAGATGACCGGCGTCCAGCTCGCCGCCCGCATCGCGGCCGAGCGGCCCGGCCTCAAGGTGATCCTCGCCACCGGCTACGCCGACTTCGCCGGCTCCGTGGAGTCGGGTCCCGACGAGGCCGCCCGCCTGCCGCGGCTCGCCAAGCCCTACGACCAGGCGACGCTCGCCCGGATGATCGAGGCGGTGGTGCGGGGGACGGCGGGGGCAGCCGACGATACGGTGGTGCCGTTCCCGAAGAGCGCGTGAGGGGCGATGGATTTTTGCTCCACTGTTCCCCGTTTCACCACGACGTCCCGGGGCCGTGCAGCGATGCGTCTCTATTTACCCCTGACAATATTTATATAGCGCGGGATCCCCTCTCCCGTGTGGGAGAGGGGTAGGGGTGAGGGTGGCTCGGTTTCCGCAATGACCCTGAACTGTCGAGCTGCGCAGCGCGACGCTTGGTGCATTATCCTGGACCCGAGCCATCCTCACCCCCTACCCCTCTCCCAAACGGGAGAGGGGAGATGCGCTTTATCTTTATTAGACCGGATCGAGCGTAAATTGTTTTCTATATCTGTTCTTAGCTGGCTCACGCCGCCGGCATCTTCCGCGCCTTCGCGTCGCGCAGCAGCGCCAGCCCCTCGGGCCCGAGATCGAGCGCGAGGCGCAGGACCTCGTCGGCATAGGCCTGCGGCGTGGTGCCGGCCTGCTTGGCGGCGCGCGAGAGGCGCAAGCCGAGCGCCCCGTCCACGGGAATCGAGGTGCCGCGGGGCGCCGGCTCCGGCGGGGACGCGGAGGGGGCGGCCGCGGAGACAGCCGGCGCCTTGTCAGACACCTTGGCCGGCGCGATGTCGGGCCGGGGCGGCAGGCCGAGGCCCTGGCGCCGCCCTTGCGCCGCCAGCCGGTCGGCGCGCTCGTTGCCGGCGTGCCCCGCATGGCCCTTCACCCAGACCCAGCGCACGTCGCGCCGCGCCGCCAGCTCGTCGAGGCGCTGCATCAGCTCGACGTTCTTCACCGGGCCGGTGGTGGTGCGCCAGCCCTTGAGCTTCCAGCCGCGGATCCACTCGGTGACGGACTTGATCACGTACTGGCTGTCGCAGCGCATCTCGATCGCCGCGCCCTCGGGAAAATACTCCAGCGCCCGGATCGCCGCGGTCAATTCCATGCGGTTGTTGGTGCTCTGCGGATCGCCCCCGCACAGCTCGACGGTGCCCTCCGGCGCCTCGATCACCACGCCCCAGCCGCCCGGGCCGGGATTGGGATCGCAGCCGCCGTCGGCGTACACGATGGTTCGCATGGCTGCCTTTGCCTGAACGTCAAACGGAACGCGGCCGTCCCCCGAATCGGGGTGCCGGCCGCGTGGGCAGTGTCGGCCCGGAATGGTGAACAAATACCCAGGCGCGCGCCTGCGCAACCCGGGCGGGCGCTGGCACGGTGCTTGCGGCGGACGAAGGATGCGCGATGATGAGGCGTCGGCGCGACGCAGAGGAGCGTCCAGTCGGCCCGCCCGCGCCACCCTCGGACCACCAAGAAGAGACGCGCCCCATGCCAGTCGATCCCGCCGACGCCGTCGAGGAGATGCTGCCGCCGGCCCGCCTCGTGCCGCTGGCCTTGCAGCACGTGCTGGTGATGTATGCCGGCGCCGTCGCGGTGCCGCTGATCATCGGCCGGGCCCTCGGATTGCCGCCCGAAGAGGTCGCCTTCCTGATCAGCGCCGACCTGTTCGCCTGCGGCCTCGCGACCCTGATCCAGTCGGCAGGATTGCCGGGCGTCGGCATCCGCCTGCCGGTGATGATGGGCGTGACCTTCGCGGCGGTCGGGCCGATGCTGTCGATGGCGGCCACGCCCGGGATCGGGCTGCTCGGCATTTACGGCTCGGTGATCGCCGCCGGCGTCTTCGGCCTCCTGGTCGCGCCCTTCGTCAGCCGCCTGTTGCCGCTGTTCCCGCCGGTCGTCACCGGCACCATCATCCTGGTCATCGGCATCTCGCTGATGCGGGTCGGCATCAACTGGGCCGGCGGCGGCCAGCCCACCTTCACGAAGATGATCGACGGCGTGCCCGCCGCGATCCCGAACCCGAACTACGCCCAAGGGGGCGGCCTCGGCATCGCCTTCCTGGTGCTCATGACGATCTTAGGCTTGATCCGCTGGGGCAGGGGCTTCCTCGCCAACGTCGCGGTGCTCGCCGGCATCGTCGCCGGCTCGGTGCTGGCGGCGTGCCTCGGCCTGATGCCTCTCGACAAGGTCGCGGCGGCGCCCTGGTTCGCCCCCGTCCTGCCGTTCCATTTCGGCTGGCCCCGGTTCCACCTGGTGCCGATCGCCACGATGTGCGTCGTGATGATCGTGGTGATGATCGAATCGACCGGGATGTTCCTGGCGCTCGGCGAGATCACCGGCCGGCCGGTGTCGCAGAAGGACCTGGCGCGGGGCCTGCGGGCCGACGGGCTCGGCACGCTCTTGGGCGGCATCTTCAACACCTTCCCCTACACCTCGTTCTCGCAGAATGTCGGCCTCGTCGGGGTGACGGGCGTGCGCTCGCGCTTCGTCACGGTGGCGGGCGGGGTGATCATGCTGGCCCTCGGATTGCTGCCGAAGATGGCCGCCCTCGTCGAGGCGGTGCCGCAGGTGGTGCTCGGCGGCGCCGGGCTCGTGATGTTCGGCATGGTGGCGGCCACCGGCGCTCGCATCCTCGCGGCGGTCGATTTCCGGGGCCAGCCGAAGAACCAGTTCGTGGTGGCGATCGCGGTCGGCTTCGGCATGATCCCGCTGGTGGCGCCGACCTTCTTCCGCAACCTGCCGCACGCGCTGCACCCGCTGCTCGAATCGGGCATCCTGCTCGCCTCGATCGCCGCGGTCGTGCTCAACGCCTTCTTCAACGGCGTGGGCAGCACCGAGCAGGCGGGCCGGGACGCCTCCGCCGCGGCGGCCGCCGCCGAACACGTCTGATCCACGAGGTAGCGATGACCCTGCTGCACAAGACCTACGGCAAGGGACGGGTGCGGGTGATGCGCGTCCACCGCGCCGGCGACCGGCACGAGGTGCGCGAGCTGACCGTCCAGGCGATGCTGACCGGCGCCTTCGACCGCACCTTCACCCACGCCGACAACCGCGACACCGTCTCGACCGACACGATCAAGAACGTGGTCTACATCGTCGCCCGCGAATGCCCGGATCTGCCGCCGGAGACGTTCTGCCGCGCGGTCGCGCAACGCCTGCTCGACAGCTACCCGCAGATGGAGACAGCCACCGTCACCGGCCACGAGACCCGCTGGAACCGGCTATCGGTCGACGGCGCGGCGCATCCCCACACCTTCACCCTCGACGGCAACGGCCAGCCCTTCGCCAGGGTGGAGTTGTCCCGCACAGGCGCGGTGTTGGAATCCGGCCTGTCGGGCTTCACCTTCCTGAAGAGCACGGAATCGGGCTGGGCCAACTACGTCAAGGATCCCTACACCACGATTCCCGAGACCCACGACCGGATCGCCGCCACCAGCATGGAGGCGTCCTGGCTCTGGGCCTCCGAGCCCGCCGATTACGAGGCCGCCAATGCCCGCATCCTCGACATGCTGCTGCGGGTGTTTTCCGGCAGCTACAGCCACAGCCTTCAGGACAGCCTCTACCGCATGGGCACGGCCGCGCTCGAGGTGGTGCCGGAGATCGCCACGATCACGCTCGCCTGCCCGAACAAGCACTACCTGCTGGCGAACCTGACCCCGTTCGGCCTCGACAACCCGAACCAGGTGTTCGTCGCGACCGACGAGCCGCACGGGCAGATCGAGTGTACGGTGGGGCGGTGAGGCGCGGCGTTCCGCCGGAGCCGCCCGGCGGGACTTGAGCGACCCGGTATCGCTCCCGAGGGGAGCAGGACGCGTGCTGGATCACCTCGCCGACGACGTGTCCGACCTCGACCGGAGCCGGCGCTTCTACGCCGCGGCCCTCGCGCCCTTGGGCTACGTCGTGACGCGGGCAGGGGCCGCCGCGGTCGGGTTCGGCGTGGCTGCGGGCGAGGGACGATCGCGCGATCCCGGCGGGGATTTCCGGATCGCCGTGGGCGCTTCCCCCGCTCCGCACATCCATTTCGCCGTCAGCGCATCGTCGCGGGCGGCGGTCGACACCTTCTTCGCCGCCGCGCTCGCGGCGGGCGGCGTGGATAACGGCCGCCCCGGCCTGCGTCCGCGCTACCATGAGCACTACTACGCGGCGTTCGTGATCGACCCGGACGGCTACAACATCGAGGCCGTCTGTCACGCGGCCTGCGACTGACGGATCACGCGGTCGATCCGCCCGCCGGCTCAATGCCGCGTCGGGTTCGCCCCCACCGTCTCGGCGGTGAGCCAGTCCACCACCTCGGCCAGCGCCTCCCTCGGCGGCAGACCGCGCCCCTGCGCCTCGGTGAACAGGGCGAGCTGGCGGTCGGCGCTGGTGCCGCGGGCGACGATCCAGCGGGCGAGGTCGAGCTCGGCCTCGCAGCCGAGCGCCCGCGCATCCTCGGCGACCAGCGCCAGGGTCTCGGCGAGCACCGTCGCCACCGGATGCGCGGTGCGCGTCGTCTCGCACACGAAGCTGCCATGGATGCCGTAGCGCTGCGCCCGCCAGCAATTCTCCGCCGCGATCGCCTGCGAGGCGCCGGTGAGGTCGCGGTGGCGCTCCGGCTCGCGGGCGAGGCGGCGCACCAGGCAGCGGTAGAGCGCCGCGATGGCGAGCGCGTCGTCGAGGCGGGTGCAGCTGTCGGCGATGCGCAGGTCGAGGCCGGGCCCCGTCGGGGACGGGCAGATCACCCACCAGACGTGGCGCGGATCGTCGAGGGCGCCGGCGCCCATCACCGTGTCGAGGTAGCGGGCGTAATCCGCCTCGTCCCGGAAGAGCGGCGGCAGACCGCTGCGGGGCAGTTCCCGCGCGGCGGCGAGGCGGTAGCCGAGGAGACCGGTGCGCTGCGCCTGCCAGAACGGCGACGAGGTCGACAGCGCCAGCAGCAGGGCGAGGTAGGGCTGCATCCGGTTCATCAGGTCGACCCGCGACACGCCCGCAGGCACGCCGACCCCGACGCTGAGCCCGCAGACCACGTTGCGGCTGCCGACCATCTGGAGGTCGCGCAGCACCCGGCCGGCCGCGATCTGGTCGCGCGGGCGCACCCGGCTCCATTGGGCGAGCGGGTGGGTGCCCGACGCCATCAAGGCGAGGCCGCGGGCGGAGGCGAGGGCGCCAAGGCCGCTCCTCAAGCCGGCGAGGGCTTGCCGCGCCGCGCCGAGATCGCTCACCGGCTCGGTCGACCAGACCAGCTGCGGCTCCATCAATTCGGTGCGCACCTGCGGGTATCCGGCCCGACAGGCGGCGAGGAAATCGCGGGTGCGGGCCCGGGCGGCGTCGCGCTTGCCCGCATCGTTGATGAACACCTCCTCCTCGAGGCAGACGTCGAAATCCGCTCGCATACGCAACACCTCCGGCAAAAGCGGGCCGCGACGCGCCGACGGCCGTGAGGCCGGGATTCGGCCGACGGCCGCGGGGCGGCTCGGGTATCAGCTCTCAGAATTGCGGCGCGAGCCCG
The DNA here is from genome assembly GCF_003173775.1 of Methylobacterium sp. 17Sr1-1. Taxonomy (NCBI): domain Bacteria; kingdom Pseudomonadati; phylum Pseudomonadota; class Alphaproteobacteria; order Hyphomicrobiales; family Methylobacteriaceae; genus Methylobacterium; species Methylobacterium sp. 17Sr1-1. The sequence goes on along the minus strand of NZ_CP029552.1, from coordinate 6,053,185 downwards.
ACCAGGCAGCGCCGCGGCACGGGGCGGATCAGGCCCCCGTCGTCACGCGCTCCGCCGCCCGTCGCCGAGCACGGCCTGGACCAGGGCGAGCACCGCCACGGCGGCGGTGTCGGCGCGCAGGATCCGCGGGCCGAGGGAGAGGCGGACGGTATTGGGACGGTCTCCGATCAGGGTGCGCTCCTCCGGCGTGAACCCCCCCTCCGGTCCGATCACAACGGCCAGCGGAACCGTGCCGTTCCCGGGGACGGCCTGGCGCAGGGCCGCGACCGGATCGGCGACGGGAGCGTCCTCGTCGCAGAACACCAGCAGGCGCTCCGGCGCGAGCCCGGCGATCGCCTCGGCCAGCGGCGCGGCGTCGCGGATCTCCGGCAGGCTCAGGATCCCGCACTGCTCGGCGGCCTCGATCGCGTTGGCCCGCAACTTGTCGAGCTTGATCCGGTCCCCCTGCGTGCGCCGGGTCACCACCGGGTGGATCAGGCTCGCGCCCATCTCCACCGCCTTCTGGGCGACGTAGTCGAGGCGCGCCGCCTTGAGCGGGGCGAACAGGTAGTGCAGGTCGCCCGCCGGCGTTTGGGGCCGGGCCTGCGCCCGCAGCACCAGGTCCGCCGCCTTGCGGCCGGTGGGCGCGATCTCGGCCCGCCACTCGCCGTCGCGGCCGTTGAACACCAGGACCGGCTCGCCCGCGTCGCGCCGCAGCACCGAGAGCAGGTAATTGGCCTGCGCCCGGTCGAGGGTATGCCGCGCGCCCTCAAACATCGGGATGTCGAGGAAGAGCCGGGGAGCGTTGAAATCGTAGGCCGCCATGGCCGCCCTGCTCGCCGAGATCGGGGCGGGATGTCAATCGCCCGACCTGTGATCCTTGAGCAACAGCGACCGGCGACCGCGGCCGGACCGGTTGCCGCGGGCACTCCCCCGCACGATGGCGCCACATTCCTGTGCAGAAAGCGCTACGAGGCCGGGAGCGGCACGGAATTCTTCACTATGCCGGACGCGCCGCCGAGAATGCGGCCGGGCCGGCGAGAGGCCAGACAGTTCGGGGCCGAGCTTTGGGGGGTTGGGAGATGACTCGCATGCGTGTGACCGTGGCGGCGCTGGCCGGAAGCCTGCTCGGCGCGACGCTCCTCGGTGGGGCCGCCCAGGCCCAGGGTGCCGATTGCACGACGATCCAGAAGACCCTGACCGAGCGCAAGGACATCGTCGGCAAGGTCAATGCCGCCTCCCAGGGCAAGAAGGCGAAGATCACCGCGGCGGCCGCCTGCAGCCTGTTCACCAAGCTCCAGGCCAACGGCACCGAGGGCCTGAAGTGGATCTCCGCCAACAAGGACTGGTGCTCGATCCCGGATTCCTTCGTCGAGGGCTTCAAGGCCGATCACGGCCGGGTCTCGTCCCTGCGCACCAAGGTCTGCCAGGCGGCGGTGCAGCAGGCGGCGATGGAGAAGAAGGCCCGCGCCATGGCGGCGCAGCAGCAGCAGGGCGGGGGCGGCGGCGGCCTCCTCGGCGGGCCAGGCCTGACCGGCAGCTTCCGGGTGCCACAGGGCGCGCTGTGAGCCGGGCGCCGATGACGGTTCCGGTCTCCTACGCCCGCGCATGACCTCTGCCCCCGATCGTCCGGTCGCCGACGCGGTCACCGGGCACTGGGTCGACCGGCACGCCCCCGAGGCGTTCCGCCCCTACCTGCGCCTCGCGCGCATCGAGCGGCCGATCGGCTGGTGGCTCCTGCTGCTGCCGTGCTGGTGGTCGGCGGCGCTCGCCGCGGTCGCGGCGGGGCAGCCGGGCCCGAGCCTGTGGCACCTCGCCCTGTTCCTGGTCGGCGCGGTGGCGATGCGCGGGGCGGGCTCGACCTACAACGACATCGCCGACCGCGACCTCGACGCCCGCGTCGAGCGCACCCGCCTGCGGCCGCTGCCTTCCGGGCGGATTCGCGTGCGCCACGCCCTGGTCTTCCTGGTGGCGCAGGCCCTCGTCGGCCTCGCGGTGCTGCTGCAATTCAACACCACGGCGATCCTGGTCGGCATCGCCTCGCTCGCGCCCGTCGCGATCTACCCGTTCATGAAGCGGGTGATGCCGGTGCCGCAACTGGTGCTCGGCCTCGCCTTCGCGTGGGGGCGCTCATGGGCTGGGTCGCCCTGTTCGGCCGCCTCGACGCCCCGGCCTACTGGCTCTACGCCGGCGCCATCGCGTGGGTGATCGGCTACGACACGATCTACGCGGTGCAGGACATCGAGGACGACGAGATCGCCGGCATCAAGTCCTCGGCCCGCTTCTTCGGCGCGCGGGTGCGGCTCGCGGTGGCGGGCTGCTTCCTGGCCTGCGTCCTGTTCATCGGCCTCGCCCTGTCCGGGGCCGGGGCCGGCCCGATCGGTCTCGCCGGTCTCGCGCTGTTCGCCGGCCACCTCGCCTGGCAGGTCGGGCGGCTCGATCCGCGCGACGGGGCGGAGGCGTTGCGGCTGTTTCGCAGCAACCGGGATGCGGGGCTGATCCTGTTCTGCGGCCTCGCCTTCGACGCGCTCTGGCAAGGTCTGATGTAACTCCTCACACGCTGCCGCCTTCGGTCATCAGCGCCTCGTCGCGGTAGACCAGCGGGCGCAGCGGCAGGCTGCCGGTCTTGCGGCGGGTGAGGAAGCGCGGCCGGCGGTGGGCCAGCAGGCCGTGCCGGCGGCGGATGCGCACCGCGCCGAGCTTCACCCGGCCGACCTGCTCGCCCATCGGGGAGACGGCGCCGTCCTCCTGGATCACCACCAGGGGCAGGCCCGATTCGGCGCCGAGCCGGCGCCACACCGCCACCACCTCGTCGTCGCCGTAAGTGCCGAGGCGCATCACCGGGTCGCCGCTGCGGTCGAGCAGGGTCACGGCGAAGCGGTCCTCCCCGGCGGCGTCGCTGGCGTCGCCGTCGAGGCAGAGGGCGAGGCTGCCGGCGGCGCTGGCGCCGGGCAGGCGGCCGACGATCGGCAGCGCCGACGGCTCGGCCTGGACCGGGCCGCGGTGGATGACCGGGAGCCCGAGGTCGCGGCGGGCGGCCATGCTGTTCGAGGACCGGCGGTTCGACGAGGGGAATCTGGTGACCATGGTTCTGCTCGACGCCCTGTTCGCGTGAGGCGGCGACCTCTGTCGTGTCGTCCGCTGTTGTCACGACTTTGGACCGCCCCCGGCTCAGAACGCCTTAAAAGGCAGCGTTAAGCGATGGTTGTGGCGAGGCAGATGCGTCGAATGCTCAACGGATCCTTGTCCCGACCCGATTCATTTATCGTTCACCGCCAGTACATGGCCTCCGGGCCTTGCGAAACGCTTCGCTAAGACAATGCGGCATCGGTGCCGCCGCATCCGGGCCGCGGCGTCCTTGTGGCGCTGGGTGGGGGCGCCTACAACGGAGTCGATCTTGGGAATCGATCTTGCTCCGGCTCCCCCGTGCCCGCCGCGGGTCCGCCGGGCGCTCCTCCTCGAACCTTCGGCGGCCGACCATGCCTCTCCCCGACGACGTGCGCCCGCTCCTGCCTCAGGTCCGGGCGATCATCCGCGAGGCGGCCCTGCTGGCGCTGCCGTATTTCCGGCAGGGCGAGCGCACCAGCGCCCGGGTCTGGAGCAAGGCCGGCGGCTCGCCGGTGACGGAAGCCGACGTGACGGTGGACGCCTTCCTGAAGGTGCGCCTGAGCGAGCTGATTCCCGGCGCCGCCTGGCTCTCGGAGGAGACCCGCGACGATCCCATCCGCCTCGCCCACGACCTCGTCTGGATCGTCGATCCGATCGACGGCACCCGCGCCTTCCTCTCGGGCGATCCGGACTGGTCGATCGCCGTGGCGCTGCTGGCCCATGGCGAGCCGGTGCTGGGCCACGTCGCCGCGCCGGTCACCGCGACCCTCTACGAGGCCGTGGCGGGGGAGGGGGCGACGAAGGACGGGGTGCCGATCCGGGTCTCTGCCCAGGAGGCCGTGGCGGGTGCCCGGGTCACGGGCCCGAAGCCGATGGCCGACCGGCTCGAGCGCGGGAGCGGCCTCGCCGGCACGCCGGGCGCCCTGGTGCGGCTGCCCCGCATCCCGTCGCTGGCCTTGCGCCTGGTGCGGGTGGCGGAGGGGCTGGTGGATGTCGGGCTGGTCTCGTCGGATGCCCGCGATTGGGATCTCGCGGGAGCCGACCTGATCCTGCGCGAAGCCGGCGGCGCCGTCCTCGGCCTCGACGGCCGCATTCCGGTCTACAACCGGCGCGAGCCGATCCACGGGGAGCTGGTGGCGCTGCCGCAGGGCCTGCGGGAGGCGGTGCTGGCCGGGTTGGCCTGAGCGGCGGCCGCGGCAGTGGGATCCGCGTCGGTCGTGAGTTCTGCCTGCCTCGACAGTGAATGCAGCCCACAATGTCATTCCGGGGCCGCGGAGCGGGTTTCAATCCTGTCCGCTCACGCCGATTAGGCTCCGGTACCGGCGGCGTGGACCGTGCGCTCCGATCGAACACCGCTCCCGGTGTGTCGCACGGCCTACCGCGATTCCCGCTTCTCCAGCTGCGTCTTCGCCTGCTTCAGCTGGTCGAACACCGCGCTCGGCGTGGTGCCGAAGAAGGCGAAGCCGGCATTGACCGACCAGTAGCAGGCGAACAGGATCACCGGCACCAGGATCCACCCCAGGATCTCTTCGCCGATCTTGCGGCGGCGGCGGCGCTGGCGCCGCTTCTCGCGCCGGGTCACCTTCGGTGAGGGTGGGGTCACCGTCGCGGCCGGGGCGAGGGGCCCCTCGTTCAGATCACCGCTCATGGAGATCGTCTCACGCTTCCTGGGCAGCCGGGCCTTCGAGCCCTGGTGCATCCGTCACGGGGGCCCCGGGGCACCGCGAGGGCGGCCGGGGCCTCAAATGCACATCCCGGCGGGGAGGCCCCGCCGGGATGTGCGCGTCTCGCGGAACCTCATACACGGGAGGTGGTCCGGGATCGAGGGGGCAGCCCGCGATCCGCGTGACCGAGGGCTCCCGCCCCCGGCCCCGTCCGGATCAGGCCCGGACCAGCGGCACCTTCGGCACCGTGCGGACCCCGCCCTCGCCGCCGCCCGAACCGCCGTCCTTCGGCTTCTTCGGCGCGGCAGCGCGGGGGCGCTTCTGCTTCTTCGCGGCGTTCTTGGCCGCCTTCTTGGCCGCGATCGTCACGTCCTTCTCGGGCCGCGGCGTCACGGGACCTGCCGGGAAGACGAAGCCGAGGCTCGGCTTCTCGCCGTCGGGGCGCTTGACGATCACCCGGACGGCGCCGCCGTCCTTGAGCTTGCCGAACAGCACCTCGTCGGCGAGCGGGGTCTTGATGGTCGACTGGATCAGGCGGGCCATCGGGCGGGCGCCCATGGCCTCGTCGTAGCCGTTCTCGACCAGCCAGTCCCGCGCCTCGTCGGAGAGCTCGATCGTGACGTTGCGGTCGGCGAGCTGCGCCTCGAGCTGGAGCACGAACTTGTCGACGACCTTGGCCACGACCGTCTTCGGCAGGTGGCCGAAGGACACGGTCGCATCGAGGCGGTTGCGGAATTCCGGGGCGAACAGGCGGTTGATCGCCTCCTGGTCGTCGCCGGTGCGCTTGTTCTGCGTGAAGCCGAACGCCGCCTTGGCGAGGTCGGCCGCGCCCGCATTCGTCGTCATGATGATGATGACGTTGCGGAAATCGACCTGCTTGCCGTTATGGTCGGTGAGCTTGCCGTGGTCCATCACCTGCAACAGGATGTTGAACAGGTCCGGATGGGCCTTCTCGATCTCGTCGAGCAGCAGCACGCAGTGCGGGTGCTGGTCGATGCCGTCGGTCAGCAGGCCGCCCTGGTCGAAGCCGACATAGCCCGGAGGGGCACCGATCAGCCGCGAGACGGTGTGCCGCTCCATGTATTCCGACATGTCGAAGCGCAGCATCTCGACGCCGAGGCTCGACGCCAGCTGCTTGGCCGCTTCGGTCTTGCCGACGCCGGTCGGGCCGGCGAACAGGTAGGCGCCGATCGGCTTGTCGGGATCGCGCAGGCCGGCCCGGGCGAGCTTGATCGAGGCGGTCAGCGCGTCGATCGCGGCGTCCTGGCCGTAGACCACCCGTTTCAGGTTGTCGGTGAGGTGGGCGAGCACCTCCGCGTCGTCCTTCGAGACGGTCTTCGGCGGGATGCGGGCCATCGTGGCGATGGTCGCCTCGATCTCCTTGACGCCGATCGTGCGCTTGCGGCGGCCCTCCGGCACCAGCATCTGCGAGGCGCCGGTCTCGTCGATCACGTCGATCGCCTTGTCCGGCAGCTTGCGGTCGTTGATGTAGCGGGCCGACAGCTCGACCGCGGCCTTCACCGCCTCGGTCGTGTACTTGAGCTTGTGGAACTCCTCGAAGGACGGGCGCAGGCCCTTGAGGATCTCGATCGCGTCCGGGATCGACGGCTCGTTGACGTCGATCTTCTGGAACCGGCGCACCAGGGCGCGGTCCTTCTCGAAGTACTGGCGGTACTCCTTGTAGGTGGTCGAGCCGATGCAGCGGAGCGAGCCGGAAGCCAGTGCGGGCTTCAGGAGGTTCGAGGCATCCATCGCGCCGCCCGAGGTCGCACCGGCGCCGATCACCGTGTGGATCTCGTCGATGAACATGATGGCGTTGGGATGCGCCTCGATCTCCTTCATCACCTGCTTGAGGCGCTCCTCGAAGTCGCCCCGGTAGCGGGTGCCGGCGAGCAGCGTGCCCATGTCGAGGGAGAACACGGTCGCGTCGGCCAGGACCTCCGGCACCTCGTGCTGGATGATCTTGCGCGCCAGCCCCTCGGCGATCGCGGTCTTGCCGACGCCGGGGTCGCCGACGAGCAGCGGGTTGTTCTTCTGCCGGCGGCACAGCACCTGGATCGTGCGCTGGACCTCGGTCTCACGGCCGATCAGCGGGTCGATCTTGCCCTCGCGGGCCTTCTTGTTGAGGTTGACGCAGTAGGCGTCCAGCGCGTCGCCCTTCTTCTTCTGGCCGCCGCGCTCGTCCTCGGGGCCGCTCGGACGCTCCGTCGGGCCGTCCTCGTCGGCGCCGCGCACCGGCTTGCCCTCGGACAGGCCGGGGCGCTTGGCGATGCCGTGGCTGATGTAGTTGACCGCGTCGTAGCGGGTCATGTCCTGCTCTTGCAGGAAGTAGGCGGCGTGGCTCTCGCGCTCGGCGAAGATCGCCACCAGCACGTTGGCGCCGGTGACCTCCTCGCGGCCCGAGGACTGCACGTGGATCACCGCGCGCTGGATCACGCGCTGGAAGCCCGCCGTCGGCTTGGCGTCCTGGCGCCCGTCGCCGGTCAGGTTGGCGAGCTCGGTGTCGATGTACTCGACGAGGTTGCGCTTGAGCAGATCGACGTCGACGTTGCAGGCCCGCATGACCGCGGCCGCGTCCTGGTCGTCGACCAGGGCCAGCAGGAGGTGCTCGAGCGTGGCGTATTCGTGTCGGCGCTCGCCCGCCAGCGCCAGGGCGCGGTGAAGAGCTTGTTCAAGGCTGCGTGAGAAGCTGGGCAAAGCGGGCCTCTTTGCTGGTGCCTGTCTTGATCAGGGTCCGTCTCGGCTAGTGCCTATTTCTTTTCCATGACGCATTGCAGAGGATGTTGGTGTTTGCGCGCAAAGTCCATGACCTGCGTCACCTTGGTCTCGGCGACCTCGTAGGTGAAGATGCCGCACTCGCCGACGCCGTTCTGGTGGACGTGCAGCATGATGCGGGTCGCGTCCTCGCGCGACTTGTTGAAGAAGCGCTCGACCACGTGGACCACGAACTCCATCGGCGTGTAGTCGTCGTTGAGGAGCAGCACGCGGTAGAGATTGGGCCGCTTGGTACGCGGCTTCGTCCGCGTGATCACGGCGGTTCCCGATCGCCCGTCGCCGTTGCCGTTCCCGGGAGCGCGGGGATTGGCCGCGACCGGCCTGGTGGAGGGTTCTCCCTGCCTCGGGACCTGAGCCATCTGAATCGTACCGACCTCGCTCTGGCGACCGCGACGAACCGCACCGAACCCCGCTCGCGGAGGGGTCCGTGTGGTGGTGCGGGACGGCAGCCTATCACGTCGGCTGCCGGTGCCGAGCCTAATCTATAGGCCGAGTCGGCGCTTCGCCAGTCGGCTGCGCGCTCTTGTCGTGCAAGCCCCTCTCGGATGCCCTCGACCGGGGAGGGCTTCAACGAGGGAGGCCCCCAAACGCGCGCGACCGGCACGGGGCCCGTGCCGGTCGCGGTGTCGATGGTGGAGCGGCGGCCTTGAGAGCCGTCCGCTCTCGCGTGACGCGCGGCTTACGCGGCGTCCTGGATCTTGTTGGACTCGTCCTCGACCTTCCGCAGCCCGTCCTTGGCCATGCCGACGGCGCGGTCCTGGGCCTTGAACGCCTGCTCCTGGGCCTTGGCGGCGAAGCCCTCGAACGGCTTCACCATCTCCTTGGCGAGGTTCTGGTAGAGCTCGGTCATCTTGGTGGTCTGGGCCACGAGACGCTCGTACGAGGTCTTCATGTACTCGGTCTGGATCTCGAGCGCCTTGTCGAGCGAGCGCACGCCGGCGAGCTTCTCGAGGGTGGCGGTGCCGTGCTCGAACGACTGCTTGGCGAAGTCGGTCGCCTCGACGGCGATGGCCTGGCTGGCCTTCGACAGGGTGCCGAAGCTGCGCAGCACCGCGTCCATGCCGTCCTTGCCGAACTTCTGGGCGGCCTCGGCCTGCTGGTTGATGTTCTGCTGGTTCATGGTGTGGCGGCGCCTAAGCGGGCGCCCCTCCTCGCGCGGCGGTCAGGGCATCGGCAGGGCGCCCGCGCGTCGCGCCCCGCTGACCTGCAATATGTGCAGCGCACAAAATTCGTCAAGGGCTGATTGTGCGGCGCACAATGAGCAAATTCGAGCGTCGGAATTCGCACCCGGTTAACCGGGGCGTAACCGCGCCTGCCTAGCCTGATTGACAGTGATGCCGCTGCGCCACGCCGTTTCCGGGGAGGCGCCATCGGTCTTGAGGGCGCCGCCGACGTCGCGGGCGCCCCTTCCAGTCGAATGGGGTAGTAGCGTGATGCGTTGCGTTCACGGCCAATCTGGACCCGCGTTGCCGGCCGTGCTCGCCGCCGCGGCGGTGCTGACGGCGCTCACCGCCTCGCCCGCCGAGGCGCGCCGGCGCGCCCATCACGGCGGCGGGGGCGGGTACAATCCGCCCTACGCCGCGATGGTGGTGGATGCCAAGACCGGCCGCGTGATGCACGCGGTCAACGAGGACGCCCTGCGCCACCCGGCCTCGATCACCAAGGTGATGACGCTCTACCTGCTGTTCGAGCAGCTCGAGCGCGGCAAGATGGAGCTCGACACGCCGCTGACGGTCTCGGCCAATGCCGCCCGGATGCCGCCTTCCAAGCTCGGCGTGCGCCCCGGCTCGACCGTGACGGTCGAGGAGGCGATCAAGGCGCTGGTGACGAAGTCGGCCAACGACATCGCCTGCGCCATCGGCGAGAACATCGCCGGCTCGGAGGCCGCCTTCGCCGAGATGATGACCCGCAAGGCGCATTCGCTCGGCATGAGCCGCACGCACTACGCCAACGCCTCGGGCCTGCCGGATTCCGACCAGATCACCACCGCCCGCGACCTGACGATCCTCGCCCGCGCGATCCAGGACCGGTTCCCGAAATACTACCGCTACTTCCAGACCCGCTCCTTCGCCTTCAAGGGACGGGTGATCGGCAACCACAACCACCTGCTCGGCCGGGTCGAGGGCGTCGACGGCATCAAGACCGGCTACACCCGCGATTCGGGCTTCAACCTGATGACCTCGGCCCGCACCGACGGCCGCCACATCGTGGCGGTGGTGCTCGGCGGCAAGTCGGTGGCGAGCCGCGACAACATCATGGCCAAGCTCGTCCAGGCCAACCTGCCGGTCGCCTATGCGGGCGCCCGCACGGCGGCCCCGGTGGTCGAGGTGGCCGAGCGGCCGCGCCCCGCCGTGGTCGCCGAGCGCCCGGTCGCGACCCGCACCCTCGTGGCCTCCGCCGACGAGGACGATGCGGTCGAGACCACGAACTCCACCGGCCAGCCCCTCGACATCGCGCCCCGCGGCGGCGCCACGCCGCAAGGTTCGCCGAAGTGGCGCGCCGGCGCCCCCGGTGCCGTGCCGGCGAGCGCCCAGGCCTACGCGCCGGCCGCCACCGCCGCCTTCCCGGCGGCCAACGGCAAGTACGCCTCGCGTCTTCCGGCCTCCGAGCCCGGCGAGGCCCGGGCTCCGGCCCCGCGCGAGGCCTCGGCGCCAGCGGCGAAGCCCGTGAGCGTGACGCCCTGGGTGATCCAGCTCGGCGCCATGGACGACGAGGGCAAGGCGAAGTCGATGCTCGCCGACGCGCGCCAGCGCGGCGGTTCGGCCCTCGGCAAGGCCGCTCCCTTCACCGAGCGGGTGACCCACGGCGGCACCACGCTGTTCCGCGCCCGCTTCTCCGGCTTCTCCGAGGCCGAGGCCGCGCAGGATGCCTGCCGGGCGCTGAAGCGCAACGGCTTCACCTGCTTCGCGACCCGGAGCTAGCAAGCGTTACCGCCCGGCGAGGGCAGGGCTCTCCGCAGAAAGCAAATGCGCGGGTCCCCCTCTCCCGTGTGGGAGAGGGGACAGGGGTGAGGGTGACACGCTTCAGTGTGAAGCGCTGAAGGTGGTGCTGACAACTTAACGTCTACTGCCGGACTCAGGACCGCAGCACCCTCACCCCTACCCCTCCCCACACCTTGGAGCGATACCGGGCAGGCCCGGCATCGCCTGGAGAGGGGATCCCGCGCCAAATTCGTAAAAGCCAGAACGACACCCCCGCCGCGGCGCATCCCTGCCGCGGCTCCGTCGACACGCGCGTGGAGTTTCAGCGATGTCGGTTGAGCAGAAAGTCCTTGGCCGCGTTGACGCGGGCCGCCAGGTAGTCGGAGCCCCCCTGGTCCGGGTGCAGCCGCTTCATCAGGGTCCGGTGCGCCCGGCGCACCTCCTCGAGGGGCGCCCCGCGCTGAAGCCCCAGGATCTGATAGGCCTCCTCCTCCGTCATCGGCCCTGGCTGCGCCGCGCCGCCCGGCCGCGGGTCGCGGTCAGCCTCAGCGTCTACGCGCCATCCGGGAGACCGGCGGTCCAGATAAGCCTCTAGCAGGCGGGCGCCGTCCGGGTCGCCGGCGCGGCACTCGGCGAGCAGCGACGCGAGGACGGGCGGGGCCAGGGCGTCGAGGGCCTGGCCCGCGAGCGGCCCGGCCAGCACCGTGCCGCGCATCGCCCCGGAGGCGTGGTCGAGCTCCATCTCCAGCATGGCGGAGCGCACCCGCGAGACGGCGTCCGGCCGCGGGCCGGCACTGCCGAGACCGAACTTGCCGAAACCGTACTTGCCGAGCCCGAAGGGCAGGGGAGAGCCCTGGCGCCAGCCGAGCAGCCAGGCACCGCCGAGGCCGAGCGCGCCAGCCATGTCGAAGCGCCCGCGCAGGAACAGCAGGGCGGCCGCGGCCAAAGCGAGCCAGCCGCCGGCCTGGCGGATCACCCGCGCGATCGTCGACGGGTTCGCGGTGGAGTAATGGCGGCCGAGCCACCACAGGCCGACGAGGACCAGGACACCGAGGCCGAGGGCGATCATCCGTCTTTCACCACCCTCATACGAAATCCGATCGATTGCTTCGGGCGATCCTGTCGGATCGCTTTTGCAATGCGGATTTCGGCTTCGCTCAAGCGCCGCGCGGGCTTTGATACGATTTCCGGAAGGGATCCTCCGGAAATCGTATCAGATGCGCGCAGGGAGCCCCTGTCTACCCGCCGGTCATGCCGGCGAGGAGTCGGCGCGCCGCCGCATCCTCATGCGCAGCGAGACGCAATCCGTCGAGTCCCCGCGTGGCGTAGAGGGCCGCGGCGCGCAGGAGCGCGGCCAGCACGTCGGGCGCCGCGAGGTCGAACCGCGCCGACGCGCCCCCGCTCAGCCGGGCGATCTCGGCGAAGCCCGCGGCGACGTCCGGGTCGGGTCCTTCATGGAAGCAGAAGGCCGGCAGGCCGAGCAGGCCGAGTTCGCCGGCGACGCCGCAGAGGTCGTCGATTTCCTCCTCGATCGCGTCGCCGACCAGAACCAGGGCCTTGGCCGGGCCGCGCGAGGCCTCGTTGCGGGCGTGGCGCAGCACCCGGCCGATCTGGGTGCGCCCGCCCTGGCAGGTCACGCCCCGCATCAGGCCGGTGAGCGCGCGGGCATCGGCGACGAAGCGCGAGGCCCGGCACTCGTCGAACCCGCGGAAGTAGACGAGCTGGACCGCGAGGCCGCCGAGCCGGGCGGTCGCCTCGAACATCCCGGCCTGGACCCCGCAGGCGAGGTCCCAGGTCGGCTGCCGGCTCATCGTGGCGTCGAGGGCGAAGATCAGCCGCGGCGCGCTGCCCGATCCCGGGGAGACTTGCGGCGCAGCGACTTGCCGCGCCGTCTCCAGGAAGGCGTCGACCGCAGCATTCCGCGCACGGTCGAGGTCGCGGTCGCCCATCGCCCGCTCAGTGCCGGCGGATGGTGCTGGCGGTGAGCGCGTGGACCGAGAACAGCCCGTCCGGATCGATCCAGACGCTCCGGTGCTCCCAGCCGGCGCCGCGGGCGAGCGCCCGGAAGCCCGGCACCGTGTACTTGTAGCTGTTCTCGGTGTGGATCGTCTCGCCGGAGCCGAAATGGAACGGCACCCCCGCCACCGTGACGAGCTGGCTGCGCCGGCTGACGAGGTGCATCTCGATCCGCCCCAGATTCTCGTCGAAGAAGGCTTGGTGCGCGAAGGCGTCGAGGTCGAAATCGGCGTTCAGCTCGCGGTTGATCCGGGCGAGCAGGTTGAGGTTGAACGCCGCCGTCACCCCGGCCGAATCGTCGTAGGCCGCGTCGAGCACCGCCTTGTCCTTCACGAGATCGATGCCGACGATGAGCGTGGCACCGGGCCCGAGCGTGCGGGCGAAGCTGCCGAGGAGGCCCGAGGCCATCTCGGGCTCGAAATTGCCGATCGTTGAGCCCGGGAAGAAGCCGGCCTTCGGCGCGTCCTTCAGTTCGTCGGGCAGGGCGAAGGGCTTGGTGAAGTCCGCCGCCACCGGCTCGACCCGCAGGCGCGGGAAGTCGCGGCCGAGCTCCTCCGCCTCGCTGCGCAGGAACTCCTCCGAGACGTCGACCGGCACGTAGGCCGCGAGGTCGGGGAGGTGCGGCAGCAGGCGCCGCACCTTGGCGGTGGAGCCGCTGCCGAACTCGACGAGGCCTGAGCCCGGCGGCAGGCCGGCGCCGATCTCGGGGCCGTAGCGGTCGAGGATCGCGAGCTCGGTACGAGTAGGATAATATTCCGGCAACCGGGTGATCGCCTCGAACAGCTCCGAGCCGCGCCGGTCGTAGAAGTACTTGGCGGAGAGATGCTTGCGGGGAGAGCCGAGCCCCGCGAGCACGTCCTGCAGGAAGCCGCGGTCGGCGCCCGCGAGGGGTGCGGCGGGCGCGAGGTGGGGAACGGGAGCATTCACGAGCGGTGACTCCGAGGTCGGGCGGGCGCCCTCACGGGCGCCCGTGTCGAGGCACGTCCGGCCGCGCCTCACGCGCCGTAGTGAGATAGACGCAGGCCCGTGAACTGCCAGCGCTGGTGGGGATAGAAGAAGTTCCGGTAGGTCGGCCGGCTGTGGCCCTGCGGCGTCGCCACGGACGAGCCGCGCAGCACGAACTGGCTGACCATGAACTTGCCGTTGTACTCGCCGAGCGCGCCCGGCAGCGGCCGATAGCCCGGATAGGCGGAATAGGCGCTGCGGGTCCATTGCCAGACATGGCCGAAGGCCGCGTCGAGGGAACCGCTGGCCGCCTCCCACTCGGCTTCTGTGGGCAGGTCGCGCCCGGCCCAGCGGGCGAAGGCGTCGGCCTCGTAGTAGCTGACATGCGTCACCGGCAGGGACGGATCGACCGGCCTCAACCCGGCGAGCGTCATGCTCGACCACACGCCGTCGGCCCGGCGCCAGTAGCCCGGCGCCTCCCAGCCCTCGTTCTGAGCCGCCACGTACCCGTCCGAGAGCCACAGCTCCGGCTTGGCGTAGCCGCCGTCCTGCATGAATTCGAGCCACTCGCCGTTGGTGACGAGGGCGCGCTCCAGGGCGACCGGCCGCAGCAGCACGTCGTGGCGCGGCTCCTCGTTGTCGAAGTGGAAGCCCTCGCCGGCATGTCCCATCCGGGTCACGCCGCCCTCGAGGGCGACCTGTCCGGACCGTTGCGACAGGGCGGGCCAGCGCCAGCCCTCGTCGTAAGAAGGCAGCAGCGGGTTCTGCGCGAAGGCGTGCAGGATGTCGGTGAGCATCAGCTCCTGGTGCTGCTGCTCGTGATGCAGGCCGATCTCGACGGTCGCGACGATCTCCGGCAGCTGCCCCTCGCGGGCGTTCCCGATCAGGTCGGCGACGGCGGAGTCGACATGGGCGCGGTAGGCCGCGACCTCGTCGCAGGTCGGCCTCGTGACGAGGCCGCGGCTGATGCGCGGCGCGCGCGGACCCGCCTGCACGTAGTAGGAGTTGAAGAGGTAGAAGAAGCGCTCGTCGAAGACCGTGTACCCCGGCACCATCGCCGTCAGCAGGAACTGCTCGAAGAACCAGGTCGTATGGGCACGGTGCCACTTGGTCGGGCTCGCATCCGGCATCGACTGGATCTGCTGGTCCTCCGGCGAGAGCGGGGCGGCGCGGCGCTCGGTCTCGTCGCGGACGTGGCGGAAGGCCGCGATCCAGGCCGCCCGATCGACCGGGCGGGCACCGACGGGGGGCGGAGGAAACGCGGGGCGCGTGTCTCTGACCTGCGCGGTCGCGGTCGCTGCCATCGGATCGTCCCTTATGCGTAGACTGATTGTCCACGTTCAACGCGGGCGCGGGGAACTCGTTTCTCCGGCGCGGCGTTACCGCGCAGCTTGGGTCCCGTGCGGCGACGCTTCGGACGGTGCGTCACGGGGAAGCGGGGCCATTTTGCCGCCGCTTTGACCAAGCCTTAACGAGCCCGCCGGACTCTCGCCGGCAACCTCTCATCCCTCTCGGTCAAAGCCTCTCATGCGGTTCGATCTGATGGCCGGCACTGCCGCGGCGCCCCTGGCGCCGATCACCCGTGCCCCCGTGGTCCTCGTGTTCGATTCCGGCCTCGGCGGCCTCACGGTGCTCGCCGAGGTGCGGCGCGCCCGGCCCGACGCCCGGGTGGTCTACGCCGCCGACGACGCCGCCTTCCCGTATGGCGGCCTCGCCGAGCCGGTGCTGGTGGCCCGCGTGCTCACCGTGATGGAGCGGCTGATCGCGGCTCACGCGCCCGATCTCGTCGTCGTGGCCTGCAACACCGCCTCGACCCTGGTGCTGCCGGCCCTGCGCCAGCGCTTCGACATCCCGTTCGTCGGCACCGTGCCGCCGATCAAGCCGGCCGCGGCCGCGACACGCTCAGGCCTCGTCAGCGTGCTCGCCACGCCCGGCACCGTGCGGCGCGACTATACCCGCGAGCTGATCGACACCTACGCCGCCGGCTGCCGGGTCACCCTCGTCGGGGCGACGGGCCTCGCGGCGCTGACCGAGGCGGCGCTCTCCGGGCTGCCGGTCTCGGACGCCGACCTCTGGGCCGAGATCGGGCCGTGCTTCGTCGAGGGCGAGCCGGGACGCACCGACGTGGTGGTGCTGGCCTGCACCCACTATCCCCTGCTGCTCGCCCGCTACCAGGCGCTCGCGCCCTGGCCGGTGACCTGGATCGACCCCGCCCCGGCGATCGCCCGGCGCATGACCCAGCTGATCGGCGGCCCCGCGCGGGGCCCAAATCACGGTTTGACTGGCGACGACATCCCGGGCCCGGTCCTCGCCGCCTTCACCTCCGGCGACCGGCTGACGCCCGCCTTGCGCGCGGCACTCGGCGAGCGCGGCATCGCCGAGGTCGCGCTCCAGGCGATGCCGCTCGTCCTCCAGTGAGCCTCGCCCGGCTGGCGGTGCTCGCGGCCGGCCTGCTCGTCGCGGTCATCGTCCTCTACGGGGCGGTAATCGCCGCGTTCTGGTGGTTCCAGCGCAGCCTGCTCTATCCGGGCCAGGGCGGTCCGGTCCCGGCGACCGGCGCGCGGTTGCCGGCGGAGGTCGAGCGGGTCATGCTGGCGACGGCGGACGGCGAGCGCCTCCGCGCGCTCTGGCTGCCGCCGGAACCGGGCGCCGCGGTTGTGGTGACCTTCCACGGCAACGCCTCGCTGCCCGAATGGCACGCCGAGCGCTTCGCCGCCGGACCGTGGCGGGCCCATGGTTGGGGCGTGATGGCGCCGGCCTATCGCGGCTATCCGGGCTCGACCGGCCGGCCGAGCGAGGCCGGCCTGATCGCCGACGGGCTCGCGGCCCTGGCGGAAGCGCGGCGGCGGGCGCCGGGGGCCCCGGTGCTGCTGCATGGCCACTCCCTGGGCGCGGCGGTGGCGGTCGCGGTGGCGGCCCGCGCCGGGGCGGCGGGCGTGCGGGGGCTCTATCTCGAAGCGCCGTTCGACTCGATGACCGCGATGGCGCACCACCATTTCCGCTTCCTGCCGGCGGGCCTGCTGTCCGACACCTGGCGCTCCGACCGGATCGTCGGCGCGCTCGCAGTCCCGGTCCTGATCGTGCACGGCGATGCCGACCCGGTGATCCCGGCGAAGTACGGCGCCCGGCTCGCGCGCGCGGCGAATGCCGACTTCATCGAGGTGCCGGGCGACCACGTCTCGATCCTCGGCAGCCGGGATAACGAGGCCGAGGCCCGGTTCCGGCCGACCCCTTGAGTCTTGACCCCAGACGCTTTGTCGCCTAAGAGCGCCCGGTTCGCGGGGCTCCGGTTCGGGGCCCCGAAACATTTTGCGCACCCGCGAGCGGCTCGTCACGGCCGCTCTGTCGCCCCGGATTCGGGGGGAGGAGGGCGCGTTCCTCTCATACGTGATGAAAACAGTTCTAGAGGACACGCGATGTCGAAACGCGTTCAGGCGAAGCACAAGCTCGATCGCCGCATGGGCCAGAACATCTGGGGCCGCCCGAAGAGCCCCGTGAACCGCCGCGAGTACGGCCCGGGCCAGCACGGCCAGCGCCGCAAGGGCAAGATGTCCGACTTCGGCACGCAGCTGCGCGCCAAGCAGAAGCTCAAGGGCTACTACGGCAACATCACCGAGAAGCAGTTCCGCCGGTACTACGCCGAGGCGATCCGCCTGCGCGGCGACTCGGGCGAGAACCTGGTCGGCCTGCTCGAGCGGCGCCTCGACGCGGTGGTCTACCGCTCGAAGTTCGTGGCGACCCCGTTCGCCGCCCGCCAGTTCGTGAACCACGGCCACATCCGGGTGAACGGCGTGCGCGTCAACATCCCGAGCTACCTCGTCAAGCCGGACGACGTGATCGAGATCAAGGAGTCGTCCAAGCAGCTCGAGATCGTCCTCGTGGCGAGCCAGCTCGCCGAGCGCGACGTGCCCGACTACATCGAGGTCGACCACGGCAAGATGACCGCGCGCATGACCCGCGTGCCGACCCTGTCCGAGGTCCCGTACCCGGTGCAGATGGAGCCGAACCTGGTCATCGAGTTCTACTCGCGCTGATCGTAGCGACGCAGACGTCGAGAATTCTGGAGAGCCGCCCGAGAGGGCGGCTTTTCTTTTGGGGTATGGGCTCGAAAATGAAGCGTGTCCCCCGCTCCCGTGTGGGAGAGGGATCCCGCGACTTCCGGAAGACTGAATTGTTTCTGGCGCGAGGGCCCTACTTCGCCAGCTCCGCCCGGATCCTCTCCGCGTGCTGCGCCAGCACGGCTGGATCCGCCATGCCCTCGACGTGCCGGCGCGGCGCCACGCCCTCGTGCCGGGGCAGGACGTGGACGTGGAGGTGGAACACGGTCTGGCCGGCCGCCGCCTCGTTGTACTGGTAGACCGCGACGCCATCGGCCGCGAAAGCGGCCTTCGCGGCCCGCGCCACGATCTGCACGGCGGCGTAGAGGTGGCCGAGGGTGGCCGGGTCCGCGTCGAGGAGGTTGCGGCTCGGGGTCTTCGGCACCACCAGGGTGTGACCGTCGGCCTGGGGCATCACGTCCATGAACGCGATGACGTGCTCGTTCTCGTAGACTTTGTGGCAGGGCACCTCGCCCCGCAGGATCTTGCCGAAGATGTTCTGGGGGTCGTAGGCGGTGTCGGTCATGATCCTGTCCTGTCGGGTCTGATCGGCCCGCTCGCCGATCGTGCCACCCTCCCGGCCACCCCGGGGCCGCGACCGCGGAACCCGGGGTGATGCAAGGGAGAATGGCGTCGCCAGGACCTTATCCGAACGTCCCTGCGCCCGGAACCGGCCTCAGCCGGCGGCGGCCGCCGAGCGCGTCTCGACCAGCCGCGCGAAGTACGCCGCGCCGAGCGGGATGATCGCGTCGTCGAAGTCGAAGGCGGCGTTGTGCAGGTTCGCCCCGGCCTTGCCCCCGAGCCAGGCATAGGCGCCCGGCACCGCGTGCAGCATGTCGGCGAAGTCCTCGCTGCCCATCTTCGGCTCCGGCGCCGTATCGACCTTGGCGGCGCCGAACAATTCGGTGGCGACCTCGGCGGCGGCGCGGGTCTGTTCCTCGCTGTTGCGCAGCACCGAGAAGATGTCGTTGATCTCGACCGTGATCTCGGCGCCGAAGGTCGCGGCCACGCCGGCCGAGATCTCGCGCATGCGCTTGGCGACGAGGGCGCGGATGTCGTCGTCGAAGGTGCGCACCGTGCCGGCGAGGTGGGCCTCCTCCGGGATCACGTTGTAGGCCGCCCCCGCATGGACCTGGGTGATCGACAAAACCGCCGATTGCAGCGGGTCGGCGTTGCGGCTGACGATGGTCTGCAGCGCCTGGACGAGCGCCGCCTGGACCACCACCGGATCGATGCCGCGGTTCGGCTGCGCCCCATGGGCGCCGCGCCCGATGATGCGGATGTCGAAGAAGTCGGCCGCCGCCATGGCGGGACCGGGGCGCACCGAGAGCTCGCCGGTCCGCCCGCTCGGGTTGTTGTGCAGGCCGTAGACCTCGTCGCAGGGGAAGCGCGAGAAGAGCCCGTCGGCCAGCATGGCGCGGGCGCCCCCCAAGCCCTCTTCCGCGGGCTGGAAGATGAACACCGCGGTGCCGTCGAAGTCGCGGGTCTCGGCGAGGTACTTGGCGGCACCGAGCAGCATCGTGGTGTGGCCGTCATGGCCGCAGGCGTGCATCTTGCCCGGCACGGTCGAGCGGTAGGGGAGGTTGGTCGCCTCCTCGATCGGCAAGGCGTCCATGTCGGCGCGAAGCCCGATGCGCCGGGGGCTGATGCCGCGGCCCTTCAGCACCCCGACGACGCCGGTGCGGCCGATCTCGCGATGCACCTCGATCCCCCAGGAGGCGAGCTTGTCCGCGACGATGCCGGAGGTGCGCACCTCCTCGAAGCCGAGCTCGGGATGGGCGTGGAAGTCGCGCCGGATGGCGGTGAGCGCCTCGAGGTCGGCGGAGATGCGGTCGATCGGGGACATGCGGCGAAACGCTCCGGACGTCTTGTTTCGATTGGGCCCGAGGTCGGGGCCGGACGGCGCGCATCCTCCGGCGCCGCCAACCCCGAGTCCAGGGGCGCGGATGCATGACTCGCGCGACGCCCGACAACTCCGCGAGACGCGTCAGTCGTCGCCCTTGCGGAACGGCGTCGCCTCGTCGAGGGCGTCCGCCGCCGCCTCGACGTGGCGCGCCTCGCGGGCGAGATAGTCGGCGATCGCCGCGCGCAAGCCGGAATCGGCGATGTCGTGGACGGAGTGGGTGATCACCGGGCGGTAGCCGCGGGCGAGCTTGTGCTCGCCCTGCGCCCCTGCCTCGACCCGGGCGAGCCCGCGGGCGATCGCGAAGTCGATCGCCTGATAGTAGCAGACCTCGAAATGCAGGAAGGGATGGTCCTCGATGCAGCCCCAGTTGCGGCCGTAGAGGGCGCGGTCGCCGATCAGGTTGATGGCGCCCGCGACGTACCGGCCCTCGCGCCGGGCCATCACCAGGAGGATGCGCTCAGGCATGCGCTCGCCGATCAGCGAGAAGAAGCGCCGGTTGAGGTAGGGCCGGCCCCATTTGCGCGAGCCGGTATCCATGTAGAAGCGGTAGAAGGCGTCCCAGTGGGCGTCCGTCAGGTCGGAGCCGGTGACCCACTCGATCGTGAGCCCGGCTGCCAGCGCGTCCCGCCGCTCACGCTTGATCGCCTTGCGCTTGCGCGAGGCCAGCGCCCCGAGGAAATCGTCGAAGGTGGCATAGCCGGCATTGTCCCAGTGGAACTGCTGGTCGACCCGGCGCAGGAAACCGAGCCCGCCGGCCCGCTCGGCCTCCGTCTCGGGCAGGAAGGTCGCGTGGATCGACGAGGCCTCGACCTGCCGGCGCAGGGCCCGCAGGCCCGCGACGAGGGCGGCGGTGGCCTCTTCGGCATCTTCGCCCGGGGCGATCAGGAAGCGCGGGCCGGTGACGGGCGTGAACGGCACGCTGACCTGGAGCTTCGGGTAGTAGCGGCCGCCGGCGCGCTCGAAGGCGTCGGCCCAGCCGTGATCGAACACGTACTCGCCCTGCGAGTGGGATTTCAGGTAGCAGGGGGCGTATCCGATCACCTGACCGTCGCGCTCGACGGCGACGTGCAGCGGCAGCCAGCCGGTGCGGCCGCCGACGCAACCCGAATCCTCCAATGCGGACAGGAAGGCGTGGGTGACGAAGGGGTTGTGGCTCTCGGCCGCCCCCGCGAGCGATTCGGCCGAGAGGGCGCAGCGGTCCCAGTCCGCCGCGGCGATCTCGGAGATGCGCTGGACGACGCGGACCTGCAAGGTGCCCGCCGCCGGGGTGGCGCCGCACCCTGCTTCGCCGGTTGTCTCCATGACGTCCGGAGTTAGGTCGCGGCCGGGGGCTCGGCAATGCGGCGCGGCCTCGCAGGGGTGGGACCGTGCGGAAGCGCGGAACCGTCCGGCTGCTTTGCCGCTTTGTTTCTCGCTATGATCACCGACGACACCACCGCGCCCCCGCGCACCCCCACGGCGATGCCGAACCCGCAAGGCTCCCCGAATCACGGCTCCCCGAACCCGCTGGCTCAGGCGTGGGACGACCGGATCGCCCTGCTGCTCGAACTCCTGCCCCGGCGGGTGGGTGGTGCGATCGCCTGGCTGCGCGCGCCGTCCCGGCGCTGGGTCCGCATCCCGGCCGCCCTGGCCCTGATCCTCGGCGGCTTCCTGGCGATCCTGCCGGTCTTCGGGCTGTGGATGCTGCCGCTCGGCCTCGCCCTCCTCAGCGAGGATCTGCCCGGCATGAAGCCGTCGCTGGAGCGCTCGGCCCGCTGGCTGGAGGCGAAGTGGGAGCGGGTCGTCGCGTGGTGGCGCCGCAAGCCGTGATGCGATCGGCGTCCCTTCGCCGAGGCGACGCAACGGTCCCACCGCACAGGGCCATCCCGGGGCCGCGCGGCGGAGCCCGGGATCCGGACACGCAGGTGGTGCCAGAAGAAGCGGAACGCGCTCCACCTTGTCCTGGACGTCCTGCGGTTCTGGGCGTGCCTGCGGCACTCCGGGCTCCGCTGCGCGGCCCCGGAATGACGCGGAGCTTCAAGGACAAGCACTGTCGAAAAACTTCGACTTCATTTTCGAAGTGATCGATTCCTAATTCAACGACGTCATCGCCCCCGTCCGCGGCGCCGGCCAGGAGACCGCCGGCAGGTCGATGTTGGGCAGTTCGACGCTTATGGAATCGCCCGGCATCAGTGTCGTGGTGTCGTCGGCCACGATCTCCTGCGCGCTTGTGCCGGTCTGCCGGCTGACGCGGTAGGTCGGCTTCGCCCGCCGGGCCTGGGCGCGGTCGGCGAGGAAGCGCGGGGCGGAGACCTCGGCCTCGAGGATCAGCCGCTCGGCCACCTCCATCCGGGGCTTCAGCTGCTCGAGGGCGCGCTGGGTATCGCGCGCCTCCGCGGTGATCTCGGTGGCGCGCCGGCTGCGCAGGTCGAGGATCGACAGGTCGGCGCGCGAGATCGACTCGCGGGCGCGCAGCAGGTCGGTGGTAGTGCGCAGCTTCTCGCTCTCCATCTGCGCCATCGAGCGGCCGGACGCGATGGTGCGCTGCTGGGTGGCGAGGCCGCGCTCGGCGAGCTGCTCGTTGCTGCGGATCTCGGTGGCGATCAGCTTGATCTGGGTGTCGATGGTGGCGAGTTGGCCGTTCAGCACGTCGATCTGCTGGCGCAGGAAGCGCTTGAGATCCTCGATGGCGTCGACCTGGGTCGCCAGCGCCTTGCGGCGGGCCTCGAAGATCGAGGTCTCGCGGTCGATGAGCGCGAGCAGGCCGGGATCCGGGCGCCCGGCCAGTTCCTTCGGCGGCTCGAACCTCTGTTTGTCGTCGCGCTCGGCGACGAGGCGGGCCAGCCGCAGGGTGAGCTGGTCGCGGTCCTTCTGCAGGCCGGCGAGGTCGCCGCGCGCGGTGATCGCATCGCGCTCCAGGCGCAGGAGCCCGCCATCGGTGACCCGCGGCGGTCCGCCGGCGAGCGCCACCGCCTTCGCCACGGTCAGCCCCGGCCGGAAGGCGTATTCCCCGGGCTTGTCGACGGCGCCGCTGATGTAAAACGGCCGGTAGACGGCGATCTCCACCGCGGTGTCGGGCGGGTCCGCCAGATCCATCCGGTCGCGCAGGCGCCGCGCCACCAGCCGCCCGACCTCCCGGGTCGGCAGGCCGGCCACCGGGATGTCGCCGATGATCGGCAGGGACAGGGTGCCGTCGGCCCCGATGGTGAACTCGTCGTTCAGCGCCGTCCAGGCGAAGATCTCGTCGCGGCTGGCCCGCCACTCGAACACCCGCAGCCGGATGCGGTCGAGCGGCCCGAGGGCGTAGCCGGCGAGGCTCCCCGCGGAATTGCTCGCGGCGGCCGGCGCGGGCGCTGGCAGAGGGGCGGAGATGGCGGGACGCGGCCCGTTCGCCGCGCTCGCGAGCCCGGCCGGCAGGCCTATCGCGCCGAGGAGGAGCCCGCGCCGGAGGGAGGCGGGAAGACGGTGTGCGGCTCGCATGCGGATCAGGCCTTCTCGTCCCAAGGATGTCGGCTGCCGGTGATGTCGTTTACCCGCGAGCCCTCTCCCGGCCGCCGCGCCGCTGGGCTCGTTCCCGTGACTGACGGGAAGCCTCGACCGTCCGGCCGCACGGCGCAGCCTCCCAATAAGCGGTAGAGGCCGCACCTCCCCCGGCGCCTTGCCCCGCCGGCCCCTGTTCACCTTCGCCTCTTTCGATGAAAGATCAGTACCCGAACGAGGTAATCGAAGATGATGCAACGTAGATCCGCGTGATATTGTGGTGAAATTGACCTGAGCTTCGCCTCTCTGCCTATCGTTAATCGCTCGTTAACGGTGGAGACGGCGCATGGCTCATGGAGCACGACCGCAATCCCGCGTGGGCGGTGGTGATGAACTTGGCAGTAAGGGGCTGGCCAGGAGCGGGCTCACCGGTGGTGGAGTGACGGGAAGCGGGCTCGGGGGTACGGTGCCGGCCAGCGGCCTCGCGCTCCTGCTCGCCCCGGGACTGCTGGCGCCCGGAGCTCTGGCATCGGGAACCTTGACGTCGGGAGCTCTGGCCCTCGCGCCGGCGGTCGACGCCGGCAGCGCGGTCGCCGCCCGGATCCGCCCGGCGCCGGCCTTCCGGCCCGGAATGGGCCCGGTCGCCAAGCGCGCCCTCGACGTGGTGGGCGCCGCCCTCGGACTGGTCCTGCTGCTGCCGCTCTTCCTGGTCGTCGCGCTGCTGATCAAGTGCGATTCGCGCGGGCCGGTGCTGTTTCGCCAGAGCCGCATCGGCCTCGGCAACCGGCCGTTCCGAGTGTGGAAGTTCCGCACCATGACCTGCTGCGAAAACGGCAGCGTCGTCCGTCAAGCCAGGCGCGACGACCCGCGGGTGACCCGCGTCGGCCGCGTCCTGCGCCGCACCAGCCTCGACGAATTGCCCCAGCTCGTGAACGTGCTCTTCGGCTCGATGTCCCTGGTCGGGCCGCGGCCGCACGCGGTGGCGCACGACGCGCAGTTCAGCGGCACGGTCGCCCGCTACGCCGAGCGCCACGCGGTGCGCCCGGGCATCACCGGCTGGGCGCAGGTGCGCGGCTGCCGCGGCGAGACGCCGAACGCCGCCGCGATGCAGCGCCGGGTCGATCTCGACCTCGCCTACATCGAGCATTGGTCGCTGCTGCTCGACCTGCTCATCCTCGGGATGACGCTGCGCGAAATCTTCCGCTCGCAGGCCGCCTACTGACCCTCATCCTCATCATGTCCCGGCCGCGCGCCCGCGCGGCCGGGCGAGCAGTCCCGTACCCGAGGATCCCTAGCGCCGATGCCCCTCGTCGATCTTCTCCTCTGCGCCTTGGCGCTCGCCGGCGCGGTGCCGGTCCTGGTTCTCGCAGCGCAGGTCGTGGCCTCGCTGCCGGCCTTACGCCTATCCCCACCGTCCCCGCGCCGGCCGTCCCTGGCGGTGCTGGTCCCGGCCCATGACGAGGCCGCCCAGATCGCCGACACGGTGGCCTCGCTGCGCCCCGGCCTCGCCCCCGGCGACCGCCTGCTGGTGGTGGCCGACAATTGCCGCGACGCCACCGCGGCCGCGGCACGGGAGGCCGGAGCCGAGGTGGTGGAGCGCCACGACCCCGAGCGGCGCGGCAAGGGCTACGCCCTCGATTTCGGCACCCGCCACCTCGCCCGCACCGGCCTGCCCGAGACCCTGGTGGTGGTCGACGCCGATTGCACCCTGGCGCCCGACGCTCTCGACCGGATCGCGCGCCTGAGCGCCGCCCTCGACGGGCCGGTCCAGGCGGCCTACCGCCTCGCACCGCCGCCGCAGGCCTCCTCCTCCTTGCGCCTCGCTACCGTCGCGACGACCGTCAAGCAGATCGGCCGCCCCCTCGGCGGCAGCCGCCTCGGCTGGCCCTGCGGCATCTCCGGCACCGGTTTCGCGGTGCCGACGCGCCTGCTGGCCACGGTCGGGCTGGCCAGCGGGCACCTCGCCGAGGACCTGAAGCTCGGCCTCGACCTGGCGCTCGCCGGCCATCCGCCCCGCTTCTGCCCGGAGGCCGAGGTGACGAGCGCGCTCCCGGCCGGCGCGGCGGCGCGGCGGGCGCAGCAGACCCGCTGGGAGCACGGCCACCTCTCGCTGATCCTGCCCTATGCCGGCGCGCTCCTGCGCGCCGCCCTGCACCGGGGCGACGCCCGGCTCGCCGCGATGGCCCTCGACCTCTGCGTCCTGCCCCTGGTGACCCTCGCGCTCGCGCAAGCCGGACTCGCCGGCCTCGGCCTCGCCTGGTGGGCGGCCGGCGGTGGGGCGGGACCGCTGCTGATCTCCGCCGCCAGCCTCGCCGGCCTCGTCCTCGCCTTCGGCCTCGCGGCCCGGCGCTGGGGCGGCGGCTTCCTGCGCTGGCAGGATCTCGCGGCCCTGCCGCGCCTCGTCGCCGGCAAGGCCGGGATCCTGCGCCGCTTCGCGCTGCAGCGGCAGACGGAATGGGTGCGGACCGAGCGGGTCGGGGAGGGGAAATCGCCGGGGTAGGGGCGCGCGGCCGGGGTGAAAGCCCCGGCGAAATCGGCAGCAGAGCCCGGAAGCGGGCAAAATGTATCCCACCCACACTTTCCTGGCTGCTGCTTTCGCAAGCCCGGATTGACGCGGAGGGTGTGGAAGCCGGCAGAGGCCGATCGAACAGGCTCTCAGCCCGTCGGGCTCCGGGCCGGCGCTCCCGGCGCCGCGACGCCGCCCGCCTCCGCCGCCCGCATCCGCGCCACGTCGAGCACCGCCGCCATCGCGGGCGCGACCGACCGGAAAGTGGTCCCCTCCGCGACGGTGCGGCGCGCGCCGGCGCCGAGGCGGGCGCGGGCGGCGGGATCGTCCCACAGGGTCGCGATGGCGGCAGCAAGCGCCGCGGGGTCCTCGGGCGGCACCAGGAGGCCGTTCTCGCCCTCGCTCACGTAATCCTCGGTCCCGGCCGCCCTCGTCGCCACGACGGGCTTTCCGAGCATCATCGCCTCCAGCACCGTGACCTGGCCGGACGTGAAGGTGGTGTTGCGCAGGGGCACGACGTTGACCCGCGCCCGCCCGCAGAGGTCGTGGCACTCGGCGATGGTCAGGCCGCTGCGCACCGTGACGTTTTGCGGGAGGTCGAGGCCCGCGACGGCGTGGGCGCCGGCGACGATCACGGTGGGCAGGCCGAGCCGGGCGACCGCGGCCACGAGGGTGGCGTAGTCCCGGTTGGCCGAGCCCATGGCGAGCACGAAGGGCGCCGCCTCGTCCTCATGCGTCTCGCGCGGCTCGTCGTGGATCGACAGGGGCACGAACACGAAGCGGTCGCGAGGCAGGGCGAGCCAGTCGGCGTAGAGCGAGATCTCGCGACGGGAATGCACCACGAACACGTCGACCTGCCCCAGGACCATGCGGGCGAGGCGCGCCTGCCAGCCCCCCGGCGTCCGGCCGAGGTTGAAGCACCAGGCGACGAGGGGCACGTCCCGCCGGCCGAGGACGAGCTTGACCAGGGCCGCCGTCACGGCGAGCTGCGGGAAGCCGGTCATCACACCGGCCCGCCCCCGCGGTGCCGCGCGCACGAGGCGCCAGGCGCCCCAAGCATGGCGCAGGTAGTCCGACCATTCCGCCACGCCGGTGACGGCCCGCGAGCGGTCGTGGTCGTAGGTCGCCGGCGCCGTCGCGAACCGGTGGGGACCGCCGACGTGGCGGGGGATCCAGTCGCCGCCCTCGTCCCGCAGAAAGGGCACCGCGAGGATCCACTGCATCGAACCGGCTGGCGTCATGATCGATCCGGGGTCTGCTGGTCGCGGCCGGGTCGCGAGGGGCGGGCCGCGAGAGGGAGGCGCACGGGAGGGGAGCTTAGAGACCGCCCGGGCGGTTCGGAGCGGCCCAATCCGGCGGCCCGTTTCCCGAGAAAGGCGGCGGCCACCCCCGAAAGGCGCAGGTCCGCCGACACCTCCGGCTGAGATCCGGAGCGGCCCCGCGCCCCGAAGGCGACGCTTCGCGCGACGCCCCGGCCGGCTACCCTGCGGCCGGTCCTGCCGGGAGATCCGCGCCGATGCACCGTTCCGCTGCCGCTCTCGTGCTCGTCCTCGCCCTGCTGAGCCCTCCCGCGCAGGCCGACGACCCGTTCCGGGATCCCGTCGCGCAGCCCTTCGCCTCGACGAGCATCTGGAACACGCCGCTCGGCCGGGGGGCGACGTTCCAATCCGGCGACGCGGCCGAGACGGCGCTCCTGCGCAACCAGAATGCCGGCGGGCCGGCGGGCGCCTATGCGTGGATCGGCGGCCACGCCTTCGGGATCTACCGCCAGGCGCCCGACGATCCGGAGCGGACCTGGACCTATCGCGGACGGCCGCCGAGCGTGCCCTGGCCCCATGGCGGGGCCCCGAACGGCGGCCGGTTCACCCTGCGCACCCCGCCCGGCATCGCCTTCCTGGGCGGCACCGACCGGCACGCGGTGCTGATCGACGCGGAGGGCCGCTACGCCTACGAGCTGTGGCTCGGCGCGTTCGACCCGGCCCGCAAGCTCTACTCGGCGCAATACCTGGTGCGCACCGACCTGCGCGGCAGCGGCATCTCGGCGACGCCCGGCGCCACGGAGGGCGTGCGCGCCTTCGGCGGCTCGCTCATCGGCGGGCTGGTGCGGCGGGCCGAGCTCGAGCGGGGCGAGATCCGCCACGCCATCGCGATGGCGGCGAGCACCAGCCAGGCGAGCCCGACCCGCATCGTCTGGCCGGCCTCCTCGACCGACGGGGGCGGGCACAACGCGCATACCGGCACGATCCCGATGGGGGCCCTGTTCGCGATCCCGCCGCAGGTCGATCTCGGCCGCCTCGGGCTGACGACGCCGGAGGGCCGGGCGCTCGCCCGGGCGTTCCAGGAGTTCGGCGGCTACATCACCGACACCGCCGCCCGCACCCTGGTGATCGCCTATCTGGAGGAAGGCTGCACCGAGACGCAGATCAACCACCTGCAATCGGACAAGGACAAGATCCTCTCGGTGCTGGCGATGGTGACCAACAACGACGCCGCCCATCCGGGCGGCCCCGGCGCCCGGGTGGCCCCGCCCCCGCCGCCGCTCAAGGGGGAGTGAGGTCGCCGCGGCGAGGGCCAGATGAATCCCGACAGTCTTCACACCCTCCAGGTCATCCCGGGGCCGCGAAAGCGGAACCTGGGATGACGCCGAGAGACTGTTTGAGTTAACGGACAGTGTCGTCACCCTCCTCGTCGTCCGGTGATCGGCGAAGCCGAGAACCCGGGATGACCCGGAGGGTTCGAGCGCTGTATCGATCAGTCAAACAGGCTCCGGGAGATGTCGGCCAGCGTACCGGATCGATCAAGGCAATCGTCGTAAAAGAAAATCGACGCCGGCCGGCTCGACCGCGTCGGATCAACGAATGACGGATTAGGGCGGGTCATGGCTCGCCCGGGTGGGACCGCGCGGGAGACATTCCCCCGCGCCCCCTGTCCTACAGCTTGAGGTCGGAGCGGGATTCGAAGGCGCGAATCGCCACCTCGGTCCGGTTGGTCGCGCCGACCTTGCGCATGATGTTGCGCACATGCACCTTGACGGTGCTCTCCTTCATGTTGAGCTCGAAGGCGATGATCTTGTTCGCCTTGCCCTTCTGCAACTGCTCCAGCACCGCGGTCTGGCGCGGGGTGAACTGGCTGCGGGGGTCGGCCGCGCCGGCATCCTCGGCCCCGCTCCGGCGCTGCAGCAGGCAGCTCGCCGGCACGAAGACGCCGCCGGCCCGCACCAGCCGCATCGCCTCGATCGCCACCTTCAGGCTGACATTGGTGGGGATGTAGCCGCGGGCGCCCTCGTTGAGCCGCTCCACGATCTCGCCCGGATCCTCGCTGTCGCAGAGCAGGACCAGGCTGGTGTTCGGCCCGATCCGCGAGCGCAGCGCGGCCTCGCGCTGGGCGGCGCCGCGCCCGGCCTCGCGGGGATCGTAGTAGAGCACCACCAGGTCGCCGTCCTGGTGGCCGACCTTCGCCCGCTCCCACTCGTCGATCGACCCGAAGGTCACGACCTCGTGGTCCGGAATCGCTTCGGCGAGGCAGTTGCGCAGGCATTCGCGCACCAGCTGCCGCGGCTCGATGATCGCGATGGCGGGCTTCAGGCCGGGCTCCTCGCCGGGCTCGAACGCCTCCACCACGGTGTCAGTCACTTCGACCAGTCTGCGGCCCCGCGAAGCGAGGCCGTAATCAACGAGAGCGGGCGTCGACATGCTTCACCTCCACCACTGTACGATCGAGCATTATTGTTGGATGCGGTTCTCGGCGTGATGGTCACGGCCCGGCGCGATCATGCCGTGCCACCCCTTGTCCGGAGCCGGATCTGTGGAATCGGCCGGCGTCGCCGGGCCCTCGACTGCATGATCCAGTCGATCCGGCCCCCCGCATCCGCCCGCTCTCCCTGATTTCAGTCCTAACACGGGAATAAAGCAGTTACAATCCTCAACGTGATGATATAGGCCGAATTCCACTGATGATATTAGGCGCCTTGATTGATCGCACGCAAGAGACAATCGTTTGATACACACGCAAGACGTGTATCCGGCGGTCGGACTCGGAACATTATTGACGTTGGAGGATGTGATGCTGACGCGCATAGCTGACCGACGGGACCTCTTTCAGTCACCGGGCGGCTTATACTTTGAGAAAAGAGATCTTTGACGCGCCAGGAACGAGCGTCATGTCGCCAGGCAGCGTCAGTGCGGGCGTTTCTCCAGAGCGAGACCGACCGACGTCAGGGCGTCAGCGGCGACCCGGTTCCCGGGCGCCAGCTTCCAGAACGGTGCGGCCCGCACCAGTCCCGACAGGGATGAGGGCGGAAAGCGGCGTCCGTCCTTCGTCCTCGATCCACCTCATCGCCGCTCCCGTACATCACTTTATGTATAAGATCTGACACTACCGCTCTAAGGCGGCGCGCTCCGTCCGCGCTCAACAATCATCTGAAGGATGTCCAGTCAACCATATCGTTTGATAATTTTTAACGGTAAATGTCGCATCGCGTCGATTCAGTCCAGAAAAGATCAGCGGCGGGCTTGGTGGCCCGCCGCTGATCCGACCCGGCGATGAACCCGAAGCCTCAGGCGCTGAGGGGCAGGGCGGGGCGCCCCGCCAGAGCCTCCGCCAGGGCGCACGCGACGGCATGGACGGTGTCGTCGCCCATGCCGGAATAGAGCGGCAGCAGGATGCAGCGGTCGCGCGCGGCCTCCGAGTGGGGCAAGGGTGCGCGCAATGTCAGGTCGGCATAGGCCGGCTCGAGGTGGATGCACATCACGCCGCGGCGGCTGGCAATGCCGCGGTCGAGCAGACCTTGCATCACGGAAACCTGATCGGCCCCGTCGCTCAGGCGCACGGCGTAGCTCTGCCAGTTCGACCGGGCCCAGTCCGGCTCGGCCGGGACCGCGACGGGCAGACCCGCCAGGGCCTCCGCGTAGAGCCCGGCGAGGCGCCGGCGCTCCGCCACGATGGCGTCGAGCCGCGCGAGCTGCACCCGGCCGATCGCCGCCTGCAGGTCCGTCAATCGGTAGTTGTATCCCGTCGTCGGATAATCTTCGAAGACCACCGCCCGGCTGGCGTGGCGGGCGACGTCCGAGACGCCCAT
This sequence comes from Methylobacterium sp. 17Sr1-1, assembly GCF_003173775.1. Taxonomy (NCBI): domain Bacteria; kingdom Pseudomonadati; phylum Pseudomonadota; class Alphaproteobacteria; order Hyphomicrobiales; family Methylobacteriaceae; genus Methylobacterium; species Methylobacterium sp. 17Sr1-1. Next base: position 6,022,732 of record NZ_CP029552.1, on the reverse strand, counting down.
CCCGTGCTGGCGCCAGAGCCGGAACTGGCGGTCGAACGCCGCGTGGCGGGTCGTCAGCATGCCGCCCTCGCCGGTGGTGAGGATCTTGCGCGGATGCATCGAGAAGCAGGCGACGTCCCCGAGCGGCCGGCCGATCCGCTGCCATGCGCCGTCGATCCGGATCTCCGAGCCGATCGCGCAGGCGGCATCCTCGACGAGGTGGATCCCGTGCCGGCGTGCGATTCCGATCAGCCGGGCCATGTCGCAGGGCATGCCGATCTGGTGCACGGCGAGGATCGCCCGGGTTCGCGGCGTGATCGCGGCCTCGGCGAGGTCCGGGTCGATGGTGAGGGTGACGGGGTCGATGTCGACCAGCACCGGCTCGGCCCCGCATTGCCGGATGGCGTTGGCGCAGGCGATGAAGGTGTGGCTGACGGTGATGACCTCGTCGCCGGGCCCGACGCCGGCAGCGAGCAGCGCCAGATGCAGGCCGGTGGTGCAGTTCGAGACCGCGCAGGCATGGGGAGCGCCGACGGCCTGCGCGAACTCGGCCTCGAAGGCGCCGACCTGCGGCCCCTGGGTGAGCCAGCCGGAGCGGATGACGGCGCTCGCCGCCTCGACCTCGGCTTCGCCGAGGCTCGGCTTGATGATCGGGATCACGAGGCGAGCTCCATCACGGGGGCGAGGGTGGAGGCCGCGGGCTTGCTGTTGGCCCGCCACCAGGCGACCAGGGCGTCGAGGCCCTCGTCGAGGCCGATGGCCGCCTGGAAGCCGGTCAGCTCGCGGGCGAGGCGGGTCTCGGCGAGGCGCCGGGGCACCGGGTTGACGCTGCGCTCGGCCTCGTGGACCGGCACCAGGTCCGGCCGGCCCATCACCGCGGCGAGGCGTTGCGCCAGTTCGAGGAGCGAGGTCTCTTCGCAGCGTCCGACATTGAGCGCCACGTCGCTCGCCGGCGAGAGCGCCGCCAGGATGTTGGCCCGGGCGACGTCGCGCACGTCGATGAAGTCCATGGTCTGCAGCCCGTCGCCGAAGATCAGCGGCGGGTCGCCGCGGGCGATCCGCTCCATCCAGCGGATCAAGACTTCGGTGTAGCGCCCGTGCAGGTCCATGCGCGGGCCGTAGACGTTGAAGTAGCGGAGCGCGACGTAGTCGAGCCCGTTCATGTCGTTGTACGAGCGCAGCAGGCCCTCGCCGAAGCTCTTGGCCGCGCCGTAGAGCGTGCGGTTGCCGGAATGCGCCTCGGCCTCCGGGGTCGGGAAGGTCGTCGCCATGCCGTAGACCGAGGCCGAGGAGGCGTAGACCACCTTGCCCACGGCTTCCGCGACGCAGAGTTCGACGAGGCTCGCGGTCGCGTCGACCATCACCTCGATCGCCTCGCGCGGCTCGGCGGCGCAGTGGGTGATGCGGAGCGCCGCCTGGTGGAAGACGGTGTCGCAGCCCGCCACCAGCCCGGCCATCAGGTCGCGGTCGCGGATGTCGCCGATGACGAGTTCGACGGCACCGGAGGCCATGGCGCCGGACAGGTTCTCGGTCCGGCCCCGGATCAGGTTGTCGACCACCACGATCTCGCGGCAGCCGCGCGCCACCAGGAGATCGACGATGTGGGAGCCGATGAAGCCGGCCCCACCGGTGACGAGGACGCGGTTTAGTGCGCGAGACGGCTCACACGGCTTCAGCATAACCATCTCCCAGGCTGTCGGTGAGGGCCGCGACGACGGTCGCGATCTGGCGCTCGGTGATCTCGGGGAAGAGCGGCAGGGACAGCCACTCGCCGGCCAGAGCCTCCGAGACGGGGCAGGGCGTGCCGAGGCGCACGCGATCGGCGTAGGCCGGCTGGTGGTGCACCGCCTTCGGGTAGTGGATGCCGGTGGCGACGCCCATGTCCTGCATCCGGGCCCGCACCGCGTCCCGGTCCGGCACCCGCACGGCGTAGACGTGGTAGACGTGGTCGCGCCCGCCGGCCTTCGGCGCCTTGAGGCCGGCTTGGCCGAGCAGCGCATCGTAGCGCGCGGCGGCCCGCCGCCTCCCTTCCGTCCAGCCGTCGAGGTAACGCAGCTTCACGGCCAGCGCCGCCGCCTGCACGGTGTCGAGGCGGTAGTTGAAGCCCGGGCGGACGTGGTTGTAGCGCCCCTCCTGGCCCCAGTCGCGCAACGAGCGCAGGGCCTTGGCGATGTCGGGATCCTGGGTGGTGATCGCCCCGCCCTCGCCGCAGGCGCCGAGATTCTTGCCCGGGTAGAAGCTGAAGCAGCCGACCGTCCCGAAGGCGCCGGCCCGCGTCCCGCCGCGCTCGGCACCGTGGGCTTGGGCTGCATCCTCCACCACCGTGAGCCCAAAGCGCTCGGCGATCGAACAGATCGCCGCCATGTCGGCGAGGCGCCCGTGCAGGTGCACCGGCACCACCGCGCGGGTGCGGGGCGTGATCGCCGCCGCGAAGGCCGCCGGGTCCATGGTGTAGGTCTGGGGATCGACGTCGACCAGGACGGGCTTGGCGCCGGCATAGAGGATCGCCGCGACGGTGGCGACGAAGGTCATGCCGACGGTGATCACCTCGTCGCCGGGGCGCACCCCGGCGGCGATCAGCCCGAGATGGAGGGCGGCGGTGCCGGTCGACACCGACACGGCCTCGGCGGTCCCGCAATGGGCGGCGAAGTCGCGCTCGAAGGCGGCGACCTGGGGCCCGAGCACGTAGGCGCCGCTGCGGAGCACCGCCAGCACCGCCTCCTCCAGGGGCTCCTGCACGGCCCGGTACTGGGCTTCGAGGTCGAGAAGCGGGATCATCAGGCGGCCCTCAGGGGAGACAGGTCGATCGGATGGCCGCGCTGGGCCAGGGATTGGGAGGCGGCCTCGAGCAGGCGCACCACGCGCAACCCGCTCTCGCCGGAGGTGAGCGGCGCCTCGCCGGTGGTGATGCAGCGGGCGAAGTGCTCGATCTCGGTGACAAGCGCTTCCTTGACCGGAATGTGCGGGGTCCAGACGTCGCCCATGCGGTAGGCCGGCAGGATGCGCCGGATCTCCTCCTGCGAGGGCCGCTCGTCGATCTCGACGCCGCGGTCGTAGACCTTCACCTTCTCGCTCGGCTCCATGTCGTCGAACACGATCATCCGGCGGCTGCCGCCGATCAGGGTGCGGCGGATCTTCACCGGGGCGAGCCAGTTCACGTTGAGATGCGCGGTGACCCCGCCCTCGAGGTAGAGGGTGATGTGGGCGAGGTTCTCCGGGCTGCCCTTGATGTGGCCGGCGCCGGTGGCGGAGATCGCCAGGGTCTCGGCCGGCAGCAGGTAGTCCAGGATGGCGAGGTCGTGGACCGCCAGGTCCCAGATCACGTTCACGTCGTCCTGGAACAGGCCGAAGTTGATCCGCGTCGAGTCGTAGTAGAACAGGTCGCCGGTGACGCCGGTGTCGATCAGCTCGCGGATCTTCTGGACCGCGCCGGTATACACGAAGGTGTGGTCGACCATCAGCGTGAGGCGGCGCTTGGCCGCCTCGGCCACGAGGCGGGCCGCCTCGCGGGAGGTCGGCGTGATCGGCTTCTCGACCAGCACGTGCTTGCCGGCCATGAGGGCGGCGAGCGCGATCTCGTAGTGCAGGCGGGTCGGCGTCGCGATGGCGATCGCGTCGATCTCCGGATCGGCCAGCATGCGCTGCCAGCTCTCGTCGATCGTCACGCCCGGATGGCGGGTGGCGGCCCGGGCTTGCGCGGCCGGCGACGGATCGGCGATCGCCTTCAGGGCCGTGCCGTTCGCCTCCGCGACGCAGCGGGCGATGTTCGGCCCGAAATAGCCGTAACCGATGACTCCGATCCCGATCATGACGCCTCCGCGAGGTTGAGCAGGGAAGTGGGGTGGGAGAGGGGGGCGGATGCGCCCGCCGGCTGAGCGGCTCGGGCGGGCACGCCCGCCACGTGGGCGCCGGGCGGCACGTCGCGGGTGACGACCGAGCCGGGGGCGATCCGGGCGCCCGCGCCGATCGCGAGCCCGCACAGGATCGTGGCGTTGGCGCCGATGACCGCGCCCGCCCCGACCCGGGTCGTCTCGAGCGTCCAGTCCTCCGGCCCCATCAGGGTGCCGGCGGCCGTCACGGCGCGGGGATGGCGGTCGTTGGTGAACATCACGCCGGGACCGACCGTGACGTCGTCCTCGAGGCTCACGCCCTCGCACAGGAAGGCGTTGGCGCCGATCCGGCAGCGCGCCCCGACGGCAGCGCCGCGCTGGATCTCCACGAAGGGCTCGATCCGCGTGCCCGGCCCGACCGTGCAGCCATAGACGTTGACGAGGGCGGGATCGACGAACTCCGCGCTGGCATCGATCCTCGCATTCACGACCGGCATTCCGTCCCCCGTCGCATCCCAGTTCTGGGACGCTAGGCGGCCGGCGCGGCCAAGTAATCGTGCCAATGCGAGGGTACGCGTTACACCCTAATCACCTCGATCGACGTCAGAACGGTCCGGTCATTCTACCGCTTCGGATGTAGAGGCCGGCGGGATGACCAATCCGGCGGGGAGCGACGCCTCGCCGTTTTCCGCTCTGGGCAGGGGATGCCTTCGATTCCGACACTCGTCGGCGAAGGAGCACCGACATGCCGACCTTAGCGGACAAAGCCCCGACCTGCGTGGTCCGGGGCCTGAGCTTCGACGCCCTGGCGACGGCCTTGAACAGGGGCCGGACCACGGTCTTCACCCTCAACATGATGCATCTGCGGCTCCTGGGCCGGGAGCCGGAATTCCGCGAGAGCTACCGCCAGGCCTCGATCGTCACCCTCGACAGCAACCTGCTCAACACCTGCTTCCTGCGCCGCAGGATGACGGTGGCGACCGGCAGCGACCTGGTGCAGCACCTCTCGGCCCGGCGCTCTCTCCGCGACCGCTCGGTCCTGGTGATCGGCAACATCACGGTGGAAGAGGCGTCGGCCGTGATGGCGAGCCGGCGCCTCGACGTCGTGCGCCCGCCCTTCGGCTTCATCCACGACCCGGCGGCGGTGGACGACGTCATCACCCAGGTGCGCGAGGCCGCGCCCGACATGGTGTTCATCGCCGTCGGCGCGCCGCAGAGCGAGATGCTGGCCCTGCGCCTGCGCCGCGCCGGCCTCGCCGAACCGTCGATCCTGTGCTGCGGCGCGGCGTTCGAGTTCGCACTCGGCAAGCAGACCCGCTCGCCGGCCTTCCTGCGCCGCACCGGCCTCGAATGGGCCTGGCGGCTCGCGAGCAATCCGAGGCGGCTGGCCGGCCGCTACGCCTCGGATGCCGGCTTCCTCCTGTCGATGCTGGGCCCGCTGACCCGGCTCGCCCGCTCCGGCGCGCTCAAGGTCGGCGGTCTGCAATTGCAGTTCCGGCAGGAGGCGGGCTTGACGCGCAAGGCCGGGTTCGGGCCGGGGGCGCTCGGGGCGGGGTAGATCGAGGAGCGGCTTCGGCCGATCCAGCCGATCGAGCCCGCACGCCGATCGCCACTTCACCACGTCATCCCGGGTCTCGGCGGAGCCGAGAACCCGGGATCCATAACCGCCGACATCGGAGAACGAGACGGGATCGGTCGCCGCTTCATCCTGCCTCGTCGGCGGCTATGGATTCCGGGTTCCGCTGCGCGGCCCCGGAATGACAGGCCGGGTGTCATGATCGTCGGGACCCGTCGAACAGGCTCTGGAACGCAAAAAGGCCGCCTCGACCCGATCGGGGAGGCGGCCTCGTCTGTTTCGCGCTCTGCGAAATTCTTACTCCGCGGCGGCGGGCTTCTTGGTCTTGCCCTTCTCGGCGCCGCGCTCGGCACGCTCGGCGATGCGGGCCGACTTGCCGCGGCGATCGCGCAGGTAGTACAGCTTGGCGCGACGCACCTTGCCGCGGCGGACCACCTTGATCGAATCGATGTTCGGCGAGTAGATCGGGAAGACGCGCTCGACGCCCTCGCCGTAGGAGATCTTGCGGACGGTGAAGCTCTCGTTGATGCCGCCGCCGGAGCGGGCGATCACGACGCCCTCGTAGGCCTGGACGCGGCTGCGCTCACCTTCCTTCACCTTGACGTTCACGATGACCGTGTCGCCCGGCTCGAAGTCGGGGATCGTCTTGTTGAGCTGAGCGATCTGCTCCTGCTCGAGCTGCTGGATGATGTTCATCGGTCAAACTCCTGCCGTCGCCGCCGCGCCCCGGGATGGGATCCGGCGTCAGGATTTCGGCGTCCTGTTGTGAGTTGCCGGCTCCTTACAGGAACGGCCGCGGCTTGTCGACACGTGCCGGCACGGCATTTTCGCCGCGCAGGATCGGTCGATCCCGGCCGGGGAACCGGACGGCGCGGACCGTGTTGCTTCGGCTCGGCGCGGCGCTGCCCCCCCGGTGCCGGCCGCCCCTCTGGACCCGCACGTCCGAGGACCACACGGAGGACCATCCACCATGCTGATGCGTTGGAAGATCGCCGGTCTCGCTGCCCTGGCGTTCGGCGGCCTCGCGACCGCCCCCGCGAGCGCGGCCCCGGCCGGGCCCGGCCTCGCCGGTCTTCTCGCCCCCGAGGCACCGGTGACGCAGGTCGCGCAGGGCTGCGGCCCCGGCTTCGCCCGCGGGCCCTATGGCGGTTGCCGGCCGATCTACGGCCGCCGCTTCTACGGTCCGCCGCGGGTCTATGGCCGCCGCTGCTTCATCCGCCCGACGCCGTACGGGCCGCGCCGGATCTGCCGGTTCTGATCGGCGACGCGTGACGATCCGGGCGGGGACCACGACGGCTCCCCGCCTCGCTCACCCCGTCGTCGGCCGGAACGCCACCAGGGCCATGTCGTCCCGGCGCGGCTCCGCCCCGCGGTGGACGGCGAGCGCCGCCTCCAGGGCCGCCACCTGCCCGGCGAGGGGCATATCCTGGTGCCGCCCCAAAATCTCCGCGACGCCGCGATGGCCGAGGAGCCGCCGGGACGCCCCGCCCATCTGGTCGCTGACCCCGTCGGTCATGAGGAAGAAGGTCGGGCGGTCGCGCAGCGGGATCTCCACCGCGGCGATCGGCTCCTCCCGCCCGGTGCGCCGGTAGCCGAGCCCATGGCGCCGGCCCTTGATGCGGGTAGTCCCGTTATCGGCCAGCACCGTCAGGGCGAGGCCGGCACCGGCGAAATGCAGGACCCCGGTCGCCCGGTCGACGACGCAGATCCCGCAATCGAGCCCGTCATCCGATCCGTCGGGCGCACTCGTCTCCTGTCGCAGCCGCGCCCGCACCACCCCGTCGAGGGCGGCCAGGATCTCGTCGGGACGGCGCAAGCCCTGATCGTGCAGGATCCGGTCGAGGGCGGTCGCGACGATCAGGGTCAGGAAGGCGCCGGGCACGCCGTGGCCGGTGCAATCGGCCACCACCACGATGCCGTGGCCGTCGATCTCCTCGATCCAGTAATAGTCGCCGCCGACGACGTGCAGCGGCTCCCACAGCACCGCGACCTCCAGGCCCGCCCCGCGCAGGGCGGCGGGCCCCGGCAGCACCGCCTGCTGGATGCGGCGGGCGTAGCCGAGGCTCTCCATCACCAGGCCGTTCGCCTCGGCGAGGCGGGCATGGGTGCGCTCCAGCTCGGCCAGCAGGTGGCGGGCCTCGTCGCCGCTCTTCAGCCCCTCGACCATGCGGTTGAAGGCGGCGGAGATGTCGGCGATCTCGCGGCTCGGCCGCCGGCGACCGGCGAGGTCGACCGTGACCCACCGCTTGTGCTCGACCTCGCCCATGGCAGCGAGGAGCCGGCGCAGGGGCGCCAGCACGTGGCGGCCCACCGCGATCCGCAGGGCGAGGGCGAAGGCCAGGATCAG